>NZ_JBVVPX010000001.1:0-164166 GCF_055811375.1 Mesorhizobium sp. WSM4848
ATTGGCACACGACAATGACCAACCGCCTTTCTCGCCGGGACCTGGCGCGGGCCGCATGCGCCGCCCTTGTGCTGGCGGCCGCCGGTCGCCCAGGACGGGATGCGCGCGCCGCCGGTCCGGCTCAAGGCTCGCAGCCGAAAGCTCACTCCTGGCATCCTGGTCTGTTCCCGGAAATGATTGTGAAATCCTGGTTTCAGGAGGATCTGGCCGAAGGCGAAGTCTCCTCGTGGAAATCGGGCGGCGTGAAGCCGGTGGCTGCGATGCAGGCCGAGCCCTCCCTGCGGCCGACAAAGCTTCCGAATAACGGCGGCGTTCTCTTCAAGAAGGGCACGAAACAGGCATTGACCTGGCCCGCCGATAACGATGCCCCGTATCTTCACCGCTGGTGGTTGGTGATCGCCCGGTGCAATTCGGCAGTCAACGCCGACGCGAATAACGTTTCCGTTCTTTGCGCCAATGGAGCGGAGGGTGGCTCGGTGCATCGCCAGCCGCGGGTCTGTTTCAAGCCCTCGGCCGGCACATTCGTTTCGCAGCTCCATGACGGCAAGCTCAAGAGCGAGGAAGGGCAGTGCTCGACCGATTTTGACGACTGGAATGTCATGGTCGGGTACCGCCGCGGATTCGTGATGCAGGCTGTGGTGAATGGGGTCAAGACGGCCGGCCAGACGGTTTATGCATTGACACCCAACCGGATGAAATCGCAGAGCTTCATGGGCGATGTGAACAATCCGATGAGGGCCGATGTCGCGATCGATTGCGTCATCATCGGGCAAAGCGAACTAAATGACTCGCAGATCGAGAAGCTGATGGGATGGGGCATGTGGCGCGCCGGCCGGCAAGCCGACCTGCCCGACGATCATCCCTATCGCCAGAGCCCTCCTTCAGCCCTGGATGCGAACGACAAACCCGCTCGTTATGAATTCGATTCGGCCTCGTGGGCGTCCTGGGCAGCCATCGGCAAAGAGCGGCGATATGCTCATCGTGGTGAGGCGGCGCGGCCGATCCGCGCTTACACAACAGTTTTTTTTGACGACTTCGAATCCAACTCGGTTGTCGATGATTCCAAAGGCGAGCAAAGCAGCATCTGGTATGCGCCGACCCATCTGACGACCGTTGGTGTTGACGCCGTTACCCCGCCGATCTCGGCGTCGCCCTCCTCCTATTTGCACGACGCCACCAGCCACACGCTGGCGCTCCGGCTCTTGCATAAGGGCCGTTGGAGAACAGGTGCGTTCTCTTCCGTGAACAACAATGGCCAGGGGCGGTGTTGGGGAAAGGGGATCTTTGAGATCCGCGCCAGACTGCCGAAGATACTCGCGCCCCGCCCGGGATTTTTTCCTGCTTTCTGGGCGTATGGGAAGGAGCAGCTATTCTGGCGGACGCGCAATCGTCTTGAGACGGACTTTTGGGAATATGACGGTCTCAACGGGGCCTATATCAACATCAGCCAGCACGTGCACAAACCCAGACTCGGCTATGCAGATCCACATATCACGCCACATGGCGTGCACCGGAAAATCGCCGGCTATCAAGTCGATCCATCGAATGGCTTTCCCGCGACGATCGACATATACGATGGCGAATTTCATACCTGGTACGCGCAGATCGAGGATGATTACACGTATTTCGTGATCGACGGCCATGAAGTAGCGCGCGTTCCGACGACACCGGAACTCGCAGCGAAAAAATACATCATGGTGGATTTCGCCTATGACGACAAAAAGGGTCGCGCTCAACCGAACCCGTCGCAGACGTATGACATGGTGATTGACTATATAAGGGTCCGGCAGACGGAAACGGATCTAGCCAGGGTCCCGACGGCCTTCAGCGCATTGCCGGCCTTCTCGGGCCAGACCTCACCGGGCCAGGCGCTGACCGTCGTACCGAACGTTATTGCGTCGCAAATAGAGTGTCTATGGTATCGTGACGGCGTTCCGATCGTGGGCGAAACCGGCACAAGCTATGAGCTCAGCTCGCGGGATGTCGGGCATAAGATTCGCTGCCATGTTCGCGCGGTCTCTGTGCTCGACCAGCCAGAAGCCTGGACCCCGGAGAGCGAGACCGTCGGCTAGAACGCATCGACTGCGCGACGCCAGCATGCGTCATCACTCTCGTCGGACTGCTGATGAGCTCTGCCACCAGTAAGCCTCCCCGCAGCCGAGGAGGGTGAGTTTTCCCAACAGGCGGAAACCTCTTCGATATGCGATGCCACAGCGGGCGGAACGATGAGGTCGTCGGTCTGGAGCAGGGTCAAGTGTTTCTCCACGGGCTGGCATTGATACATCCAACAAGTTCTGTTTCCGGGAAAGAGAACATGCTAAAAGAATATCGCGCCGCGAGGGGGCTGTGATGCGTTATCTCCTCACATTCGCGATACTGAGCCTCTTCCTGCCAATCAGGCTCGAGACGGATCTTGTATTGCTGCGTCCGTTCGAGCTGATCGCATTGCTGACGCTCTTGATTGGCCTGGCGACGGGGCGTTGGCGAAGATTGGCTTTTTCAGCCGGTTTTCTACTGCTCCTGCCCTTCTTGGGCTGGCACATGGTCTCGGCCCTCAGCGTGGACGCAGAGAACGGCCTGCGCGAGCTGTTGCAGATGTCCGCTGTGGGCGCCTTTGCGTTCGCCTTGGCACAGGAGGCCAGCCGGGTCGACACGCACAAGGCCGTCAACATCTTGCTTTTCGGCATGGTGCTGATCCTCGCCTATACGATCACCTGGCATGTCGCCCATGGCTACTTGGTCGGCTGGAAGCATCTGTTCGATCCGAAGCTCGCGTTCAGCTTCGTTCCAATTGCGCTCGCGGGGCTCCTCATGTTCTCCAATCGGGCCAAGCGGCGCACCCTTTGGCTTGCATGGGCAGGGATACTTCCCCTGCTCGTGCTATCTGGGGAACGCAAGGCATTATTGATCTATCTCTTTCTGACTGCTGCGCTACTGATGCGCGGACGGCTCGCTGCGATTGTACCGGCGATCGCCGTCGGCTTCGTGGGTCTTTTCGTGCTGGCGACCACAGTAGAAAACTCATATGTCGGAAACCAGTTGCAGACCATCCTCCATCCGCTGAGCATGGGTCAACACGAATACCTGGCGGCGACGGGGAAATATGCCCCTGGAGACACGCCGAGCAATGTCCAGCGCGCGTTTGCTTTCACTCTGTCCAGACAACTCATCTCCGAACATCCACTGATGGGCGTGGGTACGAACCAATTCAAGAATATTATCGAAACGGATTTCAGCGGACTTCCTGACGAGCTGCGGCTTGCGATCCATGGCGAGTTTCAACGTATCCTCACCGAGAACGGCATCATTGGGCTCAGCCTCTATGCACTCATATGGATTGCTGCATGGTTTCGCTTAAGCCGTACTCTAAGCTGGGCACTTTTCCACGGGTTGATCGGAGCGGCCCAGGCACGGCTTCTGCCCCTCGTGCTCCTTGTTCCTTGCGCCTTTTACGTTGGAACAGAAGCCTCCGGCACACGAGCTTTCGTCGCGCTGAGTCTTGTCTCGCTCCTGCCTGAATTGACGCGGCACGGGCTTTGCCTATCATTGCACAGGATGCGGAGGAGCCACCCCAGGAGCATGAGGCATCCTCGATTTCTCGCGAGCCCCTTGCCAGGAAACACGAGATGAGTGTTTCGGTTATCATGACATGCCACAATGAAGAACGCTTCATCGTGCAGGCGGTGGAAAGCGTGATTAATCAGACCGCGTCGAGCCACATCAAAGAGATCATCATTGTCAATGATGGCTCGAAGGACGGCTCGTCGGAAGTGATTGCATCGCTGGGTCGCAGGGAGCCGCGCGTACATGTCCTGACGACGGCGGGTATCGGGCTTTCATCGGCGAGGAATCTTGCCATCAGACATGCTGCCGGCGATCTTATTGCAATTCTCGACGGCGATGACTTCTGGGCCGAGGACAAGCTTGAGCGTCAATTAGCCGTCTTGGGCAATGGCTGCAAGGCAGGTCTTGTCTATGGCGATTTTGTCGATTTTTCCGCTCCGGATCTGTCCGATGCTCTACACATCGCCGTGCGCCGCTATCGCGCGGACCAATTTGATACGCTGCCGACATATTTTCTGCTTGATGGGCCTATTATTCCTTCCAGTATGGTTATGCGGCGCGAGATGGTCGAAGATATCGGGTTGTTCAACGAGGCATTCAGGACTGGAGAGGATACAGAGTTTTGTATGCGCGCAGCCGAGCGTTGGACATTTCAACATGTGGCCGAAGCACTCGTCTATAAACGGCGCCATGGCTCGAACATAACCCGCAGACTCGACGCGCTTCTGCCGGTAGCCGAACGCCTCACGCGAGAATGGGTCATGCGACGGCCGGAACTTACGCATCTCGCGCGTCGGCGCAACGGGCGTTTATACGCAAAGGCGGGCAATGATTGCGTGGCTCAAGGCGAAAAGAAACGCGGAGCGCGCTTGCTCATTCGCGCGATGTGGCACGATCCATTGTCATGGCGGGTGTACGTTTACTTTTTTCTTTGCGCCCTGCCGAGGGGCATGGATCCGCAGGTGCGCCGTGCAGCCAAGCTATTGTTCTACCGCGCCTTGCGCAAAGACTTTGCTGACGGCTCTTAAAGATGCTGGCCGAATGGCGAAAGGTCGAGCATCTCAGGCGGCAGCCCTGGAATCCTTCCGTAGCGATTATTCTGTACCGCGACACAGGACCATAACGGAGGTGAAATCAGAGCTCCGGGGCCGCCAAGTCTCTTAACACGGGTAAAAACTTGAGAGGTCTCCAGACCCCACCACTAGGCCTCACCACAAGCGCAGGAGAATTCCACACAAGATCTGGCGGTTAGTTGCGACAGTAAATACGAGTGCAAGAGAATCGGAGCGCTTCACTATCACATGCGAATTCTTTACTTCATCAACGGATTCGATCCCGGTGGCGCCGAGCATGGGCTACTCACCTTGCTGCAAGCAGGATTTTTCAGCGGCCACGAGTTGAAGATTCTCGCCTTTTGCCGTGGTCACGGGGCTCTTGCCGATGAAATCGCCGCAAAGATCGGAGAGCACAATCTTATCCTGACGTCGCAGAGTGAAGAGCCTTCCTTGCGCACCTTTGTCGGCACGTTCTTTGTAATGTTGCGCCTCATCCGGGAGTGGCGGCCGGATATGGTTGCGTTATCGCTCAAGCAGGCCAATCTCCTGGGACGGCTTGTTGCGATGTTTGCCCCTCGGCTGCACTGCGTTTCATTTGAACACACTACCCGCTACCGCTCCCGGCGCGCCGCAGGCATTTATGGCCCTGTGCTCAAGGCCCTGTCCTGGCGCGTTGACGAAATCTGGGCTGATTGCGAAAGTACGCTGCAGGAGACGCAAGCATACTTCCTGCCGCGCCGACGCCGCTCGCATATCGTGCCTTTGTTTTGCGCCGATGAGGCTTCCAGCCACAAGCGCGATTACGCGCTTCACACACCGTTGCGCCTTGCTGCTGCCGGACGGCTTATCGCGCTAAAGAACTTTCACCGCCTGATCGAGGCCATCCGAATGCTCCAAGACCGCGGCGTTTCTGCAAGCCTCGATCTGTACGGCGATGGGCCGGAACGGCAGGCGCTTTCACGGAAGGCGGATGAGCTCGGCATTGCAGATCGCGTGCATTTCCATGGCTATGTCGCGCGCTGGTCCGAGCTAGCCTGTGATCGTGACGTGTTCATCAACCTGTCCGATACGGAAGGGTTCTGCATCGTCGTCGCCGAGGCGATGCTTGCCGGCCTTCCGGTTATCGCGACCGACGTCGGCGGTATCCGGGATTACGGCAGGCATGGAGAGAATATGCTGAAGCTTACTGCTTCTTCAGCGGAGACGGCGGTGACGCAAGCATTGGTGTTGGCGGGCGATGAAACGCTCTGCAGGAGAATTGGAATGCAGGCGCGACAGGATACGCTGCAGGCCTATTCGCAGGGTGCTTTGCGGGTCCGCGCTACGGCGGTGTTGGGTGGCGGAATGTAAGGACCGGCAAAGGACTGGCGACCAGGATAGCCGGGCCAATCGCGAACTCTGACTGATCGGCATCCCACCTGTCCGACATGGTTCTCGACCTGGCCCGTTCTCCCAGTCCGATGCCAGCGTGCAGCCCACCAGCTGGAGGAAGCGACATGTATCGCCGGTCCTTGCCGACGAACACCATCTCCTGGTCTCGCGCGGATAGGCCCGGACGGAGCTTTTTTTGTCAAAGCCCCTCCTTGGGCTATCTGCTCAAGACAAAACAATGCCTGCTCCATAACTAGGCCTGGTAATACTGATGATAACGTTCACTGTAAAATTCGGCACTGCCGAACTTTTGGTACCGCTTGATTCTTTTGATATCGACCTTGTTGAGCAGAACGCCGATGCATTTATCCGCCAGGATCGGGTTGTTGTCGAGGATTTCGCGCACGAATTTACGAGCGGTCACACCCCATTCAACAACCAGAACAAGACCGTCGAGGTGCTGGACAAAGGACCTCACGTCCGCGACTGGAGCCAACGGGGGCAAATCAACCACGACGTAGTTGAACATAGGGCCCACCTTGAGCAGAAAGTCGCCCATTTTCTCGATAGGCTGCACGGTGTTTGCGAGCTTTTGTTGGCTCTGGTTCACGCCGGGCAGGAACCTCAATGGCAATGACTGATGGGCCAGCAAGTCTCTCGGATTGAGTTCTCCAGCCAACAAGTTGGCCAGGCCTCGTTCCCAGCCGTTGGCTAACATAGGGGACAAGCCAGGATTGTGGATATCGGCATCGATCAACAACGTCTTACAACGCTGCATAGCAAGAACCATCGCTAAATTAGCAGCGATCAGAGACTTCCCTTCTCCCGGGAGGCAAGAAACGATGCCGAGCGCCTTGGTGCTCTTCCTTGGTAACTCGACGTCAACAGCGACTTTCACAGTTCGCATCGCTTCAGCGAATTCAGAGCGCGGATGTTGTTCTACCCAGTTGAAAGCGCTGTTCCCCACCTCGATGAATGACGGCTCTCCGGCCGCACGATCGTGCTTGTTTCGGCGAATTGGCTTTCCGTCCAGTAATGGGATCATTCCGAGCGTCTGAAGTCCGAGCTCCTCGCGCACTTGAGCCGACGTGCGGAAAAAGCGCTCCCGGTACTCCCGAATTCCGCCCACACCGGCGCCAACCATGCCGGCGAGCACGACGCAGAACGCCAACGTAAGACTGCTGTTCGGAGAACTCGGGCTGCTGGGGGTTGGTGCCTCCGAGATAGTCCGCGCCTCCGTCAACGCCACCGAAAGGTTCTGCAGGCTCGCTTGGTACTGCTGCAGGACCTCTTCATATTGCGACTTGAGAGAGGATGCCTCAAGTTCGAGCTGGCGCAAGGTAACCAGCGTTTCCTTGGTCAGCGTATTGTCTGTTCGGAACCTGTGGATTGCGAGCTCGGCATCAACCGATCGCTTCCGCACCGTCTCGAGCTCTTCCGCCAGTGCGCCGCGAGCTCGGATAATCGACTCGTCTTTGGCTCCGACTTGGTCAGAAATATAGATTTCTGCATACTTACTGGCTATTTTTTGCGCCATTTCGGCGCTAGGCGACCGAAATTGGACTTCCAGAATGTAAGATTGCCCTACACGAGCTACCGTTATATTCGCAGCCAGAATGCCAAATGCCTGCCATCGAGGATCGGATCCTCGCGCGGCACTCGATTTCACCGACGCTCCGCTTGCTTCGGAACTGCCGATGAATGGCCACCGAGCGACCGATCCTGTGAGACTGTTGAGCAATGAATATGACGCTGACAAGAAAGCGCGATCGGTAGCAAGACCGAGGCTGTCAACGACCTTTAGCCCGATGCGGTCGGAAAGCAACAATTCGACCTGACTCAGCATCATCGGGTCAAGCTGTGTGGAGCTTCCGCTCTCTGTTAACTTCGTCACGACGGATGGCTGGTTCTTGTCGATCAGGATTCTAGCCGTCGACTCGTACAAGGGCACCTCGGCCCAGAGATACGCCAGCCCCAGCACAAGTCCTGCGAGCGCGCATGTAAGGACGAACCTCAACTGCCGTCGCGCTGCCGCCACGAGTGTTTCGAGATCAATCGTTCCCCACTGAGGATCGCCGAATGTGAAGGCAGAATCCGGGTGCTTTTCAACTTCGCGGAGCATAAGCCTTCAAACCCGTGGCATGAGACTGGCAGCGCATTAGTGACAAACACCATACCACATCATCTGGCTAAATGTCTGCAGATTCAATATCGACGCCCGCGGAGCACAGGGCACACCGCTCGGGGCGGGCATCAGCCCGCTCTTCGCCAACGGCGCAACTCCTAACCTCTGATGCAATAAAACCGAAACCTCACGAAGCCCATGCTCCGACTGCCGCAATTCCGCTGCATGTCGTAAGCTCCAATTGAAGGAAGAAATTGAGTCGTATTGCCAGATGGCAAAACATCTGAGCAAGAGATTCCGGGCTCCGGTTGAGCCTGTCTTGCGGGAACAGGGAGGTCGATTGGAATGGCTCGTCGATCACAGACGCGCGATAACAATCACCTCAAGGGTCCTGCGCGCATCTGGCGCCTCGCGGAAAGCCTCTCCGCTGCCCGAATGAGACAGGTTGCAGTCACATTTTGTTTCGTGGTGTGGGGTGTCATCTTGCTGATCGTCCTGCTCTAGCAGCCAGAGCCTATAAAGGCGGAGAGTAGCCCGCCTCACTAAGTGGCTCGGCAGTTGCTCCCTTTCGACTCATCGCGCGATGTGTGACTTCGGAGTCACCGATTCTTTGGAGACCGAGCGCCACATTAGCAGCATGACAGCGACAAAGTACCCAATCTGTATCAAGACCCCACAAATTAACGTTTGGATAAACGTGCCCCAGAGGGAGCCGGTGAGCAAATATATACTGATGGCGAATGCCAACAGTACTATGATAAGGCCTCGCAAAAAAAGCAAAAAGGACATCGCCGTCCCACTCGCAGCCGCTGACGTGACGCGCTCCTTGGCTATCCAGGCCTCAGCGCGTTAACCATCATAACATATCGGAACCGGTCAGAGCGACCGATATATTAGCATGTGCGAATAAAGACGCCCCAACCTGTGCCGGGACGCTTGCTTCCAGGCGACCAACTCCCGGCGGCCAAGAGAGGTTTGCCGCACGGACTGGCCATGCCATGCGATCTGGATTTAGGCAGAGGCTGAGTCGAGTTGTGTCGGCCAAGCTGAGCAAAATGGGATGGCTTCGACGTTGGTATGTCCGCCGCGCAGCTTCCGTGTTTAGCGGAGCGGCGGACATGGCGGCCAGCGCCTCAGGCGGCGGCCAATGCCGCTCAGGTCACCAGAACGCGACTGCCATCAGATAGCGCGCGACCGGCTGCACGCTGGCCGGCGGTGTCGCTTCCGATCGGCGACACGATGGTGACGTCGGCCATGGCGTTTGGGCTTCACGACTGCACCAGATTGACGACCAGGAGCATGGCGAACGATAGCAACAGCATGATCGCCGTGATCGCGGTGGGCGCCGGATAGTTGTATCCTTCCAGCCGGATGACGATCAAAGTGGCGCGATCTCGGAACATCGTCTGCCTTGTTGCCGTTGTTCAGAGCGTAAATTCGCCTCAAAAGAATGGCATTGGTCTGCGCCGATGTCATGCTCAAGCATTGCGGGGTGATCGCGAATGTTGAATAGATCGGTGCGCTGGATACGGGCAGGCAGCTGCGCTGCGCTCGCATGCATGTTTCTGTTGTTCGCAAACGCGAATCTGTCGAATGGCCTTGCCCTAGCAGAGGAGTACAATGCCGGCGAGTACCGTCTGCAGACTGGCGACGTGATCGGCTTCGCTGTCATAGGCTATCCCGAGATGCAAAAGCGAGCTGTGATCGACCAAAGCGGTGTAGTTGTGTTGCCGGTCCTAGGCCCCCTAAAAGTTCTCGGGAAGACAATAGAGGATGTTCGGAAGGAGGTAATTGATGTTTTAAAACCAAAATCCCTTCCGCAACGATCCACCGATGGCACTGAGACTTGGACTGGTTTTTATCCGGATCAGATTGTAGTTGATATTGAGGAATACCGACCCATCTATATTGACGGGGACATTGCCTCTCCTGGGACTCAGGCCTTCAGACCAGGAATGACTGTCCGACAAGCTGTGGCGACTAGCGGCGGCTACGGTCGCGGTGAGCTTCAAAACCCTGAAATGACAGCAGCGGACCTTGGCGGCCGCCTCCACATTCTGCGCATCAAGTACCAGGAAAGCGAAATCAAAGCTGCTCGCATAGAGGCGCAGCTGAGCGGCGCCAGAGCGATTGAGGTTCCGGACGCAGAACGTGACCCGAGCCTCGAACCTCGTCGCGACGAAGCTTTGCAGCAGGAGGGGAAGCATCTTGAAGCTGTCTATGCGGATCAGGAGAAGGAGCGCGCTTCAATTAAGTTGGCCGCAACCAAGGCGGCGGAACGAATGGGCTATCTGAAGGAGCAGCAGAAGGCGGATCAAGCGGGCGCAGCCGCAGATGCAGCGGAACTTGTTCGCCTCAAGAAGCTCTTCGAAAAAGGTCTGGTCCAGATCACTAGCGTCAACAATGCTCAACGCGCAGTGCTCTTGTCAGCGACCCGCGCTTTGCAAACCAGCGCTGAGATCGCTCGACTTGAACGCGACCAAGGGGATTTGCAGCGCAGTCTTGAAAAGTTTATCGACCAGGGTCGAATCGACCTGTTGGCTGACTTGCAGACTGAACGCGCGGCGATGAACCAAATGCGCGCTGAGATGGATTCATTGACCAAACAAATCGCCTACGTGATGCAGATGCGCAGCGACCTTGTAGGCGAAGGGGACCGAATTACGATCGGTGTAACCCGCTCCACTGACGGACGGGCAGCGACGACCGAGGCGACTGAAGATACTCTGCTTGCTCCGGGTGACACCATCACAATTACGCTGAAGGTCCCACCAGGAGCGGCGGTCGCGAATTAAACAATTAAATATTGTATAGAGGCGGCGCGTAATTGCACGTGTCCTATGGAAATGTGGTCGGGGCAAGATCGTTCTGGTGGCCGCTCAGGGTCCGGGCAATGACGTGACTGCCACGTGCGCCGCCAAAGCCTGGGATCAAGCATCTAGCTCAACAGCTCCGGCTCGGTACGCCCGATCAGGGACGCGCTCACCTCTCCAGATAAATCTTTCCATAAAGAGGCCGAGACTCGGCGTTTCGCATTCGTTTCACTCGAACCTTAATCCAGCGAGGAACCAGCCCCCGGCAGCAGACGTCGACCGTATGAGGCAGACGTGAAATGGCCGTGCGCGGCTCCAGGACAAAGAGCTTCTTCGACAGGTACCAGGCTGCGGAAGGCCGCCCTTGAACCAGAGCTCTCACGGCAAGCCCATTGACCGTGTCAAGCAGATGGGCATTGAGATCGCTCACAAATTGCGGATATTTCTCGCGAAACTCGGCTAGGACAATTTCATACGAACGAAACATCTGCATGACATCGCTCGACATGTTGCCGATCGTCCTCCGGTAACCCACAAGATGTTGGGGCACGACACGAAACTCGTAATTCTCCGCTATTCTGAGGCACATTAGAAGATCTTCGCAGCCTTGTGCGTTCCTCGCCCTCAGGGAAGGATCAAACTGTCCCGCCCGCTCGAATGCGGAGCGACGTACAAGCATCGAACTTCCGTTACCGACAAAGTTGTTTCTGCACATGCGTTGCAGCACGCGACCATCGGCATCGGGCTGTTGGAATGAAAATATCCGACCGTCCTCGTCGATCTCCGCAAACCAGCAATATGCCAGGCCAGCTGACGAGCCTCCTTCCTGCAGGACGCGCAGTTGCAGTGCGATTTTGGATGGAGCCCAAAGATCATCCGCGTCCACGAACGCTAAAAACTCCGCATCAGTGGCAGCGGCGCCGCTGTTGCGTGCGTGCGCAACACCCGCGTTCGGCTGCCTGAAAAGGCGTATACGCCGATCTTGCTCGGCATAGGTGGCCACGATTGACGCGGACCGGTCCGTCGACCCATCATCCACTACGACAATGTCCAGCGCCTGGTGGCTCTGCTGGCAGATGCTGGTCAGCGTCGGGAGAATGGTTCTCTCGGCATTGAACATGGGCACCACGACGCCTATCACAGTGGCATTGTGCTGGCTCATTTGCCTTCGTCTTCTCTCACGACGTGGTAAAATGGCACATCAGGGCCGGTAGTTCCATCAGATTTCACTACTTTAGCTTATGAGGATTCAACCGCGACGGCCGAGCGGCAAGGCGGAGGTCCCCGCCGAGTTCCACTCAGCACTCTTGGAAGCGATAAAGCAGCGGCCTCCAGACTTTAGCTGGATATTTAGGAACTCCGATTGGGTAGGTGCGTGAGGAACCTCCCGGACCGCCTGTCACGGCATTCCGCTGCCGAAGCCACGCAGCAGTCGCAGCATCGGTGAAACAGGCGTCCACTACTACAACGACAACGCCGGTCGAGATCGCCGGCTGCCCACGCATGCACGCGATTCAGCCGTTCATCGTTCAATCACCGCGATCCATGACATATCGTTATGGCGACATGGCACTGATCTCCAGGGCCGCCGACGATATCTATCAAGATGCAACGCCAAAATTACCTGCGGTCGCCGTGGGCCACCCGCAACTGGAAACGAAGCCGGGTGTTGCTGTGACGAACAGGATATAAGCCTGACTGGCAGCAAGCCTGGTTGAAGAAAGCCCGAAGGTCATGAAGCCAATGAAGGAAGAGCATCTCGCAGTGCTACGCAGGCACATGGTCGAGATGATTGCAATCCATACCGAACTTGCAAGCGAAGAGCTCGGCAAGGCGGCGCTCGATGAACGGGTGATGGCAGCGATGCAGCGGGTGCCGCGCCATCTGTTCGTGCCAAGCTCGGTCGCGCCTTATGCCTACCAGGACATGCCACTGCCGATCGGCTTCGACAAAACCGTCTCGCAGCCGTTCATCGTCGCGCTCATGACCGATCTCCTTGCTCTCCAACCGCACGAGGCGGTGCTCGAGATCGGCACCGGCCTGGGCTACCAAACCGCAATCCTCGCGGAACTCGCCGGGCACGTTTGGAGCGTCGAAATCATCGAGGAATTCGCAAGCCATGCCGAGGCTCTGCTGCAGGACCTCGGTCTATCCAATGTCAGCATTCGTGTCGGGGACGGGTCTCGCGGCTGGCCCGAGCACGCCCCATTCGACAAGATCCTGGTCAGCGTCGCGGCGGGGCGGGCGCCGCCGGCTTTGCTTGAGCAGCTCAAGCCAGGGGGCCGCCTGGTTCTGCCTGTGGGCCCTGAACAAGGGCAGTTGCTGACGGTCATCGATAAGGATTCGGCAGGACAACTGAAGACCCGCAAAATCATCCCGGTTCGGTTCAGCCGGCTCGAAACGGTCTAACGAGAGCGCGGACATCTGGCACGCAGGGAGCGCCGGGCCGCCTCATCCTTATGGGATTTCGCCGTCTCACAGCTGCTGCGCGTCCGCTCGTTTGAGCATCGCAAATGCGCGATTGATCCGTTGCAGCGCTGTGGCGTTGGCCACGAGTGCGTACAGCGCGAACCCGCCAGTCAGAATCCAGGGTGAAGCGGCGCCCATGGCGGTCGCCAATCCGTCGGCGACCAACAGCACGCAAATGAACACCAGGCGTTCCATCCGTTCGAAGAAATCCGGCCATGCGTGGTTTTCTATGGGGATTTCGATCGCCGTCCGCGCCTTGGCGTAGCTGGTGAGGAGCCCGCCGGCGAATGCGATCATGGCGATCGCCCACAGATCGGCGACCCAGCCTATTGCGACAAATACGGCGAATTCCTGATAACGATCGGCCATGGCGTCGAAATAGCCACCCGCCTTGGTGCTCATATGTCTGCGACGGGCAACGGCCCCGTCGAGCGCGTCGAAGGTGAAGGCAAACGCCAGGCAAAGGCCAAAGGCAAGGCTTGACTGGTGGTACACATAGGCGGCGCACGACAGGGCGACGAGCACCAGCCCGCCTGATGTAACCTGGTTCGGGGTCATGCCGATCCCGATCAGCGGAGAGGCGGCCTGCTCCCATAGCGGGTCGATACGGCGTTTCATGAGACCGGCGATCATGATGACTTGGCTCCTCTGATGATGTCGTTCCGCGAAGTTTAACCGGCAAATTGTGGGTTCGTTCCAGCCCGTCGGCGCCGATCGAGGTGGTCAGCGCAATGCCCGTTGTGTCCGCTGTCGCAAATCGACTGGCGGTCTAAAGCGCGTCGCGGCCTGACCGGGTCAGACCCGAGGGCATGCTTTTGCGCGACCGCATTGGCGGAAGTAACCGGATAGACTGATATAACGCATATCCGCAATTCACCAGGAAGCCGTTCGAAACGCCATGCGTAGATTTCTGCCTAGGTTTGCTTACCTGCTCGCGACCTCTGCCGGCGCAGGACTATCTCCGGTATGGCCGGGCACGGCCGGCGCGGGCGTCGGAGTGGCTGTTGCCGCGGTCCTGATACCTGCATCGCCTTGGCTGATCGTGCTCGCCTATGTGGCCTTATTCGCCGTGGGAGTATGGGCGTCGTCGCATATCGTCTCCCATACCAGGACGGAGGATCCGCAGATCGTCGTCATTGACGAGACCTTCGGCACCGCCGCAACGCTTTCCATGCTGCCGCCAGACCCGGTCTGGTGGGCAGCAGGTTTCCTTGCTTTCCGGTTTTTCGACGTCGTCAAGCCTTGGCCCATCGGCGTCGTGCATGAGAAGGTAAGAGGTGGACTCGGCATCATGCTGGACGACGCGGCTGCGGCCGTCTTCGCCGGCGCGTCGCTGTTTTTGCTGAACGATTTGATTCACCGTTTGCCGTAAGGAAGACATCTCAGTCTTCACCTGCCACCCAGCGCGAAACCAAACCTCTCTTCACTAAAAGCTGCCGGAGCAGCGCTAGACCGCAGCGTCGCGCGGCCGTGCCAAATCGTTCGTTCCCTCCGGATCCGGCGCTTGGCCATAGCTCATCTTCTTCATCTGCTCGATCACCCGCGCCATCTCCTCGTCGGAAAGGACCGGCGGCTCGCCAAGGCTAAGCGCCTGGACATACATGCGCGACAGGGTTTCGACCTCGTTCGCCAGCCACAACGCCGCTTCCATGGTCTTGCCGAGCGAAATCTGGCCGTGCTGGCCGAGCAGGCAGGCGAGGCGATCCTTGAGTGCAACCAACGCATTGTCGGACAAGGCCTGCGTGCCAAAGGTCGCGTAGCCCGCGCAGCGGATGGTGGTGCCGCCCGCCACTCCTGTCATATAGTGGAAGCTCGGGATCGTCTTATGATGGCAGGCCAGCGTCGTGGCGTAGAGCGAGTGACAATGCAGTACGACGTTGATCTCCTGCCGCTCTCTCAAAATGTCACGGTGGAAGCGCCACTCCGAGGAGGGCCGTCGGCCGACATAGGTGCCGTCAAAGTCCATCTCGACGATGTCTTCGGGCGTCATTGTGTCGTAGGACAGCGACGAGGGCGTGATCAGGAAACCGTCGCCGCAGCGCACCGACAAGTTGCCGGCATTGCCCTGGTTGATACCGCTGGAGTTCATCCGGCGGCAAACATCCACCATCTCGCGGCGCAGAGCGCTGTCATCAGTCATCGATCGTTCCTTTTGCTGGTCTTGGCCCGTTGCAAGTTGTTTCGCTTCGCCAGTTCGCGCCACCGCCGTGCATAGGCTGCGAGCGTCTCACGATCGCCGGCAAAGACAGTCGGCAGGCTGAGCGCGATCGGAGCCGGCGTGTCACGAGTTTCATGTTCGCCAAGCAACGCCGCACCCGAAGCGGTACCATAGGAGTCGAGGTTGTAGACCGTTTCGGCGTTTGGCCGCAGCGCGGCAACCAGCGTGGCGTAGAGCGGATCCCTCAGGAAGGTGCCATCCAATGCAACCAGCCCATTTTCGTTCAGCGCATCGATACATTCCACCGTCAGCAGCGCGGCGTAGAGCACTGCGAGCGCCTTGCGCTCAGCAGGGGTTTCTGCAGGCGGCCCTTCAAACCGGCCGCGCACAGCGCTGCCCGGAAACAGGCCGTCATCGTCGCCGAACGACGGCAATGCGAAAGTGCCGCGCTCAATCAGCAAGCTGACCAGCGCAGCGTCGGCCGCAGTTCCTTCTTGCCCCCGCCCTGCCACCCCCTGCCCTGCCACATGACTGAACTCTCGTCCGCCCATGGTCAAAACGCCGCCGACCGGGCGTCCTGTCACGTCGCTGTTCAGCACCATTCCGCGATTTTCATCGAGTTGGTCGAGAGGTGTCGCCGCGCACATTCCGACAATCCAGGTTCCGGTAGAGATCACGCAGGCGTCGCGCATGCCTGCCGCCTGGTAGCGGTAGAGGTTCAGGCTGCTGTCGTGGCCGCCTGTCAGGACGGACAGGTTTTCCGGTATGCTGTGCCGGCGCGCCAGATCGTGCCGGATCGGCCCCAGCGTCTGCCAGGCCGGATGGAATGGTGGCATGAGGCGCTGCCATCCCTGCCCCGCCACAATGGGCGCCCACTGCTTGCGCACATTGTTCCATAGATGTGATTGCGCAGAGAGGATCGACGTTTCGGCCGATGGCACGCCTGACAGCCGCCAGGCCCAATATTGCGGCAAGCCCAGATACCAGCGAGCCCGAGCGACGCGCTCCGGATCAACCTGCTGCATCCAGTACAGCTGGCGCGCCTGGTGGGCGGCCTTCAGCATGATCGCGCTGCCGCGATCGAAGAAATCGCCCGAAAGCGGCGCGTAGCCATCGCGAATTGCAGGCGGCAGGTCCTGCTCATAATCAATCATCGGCAGGGCGCAAGTCTCGTCGGGATCTGCGTTCACCAGAACACCCGCAGAGCCATGTCCAGTGCCGACCACTTTTTCCAGCGGATGATGACGGCACAAAGTGGCGAGCGAGCCGAACAGCCAGTCGCTAATGCCGTTGAGATCGTGATGCCGCCAAGGTGGACCGGGCCGCACTTCGTTGTGGACAGAGAGGCTCTCCGCGAGCACGCCGTCGAGCGTCATCGCGGAGAGTTTTATGTTGGTCTTGCCGACGTCGAAGACGGCGATCCTTGCGCCGTCCGCCTTCTGCCCGTCATCCATCGTGTCAGATCAGACCGTATTGGCGAGCCTTGTTGCGCAGGAACGGCAAGCCATTGCCCATCACTTCGGCCTCGTCCTTGGCGACTGGCCGCCAGACCGAGAGACCGTAGGAGACTTCCGGCGGCATGTTGATGAAGCTTTCCATGGCCAGTCCGCCCTTGAAATCGATCGCCGCCAGCGTCGCGCAGATCTCGTCCCAAGGGCAGTTGCCGGTGCCCGGTGTGCCGCGATCACTCTCAGACAAGTGGATGTACTTCAGGTGGTCGCGGGCGGCCAGAATGCCGTTGGCGGCCCCCTTCTCCTCGATGTTCATATGGTAGGTGTCGAGATGAACAAAGATGTTGTCGGCCCCGACCTTCTCGACCATCCAGACGGCCTGCGCGCCGGTATTGATCAAATGGTTCTCGTAGCGGTTCACCGCCTCGATTCCGAGCTCGATGCCGCGCTTCTTGGCGTGCTTGGCGGCGACGGTCAGCACATGGGCGATGTTGTCGTATTCCTTTTCGGTCGGTGGCAAGCCGGTGCGTTCGCCGATGCCGCCGAAAATCACGCCTGAAAGCGCCAGCGCGCCCATTTCCGCGGTCTTGTCGATCGCCACTTCGAGATGTTCGATGGCGGCATCCGGCCGCACCGAGGCCCAGGCGCGCTCCGGCAGGCCAAGCGAGCAAACGGCAGGAAGATTGTGCTTTTCGAGCAAGGCGCGTGTGTGCGCGGCATCGACCGCCGGCGCGTTCAGAAGCGCGATCTCGATAAAGTCCATCCCGTATTTGACGGAAGCCGCGATCGCCTTCTCCGCGCCGGCCCGGTCCCAGTTCATCGTCCACATCGAGGTGTGGACCCCAAAACCATGCATCTAACTCATCCTCTGTTTGTGTTCAGGAATTTGAGGCGCCCGGCAAGCCAGCGCAGGATCATCACCGTGATCATCAGGATGCCCCAGACTGCCGTCGCAAGATGCTGGCTTGCGCCCATCAGATTGAGCCCGGAGGACAGAAGCTGGAGCACGACCAGCGCAACGAAGACCGGGATCACCCGACCGAAGCCGCCGAACGGATTGACGCCGCCGAGGAAGCAGGCAAGCACGGTGATCAGCAGGTAAGACTCGCCGTGGCCGACACGCACCGAATTGAAGCGCGCCAGCATGATGATGCCGGCGACCGCGCACATCGCACCGGACAATGTGTAGACGAGAACCTGCACCTTGCGCGTATTGATACCGGAATAGCGCGTGGCCTCGATATTGGAGCCGATCATGTAGGTGTTGAAGCCTAGCTTCATGCGCGTCAGCAAGACATGCCAGATCAGCACGCAAGCGATGAAGATGAGCAACGGTACCGGGATGCCAAAGATCGAACCGTAGCCGATCGCCGCGAAGAAGCCGGGAATGCCGGACACGTCGCCGCCGCGCGTCAGGAATTCGCCGAGACCGCGCAGGAAGATCATCATCGACAGCGAGACCAGGATCGGGTGAGCCTTGGTGTAGGCGATGACGAGCCCCATGATCAGCCCACTCAGTGCTCCGACCGCGATGGCAAGGACCGAGCCAAGGACAAAGGCGCCGATGCCTGCGTCGACGCCTCCCTGGCTTTGCAGTACCCAAGCCAATGTCAGGCCGGCCATGTTGGCCGTGAAGGTGATGGCCAGGTTCAAGCCGCCGGTCAGGATCGGCAGCAGCATGGCAAGCGTGAGGAGGCCGAGTTCCGGCAGCTGGAAGGCGACCGATCCAAAGGTGGCACGGGAAAAGAAGTTCGGCGCGGCAAAGCCGAACACGACCATGACCGCTACGAACGCGGCGAGCGGACCTGCCAGTTCGGGGCCGAGCGCGTTGCGGGCGCGTTCAATCAAAACCGTCATGAAGGCACCCGCCGGCTTTTCAGGAACGGCAGCAGGCGTTCGATGCTGGTGTTCGACAGGGTGATGGCGGCAAGAATAATGGCGCCGACGATCATCTTGAACGCGAAAGGCGATACACCCATCAAATTGAGTCCGTTTTGGGTGATCGAGACCAACAGAACGCCCAGAATGCAGCCGAGCACGCTGCCTTTGCCGCCGCCGAGCCGCGCACCGCCAAGGACTACGGCTGCCAGGACGTCGAGTTCGCGCCCATAAAGGGCGTTCGGCACGACTTCCTGTGCGTAATGCGCTTGGACGAGACTGGCGATGCCCGCCATCAGGCCCAGCCAGCCGAAGGCGATAAATTGCATGGCGCCAATATTGATGCCGAAGCGGCGCGCGCCCTCCGGATTGTCGCCAAATGCGTAGAGCTGGCGCCCAGTGGTGGTGCGCGTGATCAACGTCCAGGTAGCGAACACGCAGACGGCCATAATGAGCACAGGTAGGGTGATTTCCGCCCAGCTGCCGTCAGCCATCTCTCGCTCGAACAGCACGACACGGTTGGTGAGCCAGTCCGGAAGATTGTAGATCGACACGCCGCCTGTGAAGAACATCAGCAAGCCGAAGAAAATGTTGAAAGTCGAAATCGTGGCGACGATCGAAATGATTCTGAACCCGTGGACCAGGAAGGCGTTGATGCAGCCCAACGCGACGCCCAATGCGCCAGCGATGATGACGCCGATAATCCAATTGCCGCCGCCGACCCAGCCGAGGACGGTCGCCGTCAGATATTGCACAACGGAGGCAGCAACCGCGAAGGAAATGTCAATGCCGCCGGCGACCAGCACGACGAGCAGGCCGACGGCGAAAATGATGTTGACCGAGCTGGTGTTCAGAAGGTCAAACGCGTTGCCGAGGGTGAAGAACCGGTCTGTCGCGAACGAAAGAAAGACGCAGATGACTGCGATAACGGCGAGCAAAGCCAGTTCCGTTGCGTGGGAGCGGACAAACCTACGCATAGACCGCCTCCTCGATCGCCTGGAGGGTCGTAGTGCCCGGCGTAAATTCGCCGACAATGCGCCCCTGAGCCATGTGCAGCACACGGTCCGCATTGAAATAGACTTCAGGCACCTCGTCCGAGATCAGGATAATGGCCAGGCCGCTGTCCGCCAGCTTGGAAACGATGTCGAAAATGCCGGCGCGCGCGCCGACATCGACGCCGACCGTCGGTGCGTCGAGGATAAGCAGCTTCGGGTCGGTCGCCAGCCATTTTGCAATGGCGACACGTTGCTGATTTCCCCCTGACAGGGTCGAGATCGCGTCGTCCTGCTTTCCGATCCTGACCCCGAGATCCCTTATCCAGCGATTGACCAGAGATCGCTTGCGATCGCTCGAAATGAAACCGCCTGAAAGGATCTTGTCCAGCGAGGCGATGACCATGTTGTCGGCGATTGCCTGGGGCTGAATGAGACCGAGCGACAGCCGGTCTTCCGAAAGATAGGCGACGCCGGCGGCGATCGCGTCACGGTTGGATCCGAAGCGAACGGGTTTGCCATCCAGGACGACAGAGCCCGATTTCGGCTTGCGCATGCCAAACAATGTCAGCGCCAATTCGGTGCGCCCTGACCCGAGCAACCCGGTGATGCCGAGCGTCTCGCCGCGCCGGACCGTCAAGGACACGTCGTCGAATTCGCCGGGCCGCGACAGTCCCTTGACCTCAAGCATGACCGGGCTCGTGCTCAAATCGCGGTGCAGGACGGAATAATCGAAGGTCTTGCCGGTCATCAGCTCGGTGATGCGCGACTGGGTCAGGCCTTTGGTTGGATAGACGCCAACCAGGGCGCCGTCGCGCAGCACGGTGACGCGGCTGGAGATTTCAAGAACCTCCGCCAGTCGATGACTGACGAACACAACGGCGACGCCCGCCGCCGACAGATTGCGCACAATGTCCAGCAGATAGTCGGTTTCGGATTGGGTGAGCGACGCCGTCGGCTCGTCCATGAAGACGAGCTTTGCCTCGCCGACGAGGGCGCGCGCGATTGCTACGATCTGCCGTTGCGCGATGGGAAAGTGGTGGAGTGCCAGATCGACATCGAAGGTAACACCAAGACGTTGCAAGGCGTTGATCGCGACACGGCGCATCTCGGCATAGTTCACCAGCCGCGGCCAGCGGCCGATGACGGTCTGGAACGCGATATTCTCGGCGACAGTCATCTCGGGAAACAGGGCGAGGTCCTGCCAGATGACCTGAATTCCGCTGGCCTGCGCCGTAACCGGCGACATATGGGAGTAGTTCTGGCCATCATAGTCGATCACGGCGCCCGCCTCGGGCTTGTACACGCCCGTAATGACCTTGATCAGCGTGCTCTTGCCGGAGCCGTTCTCGCCGGCAAGACAATGGACCTCGCCCGGCAGCACCTCAAAACTGACATTCTTCAGCGCCTTCACGCCGCCGAACGTCATATTGACGTTGCGGAGCGACAGCAGCGGCCGTGATGCGGCGCCATCGAGTGCCTGATCAGCCATCGAGTTGAAACCCTGGATCCAATCGCGTTTGCAATCCTGCAGCCGGACCGGCTCGACGCCGGCCCGGCTGCCATTAGCTTGAGGCCTTACAGGCCCATCGCCGCGAGATCGTCGACAGTGTCCTTGTTGATTGGGACGAGTTGATCGACGATGATGTTACGGTTTTCGAAGTCCGGCTTGACTGTCCCTAGCCCTTCGATCGTATCGCCGTCCTTGATCTCGTTGCCCTTCATGAGATGGTCAGCCAGCGTGACGAAAACCTCGCCCGCCTGCTTCGGATTCCACATGAAGCCGCCGGAGATCGCGTCGCTTTTGATGAGCTTCCGGCCTTGGCCTGGCGAGAATGGTCCGAGCACGAAAATTTCGCCCACCTTCCGGCGCTCTTCGATTGCGCGGCCAGCGCCGATCGGGCCTTGGCTGCCGAAGGCGAGGAAGCCTTTCAAGCCTGGATTTGCGGAAATCAGGTCAAGCGCAGTGCTGCGACTCTTGTCTACGTCCTCGGCGACGCCATAACGTTCGCCGACAAGCTTCATGTCGGGATGGTTCTTCTTCAGATATTCGATTGCCGCATCGGCCCAGGCATTGTGCAGCGGCACCGTCAGCGAGCCGACGAAGACTGCATACTCACCCTTGCCGCCCATCTTGTCCGCCAATAGCTTGGCGTGAGCCTCGCCGAAGCCGGTCGCGGATGCGAGTTCGAAATCCCAGTCGGCGCCCTTCTGGCCAGGCGATTCATGCGTGATGACGATGATGCCGGCGTCCTTGGCCTTCTGCAGCACTGGTTCAAGCACTTTCGCATCATTCGGCACGACGCCGATGACCTTGACGCCCTGCGCGATCAGATCCTCGATGGCGCGAACTTGCAGTGCTGGATCAGCGCTGGTCGGGCCGACCATGAATGCGTCGATCCCGAGCTTCTGGCCGCGCTCCTTGATACCCGCCTCCATTGCGTTGAACCACGGAATGCCGCCGATCTTGACGACAACGCCGACCTTGCCGGCTTGCTGTGCCAGCGCAGCGAATGATCCGCCAATCATAAGGGTCGCGGCAAGCGCCGCGATCATGAGCTTTTTCATCTGTACTCCTCCCATAACGTTCCTAGTGGGAACACACTCGAGCCGTCGAACGACGGCGGCCGTTAGAAACCTCCCCGAAGAGACGGGGCACTTCCCCATCGATCATCCACCGGTTTTCGCTTGCACAATCGATGGTGCAGAAACTATTGTGCATCGAGAAGCTCTCGTCAAGCGGGTTATTGCTCTAAATAGACGCGCCGGAGGCGCCAGATGGATCAGCGGGTCAAAAGGAAGGCGACGATCTATGACCTGTCCGTGCTGTCGGGCAGTTCGCCGTCGACCGTGAGTGCCGTGCTGAACGGCACTTGGCGCAAGCGCCGCATCAAGGAAAGTACGGCGCAAACAATTCTCGGCCTCGCCGAACTCCACCAGTACACCACGAATCTGCAAGCGCGAGGCTTGCGCCGCTCGCGATCGGGCCTGGTCGGCCTGATGCTGCCCGTCCACGACAATCGCTACTTCTCCTCCATGGCGCAGACTTTTGAGGGGCATGTGCGCAGCCGCGGACAATGCCCGGTCGTGGTTAGCGCCAGCCGCGACCCGGAAGAGGAACGGCGGACCGCGGAGACGCTGATCTCCTATTCAATCGACCAGCTCTTCATCGTCGGCGCCACCGATCCCGATGGCGTGCACGAGGTCTGCGAACTGGCGGGGCTGAGGCATATCAACATCGACCTGCCGGGAGCGAAGGCGCATTCGGTGATCAGCGACAATTATCAGGGCGCGCGGATGCTGACGGAAGCAATCATCCGCCACTTCGGCAACGACGATCCTCTGCGGCCGGACGAGTTGTTTCTGTTTGGCGGCCGCAACGACCACGCCAGCCGCGAACGCATCGCCGCTTTCCATGCGACCAAGAAGGCGCTGCTGGGCGCCGACCCTGACGATGGTGTGCAGTCCTCCGGGTATTCGCCTGATATAACTTTGCGTGCCTTCGAGGCGTTTTACCAATGCCGTGGCAAGCTGCCGCGCGCGCTGTTCATCAATTCATCGATCAATATGGAAGGTCTGCTGCGTTTCATGGCGGGCCGGCCAGCGGAAATGTTCAGCGAACTCGTCGTCGGTTGCTACGACTATGACCCCTTCGGCTCCTTCCTGTCCTTCCCCGTAATCATGGTGCGGCAGAATGTTGAGGCGATGATCACGAAGGCATTCGAGCTGATCGATGAACCGCCGACGGCACCGCAGACCTTCCTGATTGCGCCAGAGTTGATTCAGCCCAGGTCTGCATTGAAAGGGCCGCTGGATACGCTGAAGGATATAGAATGAGGGTGACACGGCGCTATAGGGCGATCCCGCCTTGAGATTTTCGATGGTTCATCGTGCCGACCCTCACGCGAGTGTCGCCGTCCTGAACCAACAGGGTGGGTGCGTAGGCGCCTGTAAAAAAGGCTACAGCACCGAGCGTTAGAAGCGATAACGGATTCCAAGAGCGTTCGCATTGGAACCCTCTGTCATATTCCCAAACGTACCATCGGCGCCGGATCTATGGTGGAGTTGGTAGACGAGTTCGACGTTGGGAGCTTGCCTCACTCTGAACGAAAGCTCCGCACCAACGAAGCCGAGGAATGATGCATCGCCATCGTGGCGGATTTCGCGTTCGCGCTCGATCTCGGTAGGGCCGGTAACGGCGCTGAATCCAGCTGTCAGTGCGGGCGCAATCGCCAAATCACCAATGACAAGGCCGTGGTGGCGCAGTCGCGCTCCCGCCCAAAGTTCGCCAGTCGTATCATCGTCCTCGCCAAATCTTATGGCCGCGCCGGCGACGCCACCAAGAACGAAGCCAGCGCCGATATCGACGAAATCGCGACCGTATGCAGCTCCGATTATATAGTTGTCCGTGTAGTCGGCACCCAAAACATTGATCGCGTCCCCGAAGGCCCCGCGCGTAAAGACGCCACCGAAGACATAGACATCATTCTTGGTCGGCAAACCGTCTGCGAAAGGGTCTTGGGTCGCAAAATAGATGAAGGGAGAATTGTCATCGGCGAGTCCAGAACTGACTGAAATGGCCAAGATCACCGCAGCCAGAGCCACTTGCAGTCCACGCATAGACAAGCTCCGAATCAATCCATTTCCATGGTTGGCAATTGCACTGGGAAAAAACAAGGTACGAATTGTTTTATCGCCAAAATACTGGATGCGGGTGGCTCGAACCATTCTTTAGGCTTTGCCGGGCGCGCGCAGGTGATCTTCGCCGCAGGCCGTAACGGCGCAGTCTTCGGCCGCGGGCCGACAGTAATGGCATCAGCCTATACCAACAACGCTCGCCGTCCTGACAGCCATGGGCTTTCAATTGGCACCCAAACACGATGCAGCAGCCTGATTTATACATAATTCTGATAGCGACGCGCCGCCCTGCGCGGCTGCGCGTTCAGGACTCACCAAGCAAATGGGCCTCAGCTGCAAACCCAAGGCAGCGGAACTGGTAAAGCGGACGCGACGAAAAGCAGCCTGGTCACGATAAGAACACGATTGAAGACGGTAAATCCGGAACGTTTTCGCGGCGGCGCGGGTTGTCGATGGAGATGCATCGAAACGCATGGGACGCCGGAGAAATGGGCATTCTTGCGGGAAAACCGGGAAGCTGTTGGGTGGCGGCGGCCACCGCTACGGACTATCCACCGCTAAAAGGCTCGATCCATGCCGATGCCGTTGTCGTGGGCGCCGGGATTGTCGGGCTGACGACCGCGCTTCGCCTTTGCGAGGCCGGTCGGTCGGTGATCGTTATCGAAGGCCTGCGGACAGGCGGCCAGGTGACCGGCCGCTCGACGGCCAAGATCACGACGCAGCACGCGCTCATCTATCGCCATCTCATCGACACTTTTGGGCGGGACCCGGCGCAGACCTATGCCGATGCGAATTCCGCCGGCGCCGTCCAGATCCGGGAATGGGTTCGCAACTACGCCATTCCCTGCGATCTCGAGAACAAGGATGCCTATAGCTACACCTGCGATGCAAGCCAGCGCGCGGAGATCGTGGCCGAGGCAGAAGCCGCGCGCCAGGTTGGGCTGGACGCCGATGTCCTGGAGCGCGCGCCGCTGCCTTTCGAAACGGCCGCCGCTCTGCGTTTTTCCGACCAGGCGCAGTTCAATCCGGCGATGTATCTGGTTGGCCTGGCTCAAGCGGTGACGGCCCGTGGCGGACGGATTTTCGAAAACAGCCGCGCGATCTCGATCGGCGAGGCAAGCCGCTGGCGCGTCGTCACTGACAGCGGTACCGTTCACGCCGAGCATGTGGTCGTCGCCACCAACATGACGGTGAAGAGCCCCGTCGGCATGGCGAACCGCACCCAGCCGCGCTGCCACACTGCCATGGCGTTTCGGATCGATGACCCTCTTGCCGTCGACGGCATGTTCATCGGCATCGACGATCCGACGCATTCCATCCGCACCGGCCGTGACGCCGAAGGCCCGCTGCTTGTCGCACTCGGCCCCAAGTTCGACACGGGCCAGGACGGCGATGTGGCAAAACGGTTTGTCGAACTGGAACAATGGGCAAGAATGAGCCTTCCAGTTGGGGACGTTGCGTGGCGCTGGTGTAATGAGGACTATGATACCGCCGATAGGGTTCCGTATGCCGGCGAGCCCGATGCGGACAAAGCCTCCGGGTTTCATATCGCCACGGGATTCAACGCCTGGGGCATCACCAATGGAACGGCCGCAGGCACGATGATCGCGGATCTGATCTGCGCGCGGCCGAGCCCATGGCAAAAGCTCTATGATCCGGCGCGGTCTTATCCCGAGGACTTTCACAAGAATGGCCGCAGCCAATCGATTGTCTCAAGCCTCGACGACATCGTGCCCGGCATGGGCGGTGTGATTGTCAGGGGTGACGAAAAGATCGCGGCGTGGCGAGACTCTGAAGGGGTGCTCCACCCGGTTTCGGCGACATGCACCCACAAGGGTTGCACCGTGACCTGGAACAACGCGGACAACACCTGGGATTGTCCTTGCCATGGCTCGATTTTCGCCGCCGACGGTTCGGTCATCCATGGCCCGGCTCGAAAACCGCTTGCCCCGGCCGCGCTGTAAAAAAGGCGGCGACTGACACGGCCCGATGTTACCGTGCGCAGGTTCCAACCAACTCGGTCTGCTCCAGCGCATGCTTCTGGGCTTCCTTCCAGACAGACTGCACGCCCGCCTGCCCCGGCACACTGAGGCTCGGCACGTCGAGCGCGGCCAGCCGGAAATGATAGTGGTGGACGCCATGTCCCACCGGTGGCTGCGGGCCATCGTAATAGGCATTGCCGAAATCGTTGGTGCCTTGCCTGAGTGCCGACGGGCCTGGCTTGCCGTCTTGCGCCTCGGCGAGCTCGCCGGCATCGGGCGGGATATTGAACACCGCCCAGTGCCCGAAAATCCCGCTCGGTGCGTCGGGATCCTGCACGACAAGAACAAAGCTCTTGGTACCGTCCGGAACACCGGACCATTTCAGCGGTGGTGAGACGTTCTCGCCGTCGCGGGTATATCTTTCAGGGATTTTCCCGCCCGCCGGGAACGCCGGGCTGATAAGGGTGAGTGGCATTTCCATCTCCCCAATAAGAAGCGCTACAGCCAGCTATATCTGGCGCTATTTCACGCCGCTTGCTGAGTTTCCGCGACGCGCCTGATTTCTGCCGGCAAGGAATCCCAAACCTTGATCATCTGCCCCCCTCCCACATGGTGAGCGAGCACCTTGGATACGACCCTGAATGCATCCTTGGAATCGACTGGTCGGGTGAGTTCCAGCTCCGCCTTGATTTTGGCCAGGAACTCGTCGAGCGACCGCAACTTCTCGGGAGTCTTGGAGGGCTGATATTGGTCGTAATAGGCGCCGCGCACGAGGATCGGCAGCTGCGAGCCGAGGTGGGCGGCAAGATCCGGCTGCATGCGGTCTCGCAAGGCGTGGAGCACCGCTCCAAGCACATGCCATGCGACCTGCCGATCCGGTCCGATCTCGGTCATGATCTCGTCGAGCCAGATGTTTGTTGTCTGCAGCGTCTTGTCGAATACGTCGAGTCCGGTGGCGCTCATCGAAGCCTCCTTTCAACAGGTTGAATGACTCATTTGGACGAAACGGCCTTGTTCGGCTGTTTGTTCCCGTCTCTAAAAGGCACCAAAGGCACCTCTCGCGAAAGCGTGTGATCTAATCGGCCAAGTTTACGCTCGCCAAGCTTTAACGCGTTTCCATCAAGAGTTGGCCCGTCAAGATTTGGCCGTGGCCACGGCAACGAAAAGTGATTGCCCTTGCCTGCTGATGCGGAACAATATCGGCTTGTTCTGCTGACGGGACTTCGCCCACTCCTCCTGGATGTCCGATGGCTGTGTCACATCCCGGTTGTTGGCCGAGACGATCACATCACCAGGCTGAAAGCCGTTTTCGGCGGCGAGGCTGTTTGGAGCCACTTCCTGGACGAACACGCCCGTAGTATCTGGCTGGAGTCCGAGCTGCTGGCGCGCCTCATCCGGTATTGGGCTGAGCGACAATCCAAGACGCGCGTCGGCCGTTTCCGACTTTGGAACGGCGCTGGTCTGTTGCTCCTCATCGTCGCGCTGTCCGATGGTCAGAGCTATTTCCTCTTGGCTGCCTCCGCGGTTCCGTGTCAGCGTCGTTTTTGTTCCGGGCTTTTGGCTCGCAGCCGCGAGCGTCAGATCATGGACGCTCTGGATGTCCTTGCCGTTAAAGCGTGTAATCACGTCTCCCGCCTGTATGCCTGCCTGTTCTGCCGGACCGCCGGGTTCGACCGAGGCGACCAGCGCTCCCTTGCTGCCTTGTATTCCAAGCGCCTCGGCAATCGACGGCGTGACCTCCTGGAGACGCACCCCGATGAAACCGCGCTCGATCCGGCCAGTGCGGATCAACTGGTCGACGACATTCCGGGCGGTGCGGGATGGCACCGCAAAGCCAATCCCTATGCTGCCACCTGTGGGAGATACGATGGCCGTATTGACGCCGATCACTTCGCCGCGCGCATTGAACAGGGGGCCGCCGGAATTGCCGCGATTGATTGAGGCGTCGGTCTGGAGAAAGTCGTCGTAGGGACCGGCATTGATGTCGCGCGAACGGGCCGAAAGCACGCCGACGGTAACGGTCCCGCCGAGCCCGAACGGACTGCCGATCGCGATCGTCCATGCGCCGGGTTGCACTGCATCGGAGTCACCCCAGGCGGTCGTTGTCATATTGGGCCGTGGCTCGATCTTCAGCACCGCGAGGTCGGTCGCCGGATCGCGGCCAACGAGCTGCGCAGGCAACGTCTCCTTGTCGGAGAATACGACATGAATTTCGCTTGCATCGGCAACGACATGGTTGTTGGTGACGATGTGCCCATCGGCGTTGATCACAAAGCCTGAGCCAAGCGCCTCTCGCACCTGCGGTTGCGCCGGCCCGAGGCCGGGACTGCCGAACGGACTGAGAAAGTCACCCAGCGTCGCCTGGTCCTGGATGATCTGTTTGGTCGTTATGGCGACCACGGCCGGAATTTTCTCGCGCACGATTGCCGTGAAGTCGTTCGGGATCTCCTGGGCTGCGAGCGGAGCAAGGCCGCCGGCCGAGAGCATCAGGGTTCCGGCGATCAGGCCGGCGCAAAGTCGTTGGTTCAATACCGAAAACATGGTCTGCGACTCCTCCAGCGTTCAGTGATCAGCATGCGACCGCTCCGGCATTATTCAGCGGTTCACCAGCAGATTACGACAACCCTGTCGTTGCCGTTGGCGAGTTCGACAGCATCGGTGCCGTCCGGTTTGCGGCTTTCAATCCGGGCGCCTTCTACTGTTTCTATGCCGGCAATGTTGGCCGCAAAGGCCTCGTCGATCTCAGCGGCACAGACCAGGGTATCCGGGCGCAGATCCTTCACTTGGTTCATCAACTCGCGAAGCCTCATGGCGAACCTCCTGGCGCAGACCGGATTCTTTCAGCCGCACATTCCAACCATGTCTCTCAAGAAAGGTTCCCCGACGATATCTGCGGCATCTGCGGCATGTCACAGGGACGAGATTCCGCCAACGATGCATCTGTGGTGGCATGGATCATGGGCGCGGGCCGTGTTCGCATGAAGTCGAGCTTCATCCTGGTCACCCTCCAGATGGGCTCCGCTCAAACTGTGCTCGCCGACAATGAGCCCCGACCGGGCGAGCATGAGGTCTTCACCCGGCCGCTCTGAAAGCACGGCATCGGCTCCACGATCCACTGCGTTGCCGGCGATGCCACCAGCCTTTGGCGGCCAGCCGCTAACGAGAACGATCAAGACCTGTCGTCACCGTTCTGGGCTGGCTTCAATGCACAAGCCTTGCCCTCAGCCAAGCCAAAAGTCTGTTCCCGGTAATTGTCCGGCGGACTCTGGCGGCAGCCCATCGCGCTTGCATCGTAGCACCCACGTGGCAGTGACAGACGATGTTGTGCAACTGCCAGTCACTCAGCTCGAAGAAGCGCTTTGCCTCACCGTAAGTATCATCTTTCAGACCCATGGCGCGCAGCACCGGATCCTCATAGGCAACGGTGATCGGCGACCCCGCGCCACGCGCTACGTCACGAGCTTCAGGACTGAGATATTCGGTGCCTGAAAGGGCCCCGAGGCAACGCCGTGGATTTTGTTCGAGAAGCTCTGCCCAACGCTCGATCCGCTGCGCCCGAGTCATGGTCGGGTATGTCGCCGAGGGCTCGACTTTCGCAACTGTCTGCAGTTGGTCGAGTGTTTGGTGTTTCATAGTCGGCTCCTTTCAATAGGTCGAAGCGCCCACGCCCTGACAAAAGATTATTGCGCTGCGACGCGCCGGCAAGGCCGGAATTGCCAATGTTTAGGAGTTTGCCCCTCGCCCGGTTCGCATCAGGAACCTTCCCGGGGGCCTGCTTGTTTTGGCTAGTGAAAGGAGAACGTCATGAGCACAAAACCACCACCCGTTCCGGCAGAGAACCAGAGCCCTAAGGGTCCCGGCGACAAGAAGTCGGTTCCTGTCGACCAAACGCAGCACAGCCATTCCGCCCCAAATCCCGACAAACAGGGCCAGCAGGGCAACACGAGGGTCAATACGACCCATCAAGGCCACCAGCAGGACCGTTAGGTGATTTCATGTCCACGTCGAAGAAGACCCGCGCCAGCATCCGCCATGGCGGTCCTGGCGCATCGCACGAAAATGCCAAGGAGCCGCTGGTGATAGAAAAGCCGCCCGCCGATTCCGATCTGCGCAGCCGCAGCAAGATCTCAGGCGGCGGAGGCGAACGAGACAGCCACCATACTCATGACCCGGAAAAGAAGGGCGGCGGCACCCGACCGGCACACAAAGGAAGGTAGAGTGGCTGTGGCCTTTTTTGGACCGCCGCCGCAACGTCGGACCGCGTCAGGCATTTTTGCTGTGATCGCCGTTCCTCCAGGCGGTCCGAGGCTGAGAAAGCCTGTGGCCCGCGGGCTCCCAGCCGGCGGGCTTTCTCCTCAGCCTACCGGCTTTTCCCGCTAGGCGAGCCACACGACACTACTTCTGGTGGAACAGGAAGCCCCTCCGGGAGTTCCTACCGTCATCAACCGGCGCATGGACGTGCCCTTTGTTTGGCGCGGCAGCGCGAGAATGGGAGAACCACCATGAGCCTTGGAACCATACTCATCATCATTTTGATTCTGATCTTGCTTGGCGGGTTCAGCGGCCTGGGTGGCGGGCCGTTCTACGGCACCGGTTATTATGGCGGTGGCGGGCTTGGTCTCGTGCTGCTGATCGTGATTATCCTGGTTCTTCTCGGGCGCATTTAGTGCCCGCACGACCAGGCGGATAAACTTCAGCTTTGATCCGGTGTCGCTCCAGGGCCTCGTCCGGGAATGTCGCCGCGGCTGCGGACAAGGGGCGCACGTGATCGTCTCGACGGAACCGAAATCGCTCAAGGACATTATGTCCGCTGCAGAAATCCACGAGAATGGCGCTCACACGTGAACTTCGTTGAACAAGCCGATATCGGCCTCGGAGTTCCGGGGATTGCGACTGCCGAACTAATGCAGGCACTGCCGGTCGCCGTGTACACCGTGGACGAACGGGGGCGCATCACCTTCTTCAACGAAGCCGCAGCTGAGCTCTGGGGCCATCGTCCTGTAATCGGTCGGGACCTATGGTGCGGCTCGTGGAAGCTTCGTCATCTGGACGGTCGGGATATGGCGCATGGCGAGTGTCCGATGGCCGTGGCGCTGCGCGAAGGACGGGATGTCTCCTGGGACCAGGCGATTGCGGAGCGGCCGGACGGCGAACTCGTCCCGTTCAGGGCTCACCCACGCCTGCTTCGCGACGAAGCGGGCAATGTTGTCGGTGCCATCAACACGCTGCTCGACCTGCGCACGCAGACGCTGGGCGATGAAGCTCGCATGCGTCTTGCCGCCATTGTCGAGTCGTCGATGGACGCCATCGTCTCGAAGGACATGAATGGCATCATCACCAGTTGGAACGACGCTGCAGAACGCCTGTTCGGCTACACGCCTGCCGAGGCGATCGGCCGGCCGGTGACGATGCTCATTCCGCCCGATCGTCTCGACGAGGAAGTCTCGATCATCAGCCGGATCCGCGCCGGCGAACGCGTCCCCTCCTATGAGACGATGCGCCTGCGCAAGGACGGCACGCTCGTTTCGGTTTCGCTGACCGTCTCGCCGATCCGCGACGGGATCGGGCGGGTCGTCGGCGCCTCCAAGATCGCCCGCGACATCAGTTCCCACAAGGAGAACGAACGGCGCATCCGACTGCTCATGCGCGAGGTCAACCATCGGGTGAAGAACCAGTATTCGGTCATCATCTCGATGATCCGTGAGACAAGCAAGCTGACGAGCACACCTGAGGCTTTCCTCGGGCAAGTTCGAGAGCGCATCATGGCGCTTTCGGAATCCCATGATCTCCTGGTCAATGCCGAATGGCGCGGCGCGACGGTCGGCGAGCTCATCCAGGCACAGCTCAAGGCCTTCGCAGCGCAGTCCCGCGTGTCGATGGCCGGGCCAATGGTGGTGCTGCAGCCGAACGCCGTCCAATATCTCGGCATAGCCTTTCACGAACTCGCCACCAATTCGGCAAAACATGGAGCGCTGTCGTGCAACGGCGGACGCGTCGAGATCGATTGGCACGTGGTCCCTGCGGGCGACGGCGCTGAGACCTTTCGACTGGTCTGGCGTGAGCTGGACGGGCCAATCCTGGACGCTGTCAGGGGGCGCGGTTTCGGACTGGTCGTGCTCGAGCGAGTGGCGCCGCAGGCTCTCAGCGGCAGTGGGCGGCTGGAGTTCCACGCCCGAGGCATCACCTGGACGCTCGAGGCGCCGCTGCATTTCGTCCAGACATCACTGGCCGAAATCGCGGCCGATTGAAGGAATTTCGCCGCGCTCGTGAAGCTGAGCCCTTCCCCGCGACCGACTGTGTTCGGCCTGACCTAAAGCGCGTCGCGTTTGGCCGACCTCATGCGACGCGCTTTAGGTTGTTGTTTTTACGCATGTCGTTATCGCAAAACCGCTGCACACTTTTGCGCGACATGCATTATTGCGCTTGGTCCGGCGGGCGAAAATAAGGCGAAACAGCCCTGTCCTCCAGAACGTCGACGTCGCCTCTTCCAGAATCGCAGCCAACTGGGTGCCGATGGACGTTACCTGTTTCAAATACGGTCAGGCTGTCGAATTCCATGGCCGCCCCGTAGAACTGGGCGGCTTGCAGCACCAGGCATTCGACGTCTTCAAGCGCAACGTTTTCTGCGAGGTTTCGCAGCCGCACAGCCTCGGCCACCGCAGTGACATTGAGTATCCCCTTACCCCGGGCGGCCGCCCAAACCTGGAGGTTGACGTCTTGACACAAATGAGCGGAGTAACCGAAGCGCATGGAAAACCCCCTTTTCAGGAGCGGTTTGTCCCTCGTGATCAGCATGTGCCCTATCGATCCGAATAGCAAGCCGAATTAGTTAAATTACCCACACAATCAATGATTTAGCATATGACAAAGACCGCATAATCGACGCCTTGCCGTACCTGTCAGCCTTTCACGCCAATGACTAATGAACCGGTCTTGACGACTGGTTAGGTGTTTCCTACTTCTTAGATAAATACTAACTTTGAGCGGTGGAGGCTGAAATGGCCGAGCTGGAAAGACCCGAACGACTGCAGATCATGCTAACGTCCGACGAGTTGGCTGCTTTGGAAAACTGGCGCTTCGAAAGGCGCATGCCAAGCCGGTCGGCGGCCGTGAGAGAGTTGCTGCGGCGCGGTCTCCATGCCGACGGATTTTTGACGGCAGCACAAGGTGCCAAGTCGCAGGATTTTGGAATTCTGCCCAATTCCGACATTGTCGATGGAGTGTCTAGCGACTAGAGCGGTAAGCTATAAGGTTGCCTCGCGGCGCTAGAGACGCTTCGGCAACAGCGTGCGGAGCCTTGCCCATTCTGTGGAACTTCAGGCAATCGTCGTGCGTTTGGTGAGCATGTTGTGGACCGGAACAAGGCCGGTTGCATCATCACACAGGCCAGCAAGGATCAAGGCAGTGAGCTTCCTTTACCGCGCGGCAAAAATCGCCGAGCAAGCTCATTCGGGGCAGACGGACAAGACCGGACGGCCCTATATCGAGCATTGCCGCCGGGTCGTTGATGCCGTCGAAACGCTCGACCAGAAGGCCGTTGCCTACCTCCACGACGTTCTTGAGAAAAGCGACGATTGGGATCGCGAGCGGCTCGAGGCGGCTGGTTTCGGAACATCCATCGTATCGGCAGTCGATGCGATGACACGCAGGCCGGACGAGGACGACCTCGATTTCGTGCGCAGGGCAGCAGCCAACCCATTGGCGCTGCCGGTCAAGCGCGCCGATCTTACCGACAACCTATGGCAGGCACAGCAGATTGGCGCGTCGACATCGAAATATGAAGACGGATTGCGGATCCTCGACGAAGAATTCTCCGAATGACGAAAGGATTGTCGCCTGTGGCGTGATCGGCCGATGTGGGACCTTCATGCGAGGCTCTATTCGGGGATGTGAGGCGTATGTCGCTTGTCCTCGGCAGGATCGGCATCGATCCGCGCCTTGTTGGGATCGAAGGCGCCATGACGGGCGATGGCCAATGCCGGCGTGTCGGGCGTCTCGTAGGCCCACATGAAGTCGTCAGCCGCTCCGCCGACCGCGTGGACCCGCCAGTAACTGGCCGTGCCCTTCAGCGGGGATTGGGTTGTGGTGTTCGTCTTCTCCAGAAGGTCGAAATAGATATCCTCGAACGGGATATAGAAGACGGGATCGTGCCCATCTTCATAGAGCACTTTTGCCCGCTCGGTCGAGGCAATGATCGCGTCGGAGAACCTGACCGTCACGGTTCCATCGAACGGGGTAATCGTCAGCGCGCCGGGGCGGCTGGTGGAATTTGCGCCTAAGGGCTGCATTCGACTTCTCCGTTGGCTGCCGATCTCCTGGAACGTCGTATCGCCCATCAGGGTTCCAACCGCGAGAGCCTCGTTGGAGCCGGCGGCATCGGGGAGCCTGCGACATCGGGTGGTTGCAGACATACCGCAAGATGCCGGCGACGCAGGCGTTCCCAGCCCACCCTGGCCCGGCAAAAACCCTGTGCGGGCTGTTCAAACCACATTCAAGGGAACGTTACCGCCGAAAACTTCGTTCATTGGTCACCAATGCCGTATCGGCGGGGGGGCTTCGCAAAATGAAGGGAGATTGCCATGAAAGTCGGCAACTGCATGACGAGAAATGTCCAGGTCGCTAACCCTGAACAGTCCATCCGCGAAGTAGCTGAGATCATGGGCAGGCTTGACGCCGGAGTGATGCCCGTGGGCGACCACGACCGGCTGGTCGGGATGATCACCGATCGGGATATCGCGATCCGCGGCGTAGCATTGGGTAACGGTCCTGACACGAAAGTGCGTGATGTCATGAGCCCGGAGGTCAAATATTGCTTCGATGATGAAGACGTCGAGCATGTGCTTGAAAACATGGGCGACCTGCAGGTGCGTCGGCTCCCGGTTCTGAACCGCGACAAGAGGCTCGTCGGCATCATCTCTCTTGGTGATCTCGCGACGAATGGCGAATCGGCAGAAGCGGGAGAGGCTTTAAGCGACATCTCGAAGCCGGGTGGCGAGCATTCGCAGACTGCCCACTGACTGACGCCGAGACATGTTAGTGCAAGGTCAACATCACTTGTTTCGCGGTGCGTCGGCCAATGCCGGCGCCCCGCCGGAACCTTCTGCATTGCGAGGTTCTTCGGCAAAGGTTCAGGAGCATCCATGACAACGATCCGAAGCACCGTGCCTTCCAGCGCCGAAAAAAGCGCGGCAGAGCGAAATCATCGTGCAGGCGCGGACGCGTCAGATCACGCGCCGAGACGTTCACGGGGATGTCGTGTCGTGATAAGCTCTTCTTGCGACGGGACCGCGCGCCACCGAGGCGGGCATCTCGCGGCCGCGCAGCCCTTAGTCGCCGACGATGAGCTTGAGCACCTGATGTTCTCGAACGTTTGCAAGCGTCCTGCCAAAGCCTGTTGCGAAGGTGGGGCCTCTTGCGAAGGTCGGGCCTCTCGGAGTGGACGGATTTGGGTTGGTCGCTGAACCTCGGGACGATCGCCGGCACCACCGTGCGCGTTCACTTTACCTTCCTGCTTCTGCTCGTCTGGATCTGGCTGACGCACTATCAGATCGGCGGCACGCCAGCGGCCTGGCAAGGCGTTGCCTTCATCATTGCGGTTTTTGCCTGCGTGGTCCTGCATGAGTTCGGCCACATCGCCGCCGCACGGTATTTCGGCATCAGCACGCCGGACATTACGCTTTTCCCGATCGGCGGCGTCGCCAGACTAGAACGCATGCCCGAAGAGCCAGGGCAGGAGTTCGTGATCGCGGTCGCGGGGCCGCTGGTCAATGTCGCGATCGCCGCGCTGATCTTCGTCCTGCTCGGCGGGTCGGCGGGCGTCGAACAGATGGCCGGGATCGAGGACCCGCGTATGAGTTTTCTCGCCAGGCTCGCCGGGGTCAATGTCTTCCTGGTCCTTTTCAATATGATCCCAGCCTTCCCGATGGATGGCGGCCGTATCCTGCGCGCCGCACTCGCCGCCCGCCTCTCGTGGTCGCGCGCGACCCAGATCGCAGCCACGATCGGGCAAGGATTGGCCTTCGTCTTCGGTTTCGTTGGGCTGTTCTACAATCCGCTGCTGATCTTCATCGGCATCTTCGTCTATCTCGCCGCGGCAGCGGAAGCGCAAAACGCACAGATCCGGGAGGTAGCCACAAGCGTCCTTGTGGCGGATGTGATGATCACCGAGTTCGCCCGGCTGGAACGGTCGGCGACGCTCGACCAGGCAATCGAGATGCTGCTCGCGACCACGCAGCACGAATTCCCTGTCATCGACTCCGCTGGCCGTCTTGAAGGATTGGTGACACGCAACGGCATGATCCGGACATTGAAGGAAAAGGGACCCGCCGCACCGGTCGCGAGCGCAATGCGACACGATATCCCGAAAATACATTACCGCAAAAGTCTCGAGGAAAGCCTGCGGCTGATGCAGCAGGCAGATGTGCCTGCTGTAGCCGTCGTGGACAATTCCGACCGGCTGGTCGGGCTTATGACACACGAAACCATAGGCGAGATGCTCATGATCCGCTCAGCCGTGTCGGATGCCTTCCGATTTGGTCGTTTGCGTGGGGCCAAGCCGCGATTCACACGGATCTGAGCACGAGGATCCTTTTCACCGCCCTACCGCCGAATCGAGCGAGCGCGCGCTCGTTAGGGAGCGAGCCAAGGTAGATCGTGCAGATATGGGCCATTAGCCTTGCCTAAAGAGCGTCGCATTTGAACGGATCCGCTGCGCGCCCTCGGGTCAAGGCCCGAGGGCATGCTTTGCGCGACATGCATTAGGGGCAGACATCGGCCGGAACGGCGTCGTTCCGGCCGCCCATCTTTTGCGCGTCTCACGCGCCCGGAACGTGAGGCAGAAGTTCAAGCGCACCTCGATAGATCATGTCGCCAGCTACGTAGAGGATGACCACCAGCCCGACATAGGCGATCCAGCGGTGCTTCTGAAGCAGATTGGCAATGAGGTTTGCAGCGATGCCCATCAGCGCGACGGAGAGGACAAGGCCGAAGATCAGCACGTTCGGATGTTCGCGCGCAGCACCGGCTACCGCCAGAACATTGTCGAGTGACATGGAGACGTCGGCGATGATGATCTGCCAGGTTGCCTGGGCCAGGGTCTTGCGCGGAGCCTTGCCAGCTACGATGCCATCGTAGTCGACGTCACTTTCCGAAAGCGCTTCGATCGCCTGTGTTTCCTGCGCATGGTTTTGCCGGAGTTCGCGCCACATCTTCCAGCATACCCACAGCAGCAATAGACCGCCGGCGAACAGCAGCCCGACGATCTGCAGGAGTTGCGTTGTCGCGGCCGCAAAACCGATGCGCAGAACGGCCGCTGCGATTATGCCAACGACGATTGCGTTTCTGCGCTGCTCTTTGGGTAGTCCGGCCGCGGCAAGGCCGATAACGATGGCATTGTCGCCGGCCAGCACCAGGTCGATCATGATGACCTGCAAGAGAGCGGTCATTGCTTCGGGACTGAAAAATTCTGTCATACGGCACCCTTGCGTTCAGCTAGGGGTGACGCGGCTTGCGAGCATACCGTAGAGCAACGCGGACACCGCGTATGACAAGAGAAATGCCGCTACAGCTGAAGAAAACTCAAAGCCAGGCCACCCGGATTGGAATTCCAGTCCGACATCGCAATCCTGATGGACTGCCAGAGGGGCCCGGCCTGGTAGCTCCTAGCTATTGCCCTAAGCGCAAAAACTCAAGGCTTAATTGTGATCCGCATATGCGGCATCGAGCTCGGCAAGTTTGGTTAAGCCAGGTCGACCGGCCACGCGGCCATTGAACGGGCCGGCAGCCGCAAGTAGACTGATACAGTGGGTTTCGGTCAATTTCTCTAATACCCGATCTGCGACCGTCGATCGCGATGAAGGAATTCCGTCTTGGCTGCTCATCGGCGACCGATCGGCCAATATCTGTTCCCAATCGGCTCCTTGGGCCTGGCCGCACTCATTCATTTCAGCGCCGCGTCGATCGAGCATTCGCCGCTCTCGGTCAAAATCCTGGCGTTGATCGTCGTCGCTATCTTTATCTTCGCGACCGTGTTTGTGGTTTTGCATCATGCAGAAGCCGTCGCACTGCGGCTGGGTGAACCATATGGCACGCTGCTGTTGACATTTTCGGTGACGGCCATCGAAGCATCGGTCATCGTTTCGATGATGCTGCACGGCGAGAACAACCCGACGCTGGCACGCGAATCCGTGTTTTCGACGGTCATGATCGTATGCGCTGGCGTCGTCGGGGTCTGCCTCACCCTGGGTGGGCTGAAGCATCGATATCAGGACATCAAACGACAGGGCACCAACGCCTCGCTTGCCGTCATTATGGCGCTGACGGTTCTTGCGCTGATCCTTCCAAACTACACTCATGCAACAAGCCCCGGTACGTTCTCCGCATCGCAGCTCGCTTTCGTGAGCGTTCTTTCAATTCTCCTCTATGGTGCCTTCGTCTTTGCCCAGATGGTGCGCCATCGGGGCGATTTTATCGAAGATCTGACGTCCAGCGCGGAACATGAGGCGCATGTGTCTGAGGGCGGGAAAGTGACCACCAGCGTGCTCCTTTTATTTGTCGGACTGGCAGGGATCGTTCTTCTGACCGAGCAGGTGGCCGGCAGCATCGAGAATGGGCTCGAGTTTCTTCAAGTTATCCAGGCGGACGCAATCGTGGGCTTCTTCGTCGCTGCGCTTGTGCTCATGCCGGAGGCGGTGTCGGCGGTTCGGGCAGCGCTCAATAACGAGCTTCAGCGAGGGCTGAATGTCGCCCTCGGCTCCGCCTGCGCCACAATCGGCCTGACAATCCCGGCAATCGGTGCGGCGAGCCTGCTCACAGGACGAAGCCTGACTCTCGGTCTGGGCCCAGGGGATACCGTGCTTCTCATCCTCGCGCTTGCCATCAGCATCGTGAGCTTTGGGACGGGCCGAACAACGATGCTGACGGGGCTCGTTCATCTCGTCGTGTTTGTCGCCTATCTGTTCCTTATCTTCGTGCCGTAGGAAGATGTCGGTCGGCCATTGGGTCGACCCTTAGACAGACACCACAAGCCGGTCGAGAAAAGGCCGCTGGCCGACAAGCAACTTTTCCCGGGCCATATCGAGGCCGAACCAGCCTGCGCGATCGATCTCTGGAAAGAACTGCATGCGGCCGCTGCGCGGCGGCCATTCCATCTCGAACATGTTGCTGCGCAGGCTGCTAGCGTCGAAATCGCCTTCGGCGCCGAACGCCGTAATGAGCTTGCCGCCGCGCTGACGTAGTTCTCCCAGCGGAAGCAGTGCTGCCTTGAGCTGCCAGCCGGTTTCCTCCACGAATTCGCGACGCGCCGCAGCTTCCGGCTGTTCGTCATCACCATACTCGCCCTTTGCAATCGACCATGCGCCAAGATCGCGGTTTTGCCAGAACGGCCCGCCCGGATGGACAAGCAGCACCTGCAGTTCGTTTGATGATCTGCGGTAAGGCAGGATGCCCGCACTTTTTTTCGCCATCGCATCATGCCTCCTGAATGCAGCTTATCATCGCAGGCAGGCTGAACGGGAGTGATGCGCCTGAATGGCAGATGCCGTTAGGCTCGAGATTATCTCAAATGATACTGGCCGCCGCCGCAAGTCGCTCATTCGGATCGCATTCGACTTCCCTAAGCGGTGGTGGCGGCACTTCTGGAAGTCCATCCACGCTGGCCATCAGCTCCAGATAGCGCTGAGCCGACGCGGCCCACTGAAATTGCGCCGCCCTTGCGCGACCGCGTGCGATCAAGCTGGTTCTGAGGCCTTCTTCGTGGACCAGGCGCATGAAACAATCAAACCATGCATTCTCATCGCAAGGTGATGCGTACAAAACCGCATCGCCGCCGATTTCGGGCAGGCTGGCACGGTCCGACATGACCACCGGACATCCCAGTGTCATGGCTTCGAGGGGCGGCAGTCCGAAACCCTCGACCAGGGAGGGGAACGCGAGGCATAGGCAATCGCGCAGAAGCGCGCCGAGTTCCGCGTCCGACCTTCTTCCCAGCCAAATGACGTTCGGCGACTTCTGGTCGCCGCTGCTGGCGAAAACGCGGGACGTCGACGCGCCCACGACAACAATCTGCAGCCCCGCCGCGGCAAGTCGGTCGTGCATGCCGATGATCAAGCCGACATTTTTGTGCGGGATAGAACTGCCCAGCACGACGATCGTACGAGGGCCGGCGACTGCCAGTGTTTGTTCTGAGTGGCAAGGAGCCCATCGCAACGCATGTTCATGCCCATTGCCTACTATTTCGACCTTTGCCGCCGGGCACACGCCATAGCGCGCCAGTTCACCCGCAGAGTATTTCGACACCGTCGTAATCTTATGCGTGGCCCGGCCCAAGGCAGGAACCAAGGTGCGGTAAAGAAGCCGAAATGGAAATGAATAGCTCTGCGGGCATGCCCGTGTATTGACGTCGTGAATGCATAGCACCTGCCGACGAACCGTCAGAGGGCCTGTATTGCAGAGGCTAAGCAGCCCGCCGCGAAAATAGGCCGGAAGCACAGCCTGTTCCCATAAATGCCCACCAAAGCTGCCGACAGTCCGGACACGGATCGCTGCCAAGGGCAATTTATCAAGCGTCCCCGGCGGGACCAGCAACTCGACCGTTAGATCCCGTGTCAAGGCAGCCTGGCCGACGATCAAGGCGTCCAGCGCCGAAACGATCTCGCGTGCGTACCGCTGAACTCCGGTGGTCGGCTGCGCGAGAAAACGGCCGTTGATCGTCCAATGTCGTGTCATCACAGGGTTTTTGGTCACCGGCGCCATGCCTCAGTTCCACGACTTTGGACGACCAGGACAGCAGGGTCATCCTGGCCTTTGTGACGTACCCGGTCGTTTGCCTCAGAAGCTTCCCGGCAGCTCTCATCCGAATGGCGAGGCCAATCGTGGGCGTTTACGCCAAATGTGTGAGGTTCTGCGTGGCGCGGTTTTGATAGACTGCGTTGGGCAGTGCGGCAGATCTCAATCGTCGTGCTCGGATGGATGTCAGGCGAGTTCAGCGAGTGGAGTGATGCCGCATGATGTCTGGCGCAAAACAAGCAAGTTCGCGCTGATGCAGCGGCCGACCATTCCATCGCAACCAGGTTCCGTTGGACGGGCCGTCGCCTCGACCAGACGTTTGTGGACAACCCTGGCATGCCTGCTGGGCATGACAGCTTCGTGCGCAGCGGATCTGCTCTGGGGGGTGAATGGCCATCCCTTCAACGCCTATCCCGGGATATCGATCGAACAGCAACTCGACTATGTCCGCGACCTCGGCATGAAGTCGTATCGCGTCAACATTTCCAGCGCCGACAGCGCCACCAAACTTGCCGAACTGGTCAAAGCGGGCAAGGAGCGCGGAGTCCAGATCCTACCGGTAATCACGCCCGACCTGGACCTCGACAATGGGACCGTCGATGACCTCTATGCGCAGGCCTACCATCTCGCGTCGACACTGGTATCCCGCTTCAAGGACGACATCCGCGTTTGGGAGCTTGGCAACGAGATGGAGAACTACGCCATCTTGATGCCATGCGAGATGCAGGACAGCGGAATCCAATACAACTGCTCCTGGGGCCCTGCCGGCGGCACCGAGACGTCCGACTATTTCAGTCCACGCTGGGCGAAGGTAAGCGCAGTGCTGCGCGGTCTGTCGGATGCAACCATCGCAGTGGATGCGACTATAAGAAAAGCAATGGGAACGGCCGGCTGGGGTCACCGCGCAGCGTTCACCCGCATGCTGCAGGATGGCATCAGATGGGACATATCGGTCTGGCACGATTACGGGGGCGACCCCGAGGAAGCTTTCAAGTTTCTGGCCACTCTCGGTCGTCCAATCTGGCTGACCGAATTCAACCACCCTGGAGGCAGCCAGACGGGAGAAAGTCAGCAGGCGGACGGTCTCGTCCAGACGATGACGCTACTGCGCCGATATCAATCTCCATATGGATTGGAAGCTGCCCATATCTACGAACTGCTCGACGAGACGTACTTCGCACCAAGCTACGAGGCCTTTATGGGCCTCGTGCGCCTGAAGAAGCGCGGCGATGGGCTATGGGCGCCGAGCGGGCGAAAGCCGGCATACGATGCCGTCAAGAAGGCCATTGCGAACGGCAATGCAGGCTCGAGTTCGTCGACGGTCGCGAGGGAGAGCTTGCCGCCTGCGGACCAGACGTCGGCACCCCGCGTTCCCAGCATCGGTGCATCTCACCCCTGTTCGCTTGATGCGTTCGACAAGTCTGTCGTCAACCACGCCAACCAGATTGCATATGCTTACTGCCTAATCTTGCGTCGCATGCCATCTCCGGCCGAACAGTGGCGCGCGGTCGTCGCGATGAAGAAGGATCCATCTATCTTTCCGACACTGACGAAGATGTTGCTTTCGGTCGAATTCAGGACTGACAATCAGCCGGTTGGGCTTGGAAATGCGCAATTTGTGACCCTTCTCTATCGGACGTTGCTGGGACGGGAGCCAGACGGCCATGGGCTTTCTACTTACGTGTCGAGACTGGACAGCGACGAGGCGAGTGGAGAACAGATCGTGGCCGAATTCATCCATTCGTATGAGTTTCGCTCCAGACACACGGTTCTGTTTGCCAACGAGCCTTAGCTGGCGGTCCAATGATTTTTTTCGGCCGACAAAGCGAAACCGCTCTTTCGCTCAGCGCCGGGCCTTGAACGACGTGAACACCGAGCCCGTGTCATCTCCCCACTCCCAGTTGACGGCGAGTCCGACCCGCAAAATTTGAAGGGCGGCGTCATCGGGGTATATGTCGGTGAGGCTTCGCTGCATCACCAGTTCGTCGTCGATCAAGATTGCAAACCGATTTCCGTCGAATGCAACGCGCATGCGAAAAGGTTTTCCCCAAACGACCTTGTCCGCCACATTGGTCCAGACCGCGTCATAAAGTTCCTCAAAGCCGAGCCGCTTGATGAACACCGAAATCGAAGCACCCTGATAGACGTCGTCGAGCCAGGTCGTGACACAAACGTAGTTGTCGCTGTCTTGCCAGAAGAGCAGTCCTGCCCGGCTGCGCTGATCTTGTCCTCGGCGCTCCCCAGGAGGCCTGATTGTGGCCTCGAGGTCGGCGAATCCCGGTAGGTCCCATGGCAGCGAATAGAATGTTCGACCCGGGTTCGGTCTGTCTACGCTCGCGCGCACATGGGCGCTACCCAGCCCGTCGACCTCAATGACCCCGGTGCCCAATGTTCTAGCCCATTGCCCGCCGCCCAGCTCCGACGTGCGGCGATCCAGTTCGCCGGCAGTACCGGTAAAGCCGTCGGCATAGGACAGGGTTGCTCCGAGTTGGTTCCAAGATGCCCCCAGAGGCGCCATCAATGGGATGGGAACTTCGCAAGGATGAGCCTCGAAATTATGCCAGCGCGGCTCGCTGCCGAAGCTTTTCCATATACCTACTCCGGTAGCGTTCTCAACTGAATCGGCCTCGACAGACGCTCCAAAAAGGCGAAACCCGTCCAGAAAGCAGCTCACCTGACCGTTCCAGTCAAGAATCTGGACCGAATGGGTAGTACATTCGCGCAAAGCGTGTTCCGTACCGGTCGCGATCGTAATCTCTTTGCCCGATTGCTTGCGCACCAAGGTCCATCCGAGCGTCGACAGTTTCAGCACCCAGAAATTGTCGTTGTCCCGAAACCGACAGACAAGACCACACACATCCGAGACGGCGCCAATTGCCAGCAGCCCGTGGATCAATCCTGAAGGGCGACCAGGATCGACGACGGATAGGTTATCGCCAGCGTCCTGCGAAAAATGCCACCGTCCCCCGATTGCAGCGATTTGCCCCGGCCAGCCTTCGACGAGTGCATCGGCAGCGTGGGCGGTGCCAAACAGCGTCGAAAATTCAGGTATCCGCCCGACTTGAACCGCTTGGACGCGTGTGTCGACCCGAAACCCGATCTGGCCAAGTGCCGACTGATGAACACCCGCAAACAGCTTTTCGTCCTTGTTGAAAGGATCGATCGCGATCGGACGCATCATCGGAAAAGCGGCAAGACCGTGGGCTTTTTGGTCGGCGGCCGCATAATAGACAGCGCCCTGCTCTCGCAACGCCACGACATAATAGACATGAACGTTCTTTAGGCGCCGAAACGCACTCAGGCATTGCTTTCCTACACGAGCCCACAGCTCGCCGTTTTCGCCTTCGGCGGCATGCACGACAAAGCCGCAGCCCTCTTCCACGGGATTAATCGGCGCCTCACTGGGGAACCAACCGACAGCCAGGTTCTCGTTGATGTTCGATCCCCGGTAGGTTCTGGAGGTGCTAAGCGTCCACCACCAAAAACGGCGAAGGGTGAGCCTCTTTCGTGGCGCATGTATCAGGGAAACCAGACGGCCCGGCCATGGATCAATGCCGGGTCCTCGCAGCCAACGGTAGACTCGCCTGGCGAGGTCTTCAGGCAATGGCGATCCCTGCGATGTGTTGTGGCCGTTGGTGATCGAGACCAATAGCACCAGACCAGCCTCTCGCTGAAAGGGACCATAGGAGATCCCTTGCCGGCCCCAGCCTGGCCTGACGAGCGGTTGGAAACGAAGTGCGCCGTGATCGATCGCGATCTGACGTTCGATGTCGCGTCCTCGCCTGACACCTCCCTTGACTGCCAAGGTGCCAATTACCGCACCGCGGGCGCGTTCATCTTGAAAATTGTCTGCGACAAGAACCTCCGGCCGGCCAACGCCGGATCCAGCCTCTTCAGCAGTTTCTGCCCAGTCATGACGGTGCAACAACTAAGACTCTCCTCACGTCGTCATGGCGGCGCGAAAATCGTACGAGGTTGTTCAAGGCATCGACGCGTCGCTGCCCCGGGCAGAATTCGCGACCGCTTCGCTTGTCCCGTTTGATCACGCTTGCTGTCCTTGCATGAGATTCCCAGCCATGGCGCCACTAAGATCGTTGCGCGAAGACGTGTTCTACCTGCCATTCTCGATTACCATAGGAGGCTGGCAACTGTTTCAATGCGTAGCCTGCAGCAGTCAGGAATTCCGCGATCTTTCGGGCCTTGCGGTCGAGTCCCTCGCGCGTTGCATCGTCGACCTCATAAATCACCTTCGGACGGTGCCCACGCAGCGTTTCCATCATACCGCCCAGGACGTCGATTTCGGCGCCTTCCACGTCGATCTTGACCAGCGAGGGCGGCCTGAGGCCTCGGTGGGCGATGGCATCGTCGATAGCGACTATGCTGACGTCCAGGCGGCCGCTCATGTCCGGCGGTGCTCCCGCCGAGGCAAGCGCGGCGCCGCCGATGTGGTGGGCGAGCAGTAGCTGCCCACGGCCGGTTGTCGCGCCCGCAGCTTCGGCGAACACCCGTATCGTGCCGAACCCACTGAGCCGCGCACTTTCTGCGACAGCGGCGGCGTTGCGGGGAACTGGTTCGAACGCATAGACTTGGCCGCGCGGCCCGACTCGGCGCGCTGCGATGAGACAGAAGAAACCGATATTCGCGCCGATGTCGTAAAAGACGTCGCCAGGCGCCAGGTTTGCCGCGATCGCCTGTTGCATGGGCGGCTCGTACGTGCCGCGCACAAAGTTCGGATCGGCGCTCTTCGCCACGAGCTTGAGACCGGCGGCCTCTCCCTTGGCAATGACGCGCGCATGCCCGAACGCGCCGAGGAACCTTGCCGTCAATGTCACGCGCTCTTCCCCATTCTGCGATGCTTCGGACGCGGGCTAGCCCGGCCGCTCGCGGCGAAGGTGACAGATTGTGCGCCCGGGATCGAGCCCGACAACGGTGGCCGGCTCCTACTCCCTCCGGCTGATCGCTACTCCGATCGTGGGGCCACATCTCATCTTGGGCCTACCTGCCCGGCCTCTCGGTCCGATGGAACGGTGCCACGTTGCGCAAGCATGGATCGCCTGGGGAGCATCCCACCCGATCGAGACGATCTCACGATCGCCGTCGCCGTCGAGGTCGACGGTGCGGGCGCCGAAATGGCTCTCGACACCCTCGTCGACCAACTGCTCGATCAACCGCCCGCCGCCCAGATTGCGCCAGAGCGAAAGGCGCAGGGCGCCGCGGTGCTCGCCCATGACGAGGTCCGGCCGGCCATCGTCATTCATATCGGCCGCCGAAAGACTGTTGAGCGAGCTGCGCGAGGTGGCCTCCTGCTGCTCCCAGTTTTGCCTGATGTCGCCGGGATTGCGCCACCAATGGGCCTTCGCATGGTCGGCCACCTCGCCGATCGCATGTTCCTCAAAGCCCCGCGCTGACGCCTGCTGCGCCTGAAGCCACGCCAGGTTCAGTGTCTCGCCCCCGCCGCGCTGGGCGATCACTTCCGCGCGTCCGTCGTCGTCAACATCGGTTGCCGCGATCGCATCCACTCCCTCGCCGAGCCGGATCCTGTTCCCATTCACCTTGCCAGGGATCGGCCGGCCGGCGATACCAGAACGGACCCGAGGCTCTGTCTTGGATGGGACGGCGGCGCATCCAAAACGGGCCGCAAGTCAAGTCGCAGAGGGATCGAAGCCGCACCGCAGCTTTGGGTCGAACCCCGAAGAGGTCATGGCCGCCCCGCCGACTTCCTCCCGAGACGCTTCAGGCCGCCTACGTTCACGCATTAAGCTCGTATCGCGTGAACATCTCGTGCTCGCTCAGCAGCCGATTCAGCCAATCGCCCCCACCTACATCCGCCAGGATAGGCCAGTCGTCGAGTCCCGCCGGCCGCTCCATCTGGGACCGGTGAGCCGCCAGCGCGTGACGTTTTACATCTATCACGTCGCCGATAAAAGCGTGGGAGTTGAACATCTTAACGCCGCGCAAGCCGGCAAGGGTCCGGACCGTCTGCCGCAATGCGACGCGACCGAGGCCAGGCACTCGATCGTGCAGGCGGACCCACGGCCACTGATACCAGTACCAGACGGGATATTCGAACACGGTCACGCGCCGGCCATACAGCTGAAGCGCGCCTCGCGCGCCACGATTGGTGGCAACATGGTCCGCGGGCGGCTCTTTTGCATGGGTGACGAACACGCTCTGCGGTTGCCAAACGAAAAGCAACTGAGCGATCGCCTCTGCGATCTTGCCGATATGATGCTTTGCCATCCCGTCGGGAACACGCAGGAACCTGACCCGATCGGCCGACCCGCCCAACCGGCAAACCGCCTCGATCGCTTCGTCCTCGCGGGCGATCCGCAGTGCCTCACTGTCAACCCGATTTGCATGGGACGCCGAGCCGTCGGTAACGAAAATAAACCGGACATTGGCGCCCGAGCTAAGCTTCTTGCTGGCGACCCCTCCACATCCCAGCGTTTCATCATCGGGATGGGGTGCGATGATGACCGCCGATGCCTGCCAGTCTGCTACGTCGAATGGATGAGACCGGTTACACATCGCTCTATCGAGCATAGCGCCAATCGTATGCCTGACGTCATGCATCGATGCTTCCGATCATCCCTTCTTCGGTGTGGTTCAACCCGACCTGCGCATGGTAGCAAAACACTGTAGGCGATTGGGGTGAGAAAACAATGAAGGTAGGAATTCTTGCTGGCGGACTGGGAACACGGCTAGCGGAAGAAACCGAGATCCGGCCGAAACCAATGGTCGAAATCGGAGCAAAGCCGATCCTTTGGCATATCATGATGCATTATTATGCCTATGGACACCGCGAATTCGCCGTCGCGTTGGGATACAAGGGCGAATACATCAAACGCTGGTTCAGCGACTATGTCGCATTCGATGGCAGCTTGACTGTCAATGCTGCATCGGGAAGCGTCAAGCGCCACTCGAACTCGCTGCCTGACTGGTCCGTCGATCTTGTGGAGACGGGACTGAATACGCTGACGGGCGGCCGCATAAAACGCCTGATCGACTGGATGGGCGACGAGACATTCATGCTCACCTGGGGCGATGGGGTTTCGGACGTCAACCTTGATAAACTGATCGCCTTTCACAAATCGCATGGCAAGCTTGCAACGATGACGGCGGTGCGTCCGCCAGCACGCTATGGGCACATCGAATTCGACGGCCATCGCGTTGTCGACTTCACGGAAAAGCCACAGGCCTCAGAGGGTTGGATCAATGGCGCCTTCTTCGTGCTCGAGCCGGGCATAAAGGACTATATCGATGGCGACGATGTCATGTTCGAACACGCGCCAATGCAACGGCTCGCAGCCGACGGCCAACTGATGGCATTTCGCCACGAATCCTTCTGGCAATGCATGGACACCATCCGCGAAAAGCATCTCCTTCAGAAATTGTGGGATAGCGGGCAAGCGCCCTGGAAAACATGGGAATTGATCGATGAAAGTTCTGGTTACAGGCCACCTCGGTTACATCGGTTCCGTCCTGACTCCGATGCTGCTTGAACGCGGCCATGACGTTACGGGCCTGGACAGCGACATCTTCCGGTCATGCACTTTCGTAGGGACGTTGGCCGATGTGCCGACGATCGAGAAAGACATCCGTGACGTCGAAATCGACGACGTCGCCGGCTTCGACGCGATCATCCATCTCGCCGGACTGTCAAACGATCCGTTGGGGGACTACCGACCCCAGCTTACCGAGGAAATCAACTGCGGCGCTTCGGTCAGGCTCGCGAGACTCGCCAAGGCTGCCGGTGTCCAGCGGTTCCTGTATGCCTCCTCTTGCAGCAATTACGGCGCGGCCGGCGACAGCTTTCTAACTGAAGATGCTCCCTTCAACCCGGTTACGCCTTACGGCGCCTCGAAGGCGAATGTGGAGCGAGCGGTCGCGCCGATGGCGGATCAATCGTTCAGCCCGACATTCCTGCGTGCTTCCACTGCCTACGGCCTGTCGCCTCGCATCCGCTTCGATCTCGTGGTCAACAACCTGACCGCCTGGGCCTACACGACCGGCCTGGTCTATCTCAAGAGCGACGGCTCGCCATGGCGTCCGATCGTCCATGTGGAGGACATCGCGCTGGCCTATATCGCCGTACTCGAAGCCGAGCGAGAGCTGGTCCACAACGAGGCATTCAATGTCGGCTTGACCACGGAAAACTATCAGATTCGGGAGATCGCGGAGTTGGTGCAAACGATCGTTCCCGACAGCCGCGTGAAGTTCGCGCCCGACGCCGGGCCAGACAAGCGGTGCTATCGCGTCGACTGCACCTATATTGGTCGCCGCCTGCACGGTTTTAAGCCGCAATGGACGGCGCGGCGCGGTATCGAACAGCTCTATCACACGTTTCGCGCAGCAGGCCTTGCACTTGGGGACTTCGAGGGCGAGCGATTCAAGCGCATCGCCCATGTGCAGAAGCTGATCCAAGATGGCGAACTGGATACCGATCTGCGCCGCACGCCGCAGTTTGCGGTAGCGGTTTGAGCAAACACAGCCGGGAGCCATGGCCATGATGATTGCTGGTGCAGCCTCTGTAACCGAGCAGGTTTGCCGCTCCTGCGGCGGGAGTCACATCGACACGTTCCTGAAGCTCGGCACGACGCCACTTGCCGATCGGCTTCCCGTGAGCGTCGACGATGACCAGGAAGAGCCAACTTTCCCACTCAACGTCGCCTTCTGTTGTGATTGCAGTTTGGTACAGATCACGGAGACGGTTAACCCGAGAATTCTGTTTGCCGATGCTTACCCCTATTACTCCTCATTCTCTCAAGCGCTGCTGAGGCATTCCCGAGACAATGCGCGTGACTTGATCGAGCGTCGTAACTTGGATGCCAACAGCTTTGTGGTCGAGTTGGCGAGTAACGACGGCTATCTCCTGAAGAACTATGTCGAGGCGGGGATACCAGTACTCGGCATCGACCCCGCCGAAGGACCCGCCGCCGCTGCGGAGAAAATAGGCGTGCCGACACGCCTGGCCTTTTTTTCCCGTGAACTGGCGGAGAAGCTTCGCCAACAGGAGATGCGGGCCGACGTCATTCACGCAAACAACGTTCTCGCCCACGTGGCCGACACCAACGGTTTTGTTGCAGGCATTGCGCGGTTGCTCAAGGACGACGGCGTTGCGGTGATCGAGGCGCCATATGTCGAACCAATGATCGACCATTGCGAATTCGACACGATCTACCACGAGCACCTCTGCTATTTTTCAGTGACGGCATTGGACAAGCTGTTTCGACGCCATGGCCTTTATCTCAACGAGGTAAAACACTTGTCGATTCATGGCGGTTCACTCCGCCTGTATGTCGAAATGCGGGAACATGTCGGAGCGAGCGTCACCAATCAGATCGCTCATGAAAGAGCACGAGGGATCGACGCCATCGATTACTATCTCGATTTTTCCGCGACGGTCGACAAATTGAAAGTCGAGCTCTCCACATTGCTACACCGGCTGAAAGCCAGCGGCGCCTCAATCGCCGCCTATGGGGCGGCGGCCAAAGGCGCCACCTTGATCAATACGGTTGGCATCGGACGCGATCTCGTCGACTTCGTCGTGGACCGCAACACCCACAAGCAGGGGAAGCACATGCCCGGTCAGAAAATTCCGATCCGCTCTACGGAAGCTCTGTTGGAGGCCCAACCTGACTACGTTCTCGTGCTTGCCTGGAATTTCCTCGATGAAATCATGGAACAACAGGCTGAATATCGAGCCAGGGGCGGAAAATTCATCGTTCCCGTGCCGAACCCGCGGATCGTGTGACCGTGCAAGTCCAAAGCGCTGCCTGCGCCGAGGCGTATGAACCGACGACGAATTCGATGCGTCTTCGCGGCGATTGTCCTGTCTGTCGACGCAAGGATCTGCTGCACTCGGTATCATTCGAAGCCATTCCATTTTCGTGCAATTCCCTGCACCCTGACGCAAACTCGGCCGCTGCTGCGCCGACTGGCCAATTCGTCCTCGCGTTTTGCCGCAGTTGTGAACATTTCTTCAATGCGGCGTTTGAAGACGGTCGGATCGGCTATACGCAAAACTATGAGAATTCCCTGCATTTCTCGCCGCGCTTCGTGGCCTTCGTCGAGGATCTCGCTGATCGCCTGTCCGCAGCTTACGCACTCGATGGAAAACTGGCCTTGGACATCGGTTGCGGCAAGGGTGATTTCCTCAAGCGACTTTGCTCAACCAGCGGCGCCAGAGGCATTGGTTTCGACAGGAGCTTCGAAGAGAATCGGGGCGACGACGTCGCCGGCGTCGAGTTCATCAATGACTGGTTCAGCGATGCCTATCCGGACGTCAAGCCTGACTTCGTCTCCTGCCGTCACGTCCTGGAGCACATAGCCAGCCCGATCGCCTTCCTGCAGGGGCTTCGCTCCCATCCAGGCGTTGAGCCGAGCACCGTATTTTACATCGAGGTGCCTAATGCCCTCTATACATTGCGCGACATGGGGATCTGGGATCTGATCTACGAGCATGTATCCTACTTCACGCCGCACTCACTGCGGGTGGCGATGGAGACAGCAGGATTCGAGGTGCTTGACCAGGGCGCGTCGTTCGGTGACCAGTACCTCTTCATCGAAGCAAAGCCTAGCGAACCCCGGATGATGGCCCCGTATTCAAAATCTGAAAAGATCGATGCGCTCGTCCACCGATTCGACCGAACCTATCGCGACAAGGTCGCCTGGTGGCGCAACTACCTTGCAACACGAGACCCGGAGCAGACCGTTGTCTGGGGTGCGGGATCAAAGGGCATTACATTCGTCAACATCGTTCCTGAAGGGGCGCGGATTGGGGCGCTGGTCGACGTCAACCCGCACAAGCAGGGGCGCTTTGCTCCTGGCACCGGGACACCGGTGGTTGCTCCCGAGAGCCTGCGCGGCAAGCCCCTGCAGTCTATCGTCGTGATGAATCCGCTCTATCGAGACGAAGTTGCCCAGGCCGCCTGCAAGCTCGGTCTCTCAGCAGAGATCATTGTGGCATAATTCGGCGATCTGCGGCTTGCCCTTTGCGTCTGTGATCCCACCGATGTCGATCCGGTCGAGGTTGACTGGAGCGCCCGCCTTGTAGGCAGCGACGAGAGGAAAATGCGGAGCCCAGGCCCACGTTGAAGTCGGGAATCCTTCCGGTATGGTTTTCAATGTTCAGGTCATGCGGGCGATCGCCGCGACTTTGGTGGTCTGGGTTCATACCCAGGAACTGATCGTGACCGACGTCCTTCCGCATTGGCTCAGGAGTTTTGGATACGGAGGTGTGGACCTATTTTTCGTCATAAGTGGATTCATCATGGTCCGCACGACACAAAATAAAAACATACGGCCCATTCAATTCTACAGGAAGCGTATCCTTAGGGTGGCCCCTCTGTACACGTTTTTCACAATTATTATAGTGATTTTGAGCGCGACCATGCCTGATGTTTTAAACAGCACTCAAATAGAAGTTTCTCAAATCGCAAAAGCTCTAGTTTTTATTCCGTTTGAGAAAACGCCAGATAACCTTTACCCAATTTACTACCTTGGTTGGACTTTGAACTACGAAATGTTTTTTTACAGCATTTTTGCAGTCGCGTTGTTGTTGCCCAAACGCGCCAGGCTCATGGCGATCACCGCTGTTATCGTCTCTCTTGCCGGTATCGGAAACAGCATTGGAGGTCTTTCCGATTATGGGGTCGCGGCTTTTTTCTATACGCGGCCAATCCTGATGGATTTCGTATTGGGAGTGCTGGCGGCGAGCTACTTCCACGATTCGGCGCGCACCGCCAGAAATCCCATGAGGTGGTGGGTATGCCTCGCCGCCGGGGTCTCTTGGCTCGCTTTTGGAGGGGAAGTCATCGGTTTCGGCGACGTCCTCGTCTCGCCACCGACCGATACCTTCCTGAGGTTCGGCATCGCATCCGGCTTGATTGTGGCGGGAGTAGTCGGGCTGGAGCAATCAGGGACAAGGATCGGCTCTCCACTGATGCAACGTGCGGGTGACGCAAGTTATTCGATATATCTGTCACACTATTTCTTTATCGCGGCGGTCATCGCCCTTGCCAATCGGTTGGAGTTGAACGACGCTGCTCGCGCCCTGCTCGCGCCCGCCACCATGGCGGCGGCGGTAGCCGTGGGTTTCGCAACCTATCATCTGCTTGAGCGTCCTTTCGCTGGTGACCTCGGCATCTACCAACGCCTCGCCAGGCTGTTTGTGGCACCGCCTCCCATGCAGCCGCGCGCCATTACCGAGGAAACTGTGATGGGGACTACCCGGAAAGTCCAAAGGCCAGATGCCTTAGAGTCTGACTCACAATCTAATATGACGTGAAACCAGTACCTTGCGATTTTCCGGATGAGCGGGTGGACGGACGCTCGGTAGATTCAGGCGGTGGCATTCGGCGACCCACCCTTTGCGGCTGACGGCCTGACTTTACCACTCCATCGACGTCGATCCGTTGCAGGTTGACCGGCCTCAGCCAGCAGTGTCGCGATCTTCAGGCCGCCATCCACCGCTTCATCCGCGAATACAATGCCGAGAACCCGCGACCATTCATCTGGAAGCCAACCCCGATGACATCATCGCCGCCCGAAACCGCGGGTTCCAAACGTTGGAATCAATCCACTAGGTCGTGAGGCACGTACCTTCGAAAGGATGAATTCGGCTCTCAAAGGACGAACTTACAATGCCCATCGGCGGCCTCTAAGCTCACTTTGACGCGCTCTGCCCAAAAACGGGTCTCCTTGCTGAGATCGCAATGCCCGACGCAAGAGGTCACTTCTCGAAGGCTATCAAATGAGTGATTTCGACTTACGAAGGCCCAACGCTCTAAGCTTCTTCCGGCTATTCTTTGCGTCGCTTGTTATTATATCCCACTCGCCGGAACTTATAGATGGGAACTCGAATCGTGAGGTGCTGAAGAACATCTTCGGTACGTTGACCTCCGGCCAGGTAGCTGTTTACGGCTTCTTCTTCATTAGTGGCTTCCTCGTGCTCGACAGCGCGATGCGAAGCAGCGTCTACGCCTTTATGTCCAGACGTGTACTTCGTATAGTTCCGGGTTTTGTTGCGGCATACTTGATCAGCATTAGTCTGGTATTTTGGCTTGGAGGTGGTGACTTTGATGAACTATCTCCGAGCCAGTGGGCGGCTAAGCTTTCCAAAATGGCGCTCTTGCTGAACCCGGCGCAGGTAGGATCGGCGTTTGCCGGGTCCCATGCACCAGATGTTAATGGATCACTATGGACTATTGCATACGAGTTTCGCTGTTATGTGCTTGTGGCAATTGTGGTATTCTGTCTCGGTCGCGCCACGCTTGTCTTTTCGATCATGTCAGTGTCACTGGCCATAATCCTCGTTAGTTCCATTTCGCAAGGTGTCTACTTTCGCTACGACCTTGGAAACTTTGAGCCCATCGGTAACGTGGACGATGCCGTACGTTTTACGATGATATTTTCCATTGGGGCGTTGTTTCAGCTGCTCAAGGAGAATGTGAGGAGGAGCAATCGGGTAGCGCTTTTGTGCTGTATCCTTCTCATAGGCGGGATGTGCTCGGAACGGCTAGCGCCCCTCGCAGTGGGCGTATTTGGAGGTTATCTGGTCCTGTATTTGGCGTTTCTAAACGAGAACAGCGTCTTGAATTCGATTAACCGAAGGAATGATATATCGTACGGCGTGTATCTCTACGCATGGCCGATTCAGAAGCTACTGATCATGTATGTTCCGGCAATCACGCCTATGCAGCTAACGATCTTGACCTTGCCTATAGCAGTCTGCGCGGGCTTTCTCAGCTGGCATCTTGTTGAGAAACGCGCGATTCATATGCGGCTGCCGATCCTCCGCACTGCATAGTTCGGCTGTCGTTGGGCCGGTGCCCATGTTTGAAGACGACCTCGGTCGAAGCCGACGGCTCCGCCCGTCGGATAGACGCGGTTTCGCTCGCCGGACCGCCAGCACATGCTCGACGTGCCAGTTCCCATTGGCGTAGGAAGCGGGCAGAATGGTTACCCATAGTCCATCGATGCCATAAACGACGCGATCGCCCGGGCCTTGCGCTGAAGCCCTCGCGCCTGGCGTCGTCGAGCTCATAGATCACCTGTGGGCGGTGCGCACTTAGGACCGACCGCTTCGGCGAACACACAGATGGTGTCGAACCTGTTGGGCCGAGCGCTCTGCTCAATCGCGGCAGCGCTTTGCGGCACCGGTTCAAATGCGTAGACGCGCCCTGCCGCCCCCACGCGGGCGCGCCGCAATCGATGTCGTAGAATACGTCACCTGCGTTCAGGTTCGATGCAAGTAGCTGCTGGACCGGCGGCTCGTAGGCGCCCCGCGCAAAATCTGGGTCGCCGCCTCGCGTTACGATCCTGAGGCCACCCGCCTCGCCACCAGCAATGCGTTGCGATTTGGAGAACAGATTGCGGAGCGTTACAGCCAGGTTCACTCGGCCTCCTTCACTCCGCCTTTTGGGCTGGGTGCACCTGACGGCCGTTAGGGAAGAGAACGGCGGGCCTGACGGGCCCATTCCAATCCGACATGGGTTGGCCGTAGACCGATACGCTCACCGGGTTGAGCGCTACACTGAGGGTCGCCGCATGCGCATCACATCGGCCTACAAGCTGCGAGGCACTTGGCGATCGCCGCCCACCGCTAAGGCTCAATGGCTCACGATCTTTGTGGAAACATGGACCCGCGTGCCTGGGCGCAGTTTCTGATAGACGGACTTGAGCCGTTCTGCGCGCGCCTCCCACGAATACAGCTCGACGGCACGCTTGCGCCCTTCGTTTCCCATTTCGCTTGCCCGGACCGTATCCTCCAGCATCGTGATCAATGCCTGGGCGAGCTCGCCAGGAGCATCGACTTCGACCAGCATCCCGGTGCTGCCAGCTAGAATGGATTCACACATCCCGCCCACGCGCGTTCCCACCACCGGTATCCCGCAGGCCATGCCCTCCACGACCGATATTCCGAAGCTCTCGCTGAGTGACGGATTCACCACAATGTCGGCCTCATGGTACGTCGCTACGAGGTCCTTGTGGGGCACGTTGCCCACGAAGTGAACTCGATCACGTAACCCGTGGCTCTCGATGAGTTCCTCTAAGTGTTCCCGATATTTGCAATTGCCCCAGCGATCGTAGAAACGGCTCAACGCGGTAACCCGCGGATCCGACGAGAGGCTGGTCACGAAGTCCACCGGAAGCGGCGAATGCGGCCCTGCGATCCGAAGTTCCACGTCCGCGAACCTGGCCGCAACCTCACTGAAGGCCTCGATCAGTGTGTGAAGCCCCTTCTCTGGCGACACCCGCCCAACGAACAGGATAACACGTCGGGTTCTGGTGGATGCGGAAGCCCGCTGCTCGCTCGGCCGAAAGTAAGAAACGTCCACGCCGTTACCGACAGTGGCAACGACGCCAGGATAGTCCGGGAATGCAGAACGAAAGGTCCTTGCGATGTGGTCGCTGACGGCGACCACCGCATCCACCACCTTGAGCTGACGGGCCACCTGATCGCGGTCACGCTGTGACAGCCACTCACACTGCATCTCAAGCACGAGCCGATGAGATGAGCTGGCTGCCTTCAGTTCCCGGCACCATTTCCAGTAATTCATCAAATGGACGATATCTGGTTGATCGACGGCGAGGTAGCGACGAACCTTGTTACGATATTGCGAGTGGTCATCGGCCTTCCGATCCAGCCACAACCAGCGCGCCAGACGCGGAAACTGGTGGATGACCCGCTGCAGCGCGTGGTCACGCCGCGCCGGAGCCCGCCGCACCGCGAACGGCAGGTCCGCGGGCACCGTATCGTCTCGATAATGCTTGCCATAGAGCGTAATCTGCAGGCCTTCGCCGAGCCGCAGCGCCGTATTGTAGACGATCAGCCCGATTGAGTTTTGAACAGGCGGAAAAAGTCTATCGTACGGCTGACCGACGTATACGAGCTTCATGTCACTCCCCACCGTCAGCTCGTTCAGGCGACTCTTCTAAGTGCAGGGCGGTCTTCCGGTCGGGAGAGGTGGTCGGCGAGGCGGCGAATGCCCTCTTCGAGCGGCACCAGGGGGCGGTTCAATATAGCCTTCATCTTGTTCGTGTCAGGACAGCGGCGCGTCATGTCGCCCTCCGCAAGGGGCGGTCCGAATTCCAACTTCGATGACGAGCCCAGCACTTCGATGACAAACTCGGCCAGCTGTCGAATGCTCATTTCCACGTCGCTGCCCACGTTGATCACTTCGTTCTCGTGCGCGCGCGTTCGATGAACCGCGATGCAAGCGTCAACCGTGTCGTCGACATAGCAGAAGGTGCGTGTCTGCGAACCGTCCCCGTAAATCGTCAGGGGCTCGCCGCGCAGGGCGGCACGCACAAATCGCGGCAGAACGAAATCCTCGCTCTGACGTGGTCCGTAGGTGTTGAAGAAGCGAAAAATGGTAAATGGCAGTCCAAACTCACGCTGAAAAGTGCGCAGATAGACCTCTCCAACATTCTTCACCACTGCATACGGCAGACGTGAATTAAGCGGCGTGGTGCTCTCGTTTTGAGGAATCTCGAAAGGCTCGCCATATACCTCCGATGACGAAGCGAAGTAGACACGCTCGGCGCCGGTATTCTTGCATAGCCTCAGCACGTTCTCGATACCGGTGATGTCGCGCAGCACGAGCAACGGATTTGCCAAAGTCCGCTGCACACCGACCACGGCTGCGAAGTGGAAGACGTGGGTGAAATGGAAGCGGTAGAACAACGATGAGATGTCGTCGAAATCGTTTGCATCCGCCTTTACTACGGTCAGATTGCCCGCGTCTATTCGTACCTTGTCTCGACTTCCGGTCGACAGGTTGTCAGCGACGACCACCTGGGTCTGAGGTAGCTTGACCAACGCGCGAGTGAGGGCACTGCCAATATTGCCCGCTCCACCAGTTACCAGGATCGATTGCGTCATAATCCCCACCTCAACCGAACAGTTTAATCGACTGACGCAATGTGCGTCCCTTCGCCAAACGCGGCATCTTCGATCTCGCGAGCGCAGGTGGCTCCCAGATCCTTTACGTCGCTTGAAAGTTAAATGTGGCAGCGCAAGGTTTATTTGACAACGTGGCTTGGGGTAAGCATTTCGGCTGTTCTCCCAATGGTGCAATCCATGCTATTTTCAGCTCCGGGGTTGGCTAAGCGCATACATTTTGCTGATTGCTGTGAACTGCTTCCCCGCGGTAATTGAGGCGATCCTTTATTGTCGACATTGAAGCGAAAGTGCCAGCATCTCATGCAGACTGCTCCAGACCTTCAGGAACTGCTTAACCGCATCCGAACGCGCGACTACACCATTGGCATCATGGGCCTCGGCTACGTTGGTTTGCCGCTCGCCATGATCTCGCTGGACGCGGGGTTCAAAGTCATCGGTTTCGACATCGACGCGTCTCGGGTTGCACTTCTTAACCGCGGAGAAACCGGCATAGATCATTTGCCTGGTGCTGCCATCAAAGTGGCTGTCGACAGCAAGCGGTTTCGGGCCACCAGCGATTTCGCCGACCTAAGCGAACCCGACGCGATCTTGATAGCGGTGCCAACGCCGCTTACCAAAAACCGGGAGCCGAATCTGTCGTTCGTCGAAAACAGCGCAAGTGCGATCGCGGAGCGGCTGCGCCCTGGTCAACTTGTCGTTCTGGAGTCGACGACCTGGCCAGGAACGACGCGAGAGGTCGTGCAGCCGCTGCTCGAGGCGACGAATCTTTCTCTAGGAAAGGACTTTTTTCTCGCCTATTCGCCCGAACGGGTGGACCCAGGCAACGACGTACACACCACCGCCACAGTTGCAAAGGTAATAGGCGCCGACGACCCATCGTCCCTACAGGTTGCCAAGGAACTGTACGACCAGATCATCGTGCAAACCGTTCCCGTGGCCTCCACCGCAACGGCAGAGGCTGTGAAGCTGACCGAGAACATATTTCGCTCTGTGAACATTGCGTTGGTCAATGAGCTAAAGGTGATTTTTGACAGGATGGGCATCGACGTCTGGGAGGTGATCGAAGCCGCCAAGACCAAGCCGTTCGGATATATGGCGTTTTATCCAGGCCCCGGCCTCGGCGGGCACTGCATCCCGATCGACCCATTCTACCTGACCTGGAAGGCAAGAGAGTACGAAGTAACAACACGCTTCATTGAGCTTGCCGGTGAAATCAACACGAACATGCCGCATTATGTGGTTGACCGCCTTGTGGAGGCCTTGGACCGGCGAGCCAGCCGCGGCCTGAGCGGTTCGCGGATCTTGGTGATCGGGATGTCCTACAAGAAAAACGTGGGTGACACACGAGAAAGCCCATCGTTGAAGCTGATCGACATCATGGAGCGACGCGGGGCAGTCGTTGATTACCACGACCCCTACGTACCGGAGATACCCGGAACAAGAGAGTACGCCACCCTGGCAGGTCGCTCCTCTGTGGATATCTGCGCTAGCAGTTTGGCATCGTATGATGCCGTTGTCATCTCGACAGATCATGATGCGATTGATTGGCAGAACATCACCAAGCACGCAAAGCTGGTGCTCGATACCAGAAATGCTTGTGCGCGTAGTCAGTCACGCACCGACAACGTCGTAAAGGCATGAGCGGCCGGACTTGCGCACTGGCTTGGTCAACCTGCTAGCGACAACGTCGAATAGTTTAACACGTCGAGCGGTTGAATTCATTCAGCGCATCGCATTTTTCCCGGACTTGAGCGTCGAGGCATGAGCGCCCGCGCAGCCGCGTAAACAGGTGGTGCCGGACGAGGTCGCTACGGTTCATGCGGCGCCGGCCGATGCTCACCCCTCCCCGTCAGCGGGCCTTTTGGTCGCCATCAGCATCCTTGCCGACCGCGTCATTCCGCCAGACATGGATCGCTTCGAATGCGTCCCATGCGATCGACACGATGTCGAGATCTCCGTCACCGTCGAGGTCGACCGTCCTTGCTCCCAGATGGCTTTCCATCCCTTCGCCGACCAGCTGCTCGATGAACCGTCCCCCACCCAGATTATGCCAGCTCGAGAGGCGAAGTGCGCCGCGATGCTCGCCCATGATAAGATCCGGCCTGCCGTCCCCAGTCATATCGGACACTGAAAGGCTATTAAGGGAACCGCGCGAGGTGATTTCGTGTTGCTCCCAGTCGGAGGAGCTGTCGCCGGGGTTGTGCCACCAATACGCCTTAGCGCTGTCGGCTTTGCCATTTTCCTCGGTCACGACGATGTCCGCACGTCCATCGCCATCAAGATCGGCGGCCGCGACGCGGTCGGGATAGACCATTTCAGGAACTTTTCCAACATGCCGAAGCTCCCAGTCTGGCGAGCCGTCACCTGGATTGCGCCACCATGCGACCGTCTTTGCATCGCCGGTCGTGGCGACAAGGTCAAGTAGACCGTCGCCATCGATATCGGCGAATGCGATCCCTTCATCAGACGCTTCGGCGCAGATGCGGGTGCGCGGCCATGGCTCGACTGTCGGATCGTCAGGAATCTTAAAATAGAAAACCCCACCGCCACTCGAGACCGCCAGCTCCGGCTTCCCACCTTTTACGACCTGGGCTAGCGCATGGCCCTGAGAGCCGAGCTCATGACTGGCGGCGGGAACCTCTCCGATCCCGTGCTCTTCAAAGCGGCGCGCTTCAATGTCCTCGGCATGGAGCCACACCAGGTGCAGCGCCCTGCCTCCGCCGCGCTGTGCTATGACCTCCCCGCGCCCGTCACCATCGAGATCCAGGGCTGCGACCGCGTCCACACCCTCGGCAAGCGGGGTCCGTTCCCATTCTGTGTTCCAGGCTTCGGACGGTTGACGGTACCAGAACGGACCCGAGATGATGTCAGTGAGATCATCACCATCCATGGCGGAAAAAGCGATCCCAAAGGAGCGGACGTGCCCGTTCGTGATGCGATGATAGGTCCAGCGGTCGAGGCGGACCGATGCAGGCGGATCCAGCCGATTGATCCACACTCTGACAGGCGGGTTGCCCACCCAGTTCGCCCCATAGATGTCAAAATCGCCGTCCCTGTCGACATCGGCGACGACGCCGTTGTGGAGACCCACATCGTCGATCACTTGACGGGCCCAGCGCGTTCCTCGCCCGTCGATATTGTAATGGATCGCGAGCTTGCGCTCCTCGGTCGTATGCATCTGCCCGACAACGACATCGTTGTCCCCGTCTCCGTCCATGTCGGCGGCCTGCAGCGTATGGGCGCCCGCGACAGAAGGCTGAATGACATGGCGGATCCAGCGGCCCGTCGGTCCGGCGAGGGGCTGGAACCAGGCGACGTCGTCAGTGTGCTCGGAACTTGAAGTCAGAATGTCGGCGCGGCCGTCCTGGTCAAGGTCGGTGACAAGCGCCTTGAATGCAGGATTGAACGGACCAAGCTCGTAGCTGCGCCATAGTGCTGCATCGCGTGCTGCCGCTGCGCCTGGATTCGACGCCCATACTCCGTGCAGGACGAGATCGACATCAGCATCGCCGTCAATATCACCGATTGCCATTCCCTCTTCGCCAAGGTTGAAGAAGAACAAGCCCACGCGGGTCCAGGAGCTGGGGCTTTCTTGGAAGAAAATCATCACTTCGCCAGGCGCCCGAACGACGATATCAACGAGGCCGTCCCCGTCGAAATCAGCCGCCTTGATGTCTTTGCCCCAGCTGCCGACTGCACCGATTTCCCGACGCTTCCAGCTGGGACCGCGGGTCGGGTTACCATTCGGCCGCGGGTTCTCGAACCAGACGAGATTGACAGCATCGGGCCCATCGGCCGTGACGATGTCGGGATCACCGTCCCCATCGATGTCGGCAAGCACGCCGTCGGTGGTGAACTCGACGCGGGGCCTCGCGATTACGGTGTGAACCAGATCGGGCCACCGCCACCAAGACATCGCATCCTCGGGGAAGCCGCCAAGAACGAAATCTAGTCGACTATCGCCGTCTATATCGCCAACAAGCTTTACGTCTCCTGAATAGGGGGCAATCTCTTTGCGTTCAAAAACAAGACCCGACTCTAGAATTTCTTCGGCAGGTCCCTGTCCCTGAGCGGCGTCGCAACTTGCGAGGGTGTACCCGATCATCAGGACCGCGATCAGGCGGCCGAACATGCTAAATGTTGATTTCGTAGCGTGTGAACATTTCGTAGCCGGCCAGCAACCGCCCGACGAAATCTCCCCCCGACAAGTCCGACAGCGTCCGCCATTCATCTTGGTTCTCCAGGCGCTGCATCTGCGACGCATGCGCCGCCAGCGCTTCACGCTTTACGCCGATAACATCGCCAACATAGGCGAGGCTATTGAACGTGGACGGCGCCCGCAGCCCTGCCGCCGTCTTGATCGTCTGCCGCAAAGTAACACGCCACATATTCGGCAAATCGCCCCACAGACTTGTCCATGGCCAATGGTACCAATACCAGACTGGATACTCGAATACCGTGACAGGGCGACCATAGGCACGAAGCGCCGCGCGAACTGCTGCATTGACGGCGACATGATCGGAAGTCGGATCCTTTGCATGGTTCACGAAAACGCTCTGCGGCCGCCATGAGTTGAGCATCGACACGACCGCATCTGTTATCTCATGAACGTGATGATTGGCCGCCCCGTCTGGAAGGCGTAAGAATGTAACACTTTCGGATGATGCGCCCAGACGATGAACTGCTTCTATGGCTTCGGCCTCGCGTGTCGTCCGCAAGGTTTCAGGATGCATAAGGTGGCGATGAGACGCGGCGCCATCGGTGACGAAAACAAAACGGATCTGGGCGCCCGAGGCAATCTTTTTGGCCACAACGCCACCGCAACCCAGCGTCTCGTCATCCGGATGCGGCGCAACAATGACAGCCGACGCTGACCAGTCGCCTATCTCAAACGGCCTAAGTCGCAGTCGCAGTTGACGATCAAGCATGGTGCTGAAGGTCCGCCTAATGGTCCACATTGGTGCGCTTCCCATCATCCGTTCGCTCGCGTTGTTGAACGCCGAACGCCCATGGTAACAGAACTCATGGGCGTTCGAGACCCGTGTTTGTTGGTGGGGAAGACTTTATGAAAGTGGGTATCCTCGCGGGGGGATTTGGGCCACTGCTGGCCAAGGAGAGAGCCGTCCCAAGCCGATGGTCGAGATCGGTCCGATGCCGATGCTGTGGCACATCATGATGCACTACTACCGCTACGGCCATCGCGACTTTGCCATCGCGCTCGGATACAAGGGCGAGTACATCAAGCGCTGGTTCAGCGATTACATTCCCTTGAACGGCAGCTTGACGGTCCACGCCGCAACCCGGGGATGTGAAACGCCACGCTACGTGACTGGCGTGCGCTGAAAGAGATGGTCGAGCAGGGATATAGCCTGGAAAGGTCACCGCCGAGCGGACCGAGACAGCTGCTAAGCCCGCTTCTTGATCGCCCGCGCGGGTGGGCTTGTGGAACGCGGGATGGTCAATCGGTAATCAGGCTGCACCAAACAGACATACGCCGTTTGGGGACGTTTACGTTCCCACGCTCCGGCGTAAGGTTTGGCACGATGCACTCGAACGAATTCCAATCCCAGCAACGCGCCCGCCGCGATGACATCAGGATATCAGCCGTAACACTGCCTAATTTGATTGCGCTACAAAGAGGATTTCCAGAGGAGCTGCCTATGACCAATAAGAACTGGAAGCAGCCACCTTTCCTCGCCAACCACAGCATCCTCAGCCATGCGTGCTTGTGGGGTGGTGGAATAGAATGACGAGCATGCATGAGAAACGCCATCTGTGTCCCGCGACGACTCTGCGTTCGCGAGATTCCAGCTCGATAAACGATAGCCGGAGAGAGATCGACGGCTCTCGTTTTTATTCACGTAGACCAGGCCAGATCGCTAGCGGCGCAGCCGTGAGACGAAGACGGAAAGCCTTGACTGCGCGATCGAAAGTCGCAGTTCCGTCCTCCAACGGACAAAGAGGCATGCGATGACATCGATCGGCGCGAAGATTGTCAGCGGCGCAGCTTGGACAGCAGTCGAAACATGGGGGCGGCAAGCAGCCATGTTTGCCGTTTTTGTCGTATTGGCCAGGCACCTCGGACCTGAAGCATTCGGCCTCGCCGCCCTCTCCATGGTTGTACCCGTCATTCTTGCTGTTCCGGTCACGACCGGAATACCGGAGGCACTCATTCAGCACCCCAAAATTGAGTCCTTACACTTTGACTCGGCCTTCTGGCTTCTCGCCGCGAGCGGCGCGGTGATTAGCGGGCTCATCTGGATGTCTGCCGGTTTGATTGCTGCAGCGTTCGGACAGCCCATTCTCGAAGATCTCATCCGCTGGAGCAGCGTGGTCGTCGTAATTCAGGCCCTCTCGTCGGTACCTGCGGCTGTGTTGAAGCGCCAACTCGAGTTCCGCTTGTTCGCGTTGCGTACACTTGCCGGCACAGTCGTCGGCGGCACGCTCGGCATCGTCTTGGTAATAGCCGGTTTCGGCGTATGGAGCATGATTTGGATGCACCTTGCAAAAGCGGCTGTGGAAACCGCTGTACTTCTCGTTGGCAGTTCTTGGCGGCCCCGTCTGACCTTCTCCTATGCAAAGGTTCGTGACCTATTAGGATTCGGCGGCCCGCTTATCGTCCAGACTTTTTGGAGTTTTTTGAATGAGGAAATTCCAAAGGTCCTACTCGGTACGTTCCTCGGCCCCCACGCGGTCGGAGTCTATGCTCTCGCCCGTCGTCCGCTCGACCTTCTGGTGCAAGTATTCCTCAGTCCGCTGATGGCTGTCACTATGCCCACGGTGGCACGGATTCAAGATCAACCCGAAAAGATCGACCGTTTCTTCGACACGACTGTCCGTATCGCCGGGATAGCGGGCTTCCCTGCATTCATCGGATTTGCCGCGATCGCACCGATCGCGGTTCCCTTTATCTTCGGCCCGCAATGGGCCAGCGGGGTCGTCGCTGTCCAGATTCTCATGCTGCTGGGCCTGCAACGCACGATTGACAGCCTCTGCGCGTTTACGATCCTTGCAATGGGTCACTCCAGGTTGATCCTGAAGTTGAATATAGCCTACTCCGTTGTCGCAACGATGCTGTTGTCCGTCACTGCGCAGATCAGCCTTGAGATGACGATGGTGGCGCTCGTAGCCTGCGGCCTGGTCCTCCTACCAATCTTCCTCTTCTACGCTCAGCGCATCGCGCGTATCGACGTGCTGAGACCCCTTGAGATCTTCCCGCGACTGGCTCTCGCCGCCCTCCTGATGTTCGGCGCCGTCAGTGCGTGGCTAAGCAGCGCGCCTGAGCACGCCGCGCAGGAGACGCTTCTTATTAGCGCAATTGTCCTTGGAGCCGCTGTCTATTGTACGTCTATCTTCGTGCTGGTGCGCTCTGACCTGTTCAATGCGCGAGACTTGTTCCTCAGGCTTCGCGGCTAGCTTGGTGTCCGGGCGCGACCCTGTAGAAGAACCCGGGAAATAGGAGCCCTTCCTGAGCTTGGGGATGCGCAGTTCGACGGTGCCGGCGCGTCTCCCAGTCGCGCTCGCGATAGCCGTTGCGCTGGGCCGTGCGCAACGGGTTCTTCTCGCCGTAGCCGGCGCCGATGGCGACTCCAACCTCCAGCCCCATCAGCCGCTTGGCGGCAAAGCCAATCATCTCGCGCAATAGATCGGAATCCGGAGTCTTCTCCTCGAGCGCGCGCAGGTTCTGTCGATGACCACCGCAAAGCCGCTCGCTCGCAACAGCGCTATCGAGGGGCGCGCTGGCGAGCGGCGTCGCTACCGCCGAGCTGAGCTACACCACCTGTGGGGACGCGACCGTGACCAGTGCCTCTTCATCGAAGCAAGCCTCCCGAAACCGGGATGACCGCTGGTCTTTCAAGACCTGGAAGGATTGATACGTTGGTCCGCCGTTTCGACCAAAACTATCGCGACAAAGTCGCCTGGTGGCGCGATTACCCATTACCTTGCCTGGGGTGCGAGATTAAACGGTATCACTTTCGTCAACGTCGTTCCCGAGGCGCGCGGATCAGCGCTCTGGTCGACGTCAACCGCACAAGCAAGGGTGCTTTGCTCCAGGTACAGGCACAGCTGTGGTTGGGCCGGAGAGCCTGCGCGGCCGACGCGTGCGGTCAATCATCGTGATGAACCCGCTCTATCGAGACGAAGTTGCCCAGGCGGCACCAAAGCTTGGTCTTGCGCCCGATATCATCGTTGCCTGAGCCGGCGATCCAAACTTTGCGGTTGACGGCCTGAGTTTACCACTCCATCGACGTCGATCCGTTGCAGGTTGACCGGCCTCAGCCAGCAGTGTCGCGTATAGTCGGTCGAGCGGCGCATAAACTGCGGCCATCTAAGTGGCGTCTTGGCCAGCGCCCGCCAAAGCGACAGGGAGTTAAGGCCGATCAGAAAGCGAGACCGTATGAGCTGTCCGCGCCGGTCCACCGCTGCATAGGTTACGAACCCGCGAAACACAGCGCCGAACCTCTTCAGCACAGCATCAACCTGCACGTCATAACGCTCGTCGGCGGCGAAACCTTGAAGCGACTTTGTTGTCCCGACCGGCCGCGTGTGTCTTACAACGACATCGTCAACGATGGCGTACCGCAACCATGGCGTGTCAATCAGACGTGTCCAAAGAAGGTCTATTCCCGTCTCGTAGCCGAGCCCGAACAATTTCAACGCCGTTTGCAGGCACCTGGCGCTGAACACCGGGCACATCATCTCGACCGTGTTGGTATATCGCAACAAGTATCGCTTGCCGCTGACAAGCGTCGCTGCGTAGGAGAAATAGCTGTCCCAAGACAGTGCTGGCTGAAACAGATCAAGTTTATAGTGGCGGCCGATGGCGAACAGACGATTCAAGTCCAGCTTCGTCGTCTCGATGTCATCGTCGATCAGTGCAATGAGATCATATCGCGTTGCAATTTCAGGGTAGCATTGAAACAAGGCATGATAGCCGGCGATCTTGCGCCCCGGGAGAAATACGCTGAAATCGTTCTGTCCATGGGAGACGCCAGCCTCGTAGGCGGCGACGAGAAGATCGAAGTCGGCGTCGCCCACCCCCTCAGTCCAGCCGGCATGCAAAGAGCTACGCCCCGCCCGGACGATGACCAGATTTCTCTTGCCCGAGCCCTCCGGCAATTTTCGGAAGGCTGACACTGCTGAGGCCGCGGGCGTGACTTGGCGAAGGTTCATACAAAGCCTCCCGGCGGGCGTCGCACCAGATCACTCGTTTCTAGCCAGGCGATCGGTTTGACACGGCATGAATGCGTTTCATCGCCCCCAGGCCGGCGCCGCGGAGCTTGGTACGAAGTTGCGGAGATACGGCGCCTACAAGTTCCAGGAACAATCTCGCGATAAGCAGCGGATCCAAGATCCACGCAACCAGATGAAGCAGTGTCATGCCCAACGGTGCTGTGCGCCTGCGCCGATAGGCAATTGCGACAAGGTGTTTTATCCGCCTCGATAATTCAAAGGCATTCGCCGTCGAGCCACCAGGATTTTGCCAAGCCAATCGCTCGGAGCTTGGCAACCGCACCGAGCGCGTCGGATGGTCACGGCTGTATAGTATCGCGTTGGGCGCATGAACAAACGTCCCGAGAAGAGCCATCTCGGCCAGAAGCGCACAATCGGAGCCGTAGTAGGGCTCGTGCAATGTCGTCTTGGCTAAGGATTCCCGACGCCAAAGGCCGAACATCGCGGCATCCCAACCGTGCGCAGCAACCATCAACCGGAAGCGGGATGCGGGCGACGATCCTTCCATGTCCGGCAGCACCCTTTCGACATAGGAAGTGAGCTGCCCGGTCTCGTCGATTCCCAGCAGGCGCGGATAGGCAATGACGTGGCGGGCATTCGCGTCAAGCGCACGCACGCAGTCTGTCAAGAAACCACCGCTCAAGAGGTCATCGTGCGCGCACCATTTGAAATATTCGCCTGTGCTCAGCTGGAAAGCTCGATTGAAATTGGCACCGGCGCCCAAATTGCGCGCGTTTCGGACATAACGGACGCGCTTGTCCAGCCTCGCGAATTCCAGACATATATCGGCTGTTCTATCCGTCGAAGCATTGTCGGTGATGACGAGTTCGAAATCACCGAAGTCCTGCTCGAGGATCGACCGGATCGCCTCGGCGACGAAATTCTCGCCGTTGTAGACCGGCATGCCAAGGGACACTTGCGGCGACTTGGAATCTTGCATTTCGGGTTCTTCTTTGACGAGAGAGCGCAATCAGACCGCGACGACTTCCGGTCGAAGGTCCAGCGCAATCAAGGATTGCGTCACTTCATTCAGGTATATCGGGTTCATGACGATGACGAGATCAGGGGGAGCGTTCAACAAGTCGGTTGGCGCGATGACCGGGTGACCGGATCCGGGCGTAAACTTGCCTTGCTTGTAGGGGTTGATGTCGACTGCTGCCCAGACTTCGTCTCCAAGCTGCAAGGTCGTCAGGAACGACACTGCCTTGGAGCCGCCGCCCCACAGGACGACCCGCCGGCCGGCGGCGTGCGCGGCGCGAATGCGCTCCTGCCAGGAAGTCTGAGCGGCTCGCACCCGGGCGGGAAAGGTTTCCGCCAAACGGTGCATCACTTCCAGATCGTGCTCGAGCGGTAGTCTCGGCGTCGTCCGGCCGGCCGACGGCCGGGCGTACTGAACGATGTACTGGTTGTCGTAGACGAGATCCAGATCGGTAACGTCGAAACCTTCCTGGCGAAACAGGCGTGCGTGCGCGCCAGGACTGAAATAGGAGCAATGCTCGTAGTAAATGTCCCAGAACGCGCTCTCCACGAGCACACGTTTTGCATCCGGCGTCTCGAAGACCGCCCAATCCTGGGTCCTCTTGCCGATCATCTTGCGGATCAGCCGCACGAAACTCGACACCGAGCTTACGTGTTCGAGCGTGTGGCGACAGAGGACCGTATCCGCCTGGAGATGCTGGTAGTCCGGTCCGAAATAGTCGACGATGATCTTGACGTCGCCGTACTCATCATTGCGGCCTTTGTCAGCTCGATAGGCTGGATCAATGCCGAGCCCGGTGGCGCCGCCCGACATGCAAAGCTCGCGGAGAAATTCACCCTTGCCGCAGCCGATCTCCAACACGTGCTTGCCGGCTATGGCACATTTTTGTGCGATCTCGCGTGCAAGTCCCTTCGCGAAACTGTTGAAGGTGCTGGAAAAATGCTGGGATTCCTCGAAGTTGGTCGAGTACCCCATGATCGTTTCGTCAAAGGCGCTGTTGAATATGAATCCGCATGCCTCACAGAATGCGAGGTCAAGATCGCGGCGGGGAAAGGCGTGGGCTTCTCGGGCCGAGTTCAGCAGGACGCAACTATGCACCGGGATGGATTCGACCCGGTAGATTGACCGGCTGACTGGCGCCGAGCAGCACGGGCACACGGCCGGTCGAAGCGCTTTTCTGTTGCTTGCCATGTGAAGGTCAAATGAATTCATTGTAAAATTGGCTCGATCAGTGAACCGGTTATATCGCGCGTCGAGCTCTCGGTTCCGAAGAGTTCATTGTACTCGGTTGCGCGAGCGAGTTGGACAGACTGGGCCAGGCCAAGGGCGTCGAGTATTGCGACGTCGAACCTTTCCTCGGAGAACCGGGTCGCGTTCATACGACAGGCGTGCGGCGTAACGGACACCGCATTTTTCTCGAATAGATCAATGGCCCCAGCTACGGAATCGATGGTCTGACGGTCGAAGAGCACACCTGTCGGATGGGCGCTCTCGCCAAGCGGCCGGACAATGTCGCGTGCGCCGCCGCGGCCGAAGGCGATCAATGGCGTGCCGCACGCCTGGGCCTCGGCAAGCGTTATCCCGAAATCCTCGCATCCAGCAAACACCATCGCACGAGCATTGGCGATTTTCTCGATGTATTCATGCCGCGGCAGATAGCCGGTGAAGATTATGTTGGGGCCGGCAAGCGATCGCAGATGCTGGGATTGTACTTCGTCGCCGACAACAACCAGGCGACGCGACGGCGTTTTGCTGAACGCCTCGATTATCAGATCCGTGCGTTTATACGGGGCGTGGAACGCGGCCGTGACGTAGTAGTCATCCTTGTTGACGACGAGTTCAAGATCCTCGATGGCGACGGGCGGATGGACTACCCGCGCATCGCGGCCATAAATCCGTTCGATTCGAGAGCGGACATAATTCGAATTTGCCAGCATCAGGTCAGGACCATGTGCCGTTCTTGTGTCCCAGGTCCGCAGCCTGTGAAGCATGTAGCGAAAGACAAGACCTTTCGGGCCAAATCCCAAGCGGGCTTGCTGCAAATAGGAGAATTGTTCGTCCCACGCATACCGCACCGGACTGTGCACATAGCACAAATGTGGTTGGTCCGGGCGGGTCAGAACGCCTCGCGAGAATGCGGCCGACGAGGAAATTACCGCGTCATAACCTGTGACATCAAATTGTTCGATCATAAACGGGCAGAGAAAGAACAGTGACCTGTAGTACTTTTCCACGAAGGGAAGTCGATTCAAGCCGGAAACGTGGAAAATTACGCCTGGAAAATACTCTTCCTTGATCTCCTTCGGGAGAAAATCAAACAGGGTGAAGACCTCGGCTCTCGGAAAAATCTTGCAGATCCGGGCAAGGACCTGCTCCCCTCCCCGAAAGTTCGGGCACCAATCATGCACGACGGCGATGCGGGCGTTGCGGTCTATCGCGGCAAATGGCGTCTTGCTGATGGATCGCAAATGTTTGGCATCACGGCCCACCATGGTGGTTGCTTTCGGCTGTCGCACATGGCGCATGCTTTGCCCCTCACGGAATGTTGGCACCTTTTTTTCGGGAATTCTTGTTGCCCGGATGCTCAGCGACTGTGTGCCGTCCGTCCCGTCCAAACAAGTTGCCTATCGGGTTAAGCGCCGCACCCTCCCGAGGCCGGATGTACTCCAACGAGGTACGTCTCCTACTTCGATGGGCCTAAGCACGCATCAACGCTAACCTTATGCGCAGGCTGTATCGGCGCGGCCGGCGGATTAGGATCACCGCGCAAGCAGTGGTCGCACGCCGTATCTGTAATGCATTGCTCGCGAGGAGAGTTGATCGTCGATGAAAGTGGTCGTGATCGTCGCAACGTTTGGTCGCAAGGAACACGTGGCTCGGCTTCTCGCACAGCTTGAGCGACAGACCCTGCTGCCAGACGCCGTGATACTGTCGGCCCCCGACGCCAGCCATATTCCCAGCGACACGGTTTGCCGGTTTCCCGTATCGCGCGTCGTCGGAAAGACCGGCTTGCCGGCGCAGCGCAACATCGCCCTCGACGTCGCAGGCGACCGTTTCGACATAATCACCTTTTTCGACGACGATTTCATTCCGGCGGACGACTACCTCGAAGGCGTATCGAAGGCGTTCAAGCAGCAACCCGACTGGGCGGTGATGACGGGACACGTGCTGAAGGACGGCGCGACAACCGCAGGGCTCACGTGGGACGAGGGTATCCAGGCGCTTCGCGAAGCCGGCCCTGCGACTGAATCGCGTGGGGTGGATCAACTCAGCGCCTATGGATGCAACATGTCGATCAGGGCCGCATTCATCGACGGACTGCGCTTCGACGAACGGCTTGCGCTCTATGGCTGGCAGGAAGACGTTGATTTCACCAGCCAGTTGAGAGTCAGAGGGCGGGTCGTCCGTTTGCCGTCGATCCGCGGGGTTCACCTCGGCATCAAGAGCGGTCGCGTAAACGGCATCCGTTTCGGCTATTCCCAAGTGGCGAATCCGATCTACCTCGTCCGCAAAGGGACCGTTCCATCGACTTTCGCACTTAGATTGATGGGCAAGAATCTGCTCGCCAATCTCGCGCGCAGCCTCTGGCCGGAATCCTACGTCGACCGGCGAGGGCGTCTGCGCGGCAATCTCCTGGCCCTTTCACATGTGGCAAGGGGCCGGGTGGAGCCCGAGTATATTCTGAAGATCTAGTGCAGAGGTAAGAGATGCTCCAGGAACTGCCCTTTTCAGTCGACAGCGACGCTCGTTCAAATCATCGAGTTCGGCGCCTGGGCCAGCTGTCGGCTCGGCGCAAAGGTTGGCGCATTCTCCACATCGTGGTGTATGCGGGGATATCCCTGGCCGGCATGTTGGGTGCCTCGGCTGCAAACGCCAAAGAGTATGTGCTCGGCCCGCAGGACAAGCTCCGCGTCAAGGTCTACGAATGGCGTGCGTCACGCGACAAGATTTTTGGCTGGGATGCTCTCAACGACGAGTACACGGTCGGTCCCAATGGCTCCGTTTCGCTACCGCTGGTCGGCGAAATCAAGGCTGCCGGACTCACCACCGGTGAGATCGCAAACTCGATCGGCGACAGCCTCATGAAAAGTACCGGCCTTGCCCGAAAACCGAATACGGCGGTGGAAATTGTCCAGTTCCGACCGTTCTATGTTGTCGGCAAGGTGACGCAGTCGGGAGAATTCGCATACCGGCCTGGGCTGACCGTGTTGCAGGCATTGAGCATCGCGGGCGGGTTGCGGACTCGAGAGGACAGGGACGCCAGGTTCGAGCGCGAAGTGATCCAGGGCGAAGGGGATGTGAGCCTGCTCAGACTGAACGAGGCCAGTCTCCTCGCTCGCAAGGCACGACTCGAGGCAGAACTCTCGCATGCCAGCGACATTCAGTTTCCGGCCCAATTGACCTCCCGCATTCAAGACGACGTCTTTGCCATGCTCTTGAAGCAGGAGCGCCTGATCTTCCAGGCGCGCAGCGAGGGATTGGACACTCAGGTCAGGGCGCTTCATGGTCTGCGCGAGTTCCTCCAGAAGGAACTTGCCTCGCTGGAAGCGCAACTCGTTTTCCTCGACAAGCAGATCGGCTCAATCCAGAAAGAGTTGACAGCGGTTTCGGCGCTGGTGGTCAAAGGTCTGGCGGCGGCGCCGCGGGAATTTTCTCTAGAGCGGGCCCTTGCCCAGGCGCAGAGCGAGAGGTTGTCGGCGGAAACCAGTCTGCTGCGTGGGCGTCAGGAAATCAGCAAAACTGACATATCAATTCTCGAGCTCCAGGATGGGCGCAAAAATGAGGTAACGATCGACCTGCGTCAAACGCAAGCTGAGCTCGATGCTCTCGAAAGCAAGACAGAGACGGCAAGGCGGCTATTGTACGAGTCCGCGGTATCTGCCCCGAGCCTTCTTGCCCGCCGAACTGATGCGGAGCTGGCTGCGCCGATCTACACGATTTTCCGGCCGTCGGCGGATGGTGCGACAGTGCAAATCCAAGCTAGCGAAACGAGTGCCGTCGAGCCCGGAGACACGATCAAGGTTGAAATACCACTGGCTGAGGATGAAACGGGCGCGCTGGACCTGACATCGACCGAGCGGCACGAGGCGCCGGGAATAGAACTCAAGGCAGAAACCGCCGGCGATACTGCAGGCATTCCGTAGCCTTCCGTTCGGACTTTGCTAGCGGGATGAGGTAGAAGCGCGCGACTGATCGGCGGCGAGGAGAAGCCACAAAAGAGCCTTCAGCCACCTGAGCAGGAGGGACAAGTTGTAGCCGGCGGCGGCCAAGGATGGCGTTGACGGCGTTGCCCTGCTTGCCGGCGAGCTAGTTGCGGCCCATCCGGTGCTCAGCCTTGATGTGGTCGATCACGCGCCCGATCGCGGAGCGCCGGCGCATCTGGCGCTTGATGGCTGGGGTGACACGGCGTTTCTGGCCGCCGGTGAAGACCCTGAACTTGTGGCCTCCGGTGCGTTGTGGCCGCGATAGCCGGCGTCGGCGAGAACGCGGCTGATCCGATGGGTCTTTTCCATGTCAGAGATGATCGCGGCGAGCGTGTGGCCGTCATAGGGATCGCCGGGCAGCGCTTTTGCATGCAGGGCGAACTGGCCACCCTTTGAGCGCTTCAGTGTGGTGGCCACCGACACTTTCACACCGAACTCGTCATGCGCCCTACCCTTACGGATGCATTCCACCTCGTGCGCATGCAAGCTGTAGATTTTGCGGCCACGCTGGCGACCCGCAAATAGGCTTGGCGTCCCGCCCGTTGGCAACACGCGTGGGAATCCTCAAAGGCGTCAATCCATCACAGTGTTGGCAGGCGAACAAGCGTCGTAATCGGCCTCCGCCAAGCCATCTCGTGCGTTGCGGGCAATGGATTGTTCACAAAGTGCCATTCTATCGCGATTCTCTCGATTAATCTGGACAGTTCCATTGGAATGCGTTCGGTGATCTCCCGTTCGAGCACCTCGATGTCGATCTTCAGCAAGTCAATTCGACTGTGCTTTTTAATCACCCTCTCGAGCGCCTTGTTTGAATCAACGCATTGAACCGTCATCTTGTCGGCGAGAGGCTGGCCGATGCCGCCATAGCGTCCGGATGGCTCCCACCCGAACTCAACGGTTCCGTTGGCATAGCCTACCGCCACTGGATTGATCTCGAAATGACCTTCAAACGCCTTCAAGTTCTTTTTCAGGCGCTCGACATTCTGTGGCAGAGGTTCGAAGCAGTAGACGAAATTACCGGAGTTCCTGGTCAGGAAATAGATAGAAGATATGCCGACATTCGAGCCAAAGTCGACGATGACTTCCTTCTTCCTGCTGTCTCCATAATCTCCACGGAAGAAGATCTCGTTAATTGTTATGATGTCGTCGGCATTGAACGCAGTAACATTTGCCTTACCTGTGGGTGTCGAGATCACGTATGACACCGGGTATTCACCTCCACCCAAGGACAGGTAGCGACGGAGGAAATCAATTGGACGGTTGCATTGTCCGAGTATTTTGGCGACAGCCGAAATGTTCTGCGGGTTCATCAAGCCTTTGAAAATCGCGTGCGCCGACCGATGGTGACGCGCCTTTTGGGCCGTTTGGATTATCGTCATGCCATCCCCCTGTTGATGAGCTTGGGAAGCGCGCACGCCACGCCGCCAGTGGAGGAAACGGCGCAAGGAAAGTCAATTTAGCCATGCGAGGTATGGGCTAGAGGTCGAAGGGCAGTGCGTGGCGGAAGAACTCCTCGCCGCACAAATACTGGAAGTAGGGTTTCCACCCAGCGCTCGCACAGCACCTCGTCCGACAGGTTGAAGGTGTACTTGAGGATCGCCAGCCCCGCCATCAGCCGGGTCGGCAGCGGCGGCATGCCGGGACAGTCCGAATACAGCGCACCGAAACGCTTCTCCAGCACCGGCCACTCCATCGCCTGCGCCAGGCGCACCAGCTCGTGCTTCATGTTGAATGATCTGATCGAGCCTGGAGCGGAAAAGATCCTGCTCTCCCGTCTCGCGCTTATCGCGCTCGATTTAACAGGGCGTCCATGCGTTTGACCACCTCGAACGCGATCGGGGAGATTGGTGCGGCACCCTTGCCGCGCTTGCCATTAGCAGCGATGTCGGCGAGCATGAAGAACTGCGACGTGCATGCGCCCAGCACAGCGCCTGGGACAACGGACTGGGGCCACGACGTGATCACTTCGATCTGATGCTTCGTAACAGACTACTCCTAGTGCTTGCGCTAGGATTGGCAGCCGTCAGCCTACCTCAGCGAGCCGGCCGTCACCGTGAGGATTTGGCGCCCGGGTATCGCGGCTGTCTTCAACAACCAGGATCCGGCTGACAAGAACGACGGCGAGAGGAATCAGGAAAACGATACCCGGGTCGGCGCTGCCGCTTGAAAGGGACGCGGCCACGAGCGCCGATAAGGCGCAAGCGCGAACACTCGACGCGATCGCGTCGACCTCGGGATCGATGCGACCGTGGCAACCCCGCAGCCCCCGCACCAGCATTGCCAACAGAACTGCCATCATCGCGGTGCCGAACAGCCCCAACTGGGAAAGCAGAGCAATGGGCCAACTCGACGCGCGCGAGCTTCCCAACCCGACCCCCAGTCCACCTGTATCGAAGAAAGACTGCAGGCTCTTGTAGTTCCAGTAGCTGCGCTCCTGGCCGGAGGCTGATGTGAGCTTGTTGGCTACCGTGGTGTCGAAAAGCTGCAAGACCGGATCGAAGAATTGCGGATAGAACAGGCCGGCCGCCACCGCAAAGAGGAGCAAGGGCGGCAGCAACGCGATAAGCAGTGCCTCCGCCGACCTCAGCCGACCTGAAGCGAGCGACTTCACGATAGAAAACACAACAGGCACGCTTACGATCGCAAGGCCGACATAGGCGGTCGACGATGTCGACAGCAGCAGGAGAACAAACAGGGCCGCTCCCAACCCCAATGCGAATTTGGATCCGGTCTTGCGCCAATAGGTGTAGGTGAACGCCAGCCCTGCCAGCGATCCCGCGCCGAATGTCGATGCCTCTGAAAACGCGCCCGCGATCCGCCAAAACCCAGCTGCGGTGACCTGCGTCAGCATGGCGTAGTTGGCGGTACGGATCGGGGCAAGGATGTCGCCGGCACCGAGCATCTTGCCCAAGAAATCCAGGACGCCCATCAGCACGTGCAAGCCGAACCATAGGAAGAAGCCCCGCCTTATATCCCCTAACGTGCCGCTGCGCTGAAGCAGCAGACAGGCCGCCAGGAAGGTCAACCCGCCCAGAACAAAGTAACCCGCCTGAGAGATATTGCCTGACACCGGCGCCAAGGCCGCTTCGTAGACGCCCCTGCCCGTGCGAGACGCGACGAAGGCGCTCGTCTGCCCTGCAAAGAGCCTCGGAAATAACACCGCTCCGATGCAGACATAGATCATCAGCGCGCAGACGATCCATGCGGCACCTATACGAACGAAGACTGCTCCTATTTCCCTCCAGATTCCGCGTCGAGCCAGCGAGGCTAGTATCACGAACATATCAAAGACGGTAAAGATAAGCGGCGATGAACCGCCAAGCGAGGTTATTGTCCCGATTGACGTCGCACCAAACGCCAGAGAGGCAATCAGCGCAGTGATCATCGACCAGCGCATATAGACGACGAGGGCCAGGATTCCCGTGCAAATCAGTACTCCAATGACGGAAACCTGCATTTCACACCGCCACGATCAATGAACCAGACCCTGACTGCGCCGCCGGAACCGCTGAGCTAAAATGTTGGGCTTCACAAAAACGAGCGACTCTGCTTTGCTTGGGACAGGGGTCGTCTTGCGCGGCGTCGATCGACCCTGGGAGGAGGTCGCCGTGTTGCTTGCCGTTGCCGGCGTTGCCGGTATTGCCCTGGCAATAGGGCTTACGTTTCGCACGCCGGCGCTGATCGTGGCGACCTTGGTGGTGATCGTCGGTAGCATCGCTGTAGGCAGTTTTCTTCACCTGTCTGTTCCAAGCACCATCCGCTCGACGTTTTATCTTGTTGTCGTCACCCAAATTGCCTATCTGGTCGGCCTTGCAATTGCCGTGCTGCGGCATCGCCCAAGGCAGCGACAATAGAGTGGGCGACGATCCCTTGTGGGCGACGATCGCTTGAGGCCGTTTCTGCCGCGCCCCTGACACAGCCAAGGTCAGGAAGTCTGATCGAACTTCATCATGGCCGGTATCGTCCGCATCAGGATCGAAAGATCGCGGCGCAGAGACCATGTCCGAACGTACTGCGTATCCAGCAATACGCGATGCGAATACTCGGTCGTGTTTCTCCCGTTTATCTGCCAGAGGCCGGTCAGTCCTGGCCGCGTCTTCAAATATTCGTGCGATGCGGCGCCATAGCGTTGCAATTCGTCGGCAACCACAGGACGCGGGCCGACGCAACTCATGTCGCCCCGCAAGACGTTGAACAACTGCGGCAACTCATCCAGGCTCGATTTGCGAAGCATCTTTCCGAAGAACAGGATACGCGGATCGCAGCTCAGCTTCTGGTTGTCGGCCCACTCCTGGGCAGCTTGTGGATTGCAACTCAGATGCCGTTGGAGCACCTCCTCGGCATTCGGCACCATGGTGCGGAACTTGTAGCAGTCGAAGGCCTTTCCATTGAATCCAATGCGCCGGTGAACGAACAGCACTGGAGCGCCTGTGGTGGCCTTGATCAGAAGCGGGATCAGAACCAGGATCGGACCGGCCAGGATGAGCGCTATCGAGGCTACCATCAGATCCAGGAGCCTCTTGGCCCAACCGCCGAGCGGATGTCGGCTTTCGGTCCGGACATCGTCGTCCATAATAGCCAGCTCTTCGCACTGCCGCAGGTTACTTTCGATCACGTTGGACATTTTCCGCTTGCGCTCGATTTCAACTTTTCGTTTGCATTTTGGCGACGACGGATGATCTCCGGCAAGCAGGGAAAAGGTGGTAGATCGGGGGTGTTTGGCAGCTTGGGCTACCCCTTAGTTGCTAGGCCGGGTACGGACGAATGGCTGCTCCGTTCAATGCCTGGCACGATCTCGGAATCGATTTTTCGACGCGCGACGCCCTGAAGGGCGCGGATTCCCTTTGACGGGCAAGCGTCGGACGGGGAGGTGTCGAGACTTGCCGCGGACTCTAAAGCGCGTCGCATTTGAAACGGATTCATGCGACGCGCTTTAAGTCTTGTTTTGATGCGTGTCGTCATCGCAAAACCGCTGCGCACCCCTCGGTTCAAGCTCTGGGTCAGGCCCGGGGGCATGCTTGACATGCATCAGCTCGACCCGCCGCGAGGAGGACGTCGATGTCAGCGCGGCGCCTGACCTGCGCGCTTCCGGTAACGCCGGGCCGAAACAGTACGAACACGTGTCATCAACACGCCAAGGACGGAGGAATTGGTGTTTTTGAGTGTCTGCGTCAGGTCTTCCAGTTGATCAAGCGACGTCATGCCCCACTGCGCCACCACGATCACGCCATCAAGAAGCGGGCAGAGAGCAAGCCCTTCGGCACCGGAACTAAACGGTGGCAGTTCAACAATGACGATACTGTAACTACCGACCTCGCCCAGCAATTTCTCCATATTATCGGGAACCAGCAAATTCGCCGAATTCGACACATCGTTCCTCAGGTAATAAAACGATGTCTTTTCAATGAATTGGATTTGCTTGCTGATGTCTTTAGGGCTGCCGGAATCCCGATCGACCGCGGTGAAATCGGAGGAAAAGAGACGTTCGTTGGCCAGTGCCGACTTATCGTCGGCGTTGATCACGAGGGTCGCCGTGCCCGACCCCCCACACAGCGCCGCCAGATTGCTTACAACTGTGCTCTTTCCGTCACCGGGGGACACGGATGTAATTCCGATGCGACGCCTTGAAGGGGTGGCCCCGGCCAGGCCCATGATCGCCTTGACGCTCCTGAGGCTGCCGCTGAATGAAGAGTCCGGATTCCTGAGCACCTCGTCAAGCCGGCCAAAACCACCCCGCCTGAAACTGACCGGCGGCAATTCTCCAATACAGGCCAGGCCCAGTTCGCGACGGATCTGACGCGGGGTCCTCACGTTCCGATCGAGGCCGCGTCGCGCCACGGCGAACCCGATGCCAGCCACCATCCCGGCAAGCGCGCCAAAGGCGAGGATCAGCGTCTTGCGCGGCCGACTTGCTTTCTTTGGGCTGGTTGCAGAGGTGATGACACGAGCATCGGCGATCAGATAAGGCTGTTGGTCGACCGAGTTTGTATACGCCGCTAGCAGGCTCTCATACATCTTTCGATAGGTGTCGGCGGTAACCTCCAACTGCTCCAGCGTAATCTGGTGTGTTGGCTGTGCTTCGCCGAGCGCGGGGTCCTGTCCCGCGACGGGCGTCTCGTCCTGGCCGATGCTGTAGTCGTGTTTTGCGCGAAACTCCTGGGCGACCCGGGTCGCCCTGTTCATCTGATCACCGACCTCCCGCATCCGCCTTTCCAACCATGCGATGCCTTCGCTAGCCGTTGCTGTTGTCGTTTGCACTTGCTCGCGCACGAACGCTTCCGCCGTGGCGTTTGCGATGCGTGCCGCCAACGCTGGATCCTGAGACTGGAATGTAATGTCCATTGCATAGGAGACACCGACACGCTGAACATCCAGGCCGTCGCTGAATATCTCCACCGCGCGACGCCGACGCTCGGATTCCAGTTGCGGACCGTTCGCCTCCATTCGATCCGGCCAGGGCAGCACGCGATGGAAGAAGTCCGTCGGCGCAGCATTGCCGGTATGGAGTCCGCCAGCATCAATGATGCTGATCCAGGCTCTGCGAAACCTCTCGCCGATGGTCGGACCGTCCAGACCCCTGAAGGTTGGATTGTCCATGAGTCCAAGGTCATCGATCACCATCATCGCGATCTTCTGGGAGCGCAGAACTGCAAGTTGGCTCTCAACCTGAGCGGTATCGAGCGACAGGTTGACTTCGGCCGGTTGCTGCTGAAGGCTTCTGGGTATCTTCGGTTCGATCAGGATCTGGGTGCGCGCGGAATAAATAGGATCCGAGGTAGCAAAGTAGAACGTGGCGCAAACGATTCCGGCGACGACGAACGCAAGAATCGAGAAAAGATACTGCCGAGCAAACGAGACAACGTCAGCGAGGCTGATAAAGTCCTGCGGTGCATCCGCCTCGAGCCATGGCTTATGAGCAATTGCCACCGACGGCCGGTCTAGCATGGCTTCAATCCATATCTGCAACAAAAAGAGCGGCGAACTGCAACGGTCGAGCAGCATCGCCACAGATGGGCCCCGGTTCGAGCATGCAGCCGCGCCACCGGTATGATGACAACCGTTTAGCTCGATCGGCCCAACAGGTGGGCGCCAGGAAACATCTCATTGAGCTTGTAGACGACCTCCGTCCTGTTCGTCGCCTTCAGCTTTTTCATGATGTTGCGGATATGGACCTTGACCGTGCTCTCTCGAAGGTTGAGCTCATGAGCGATTATCTTGTTCGCCTTCCCACGCCTGAGAGCCTGGACGACCTCTTCTTGCCGCTCCGTGAACACACTCGCCATGGGCCTTGTCATTTCGACCGTTGTGTCGATTGCCTTGTGCTGGGCAAGCACGCTGCTTGCAGGGACAAATGTGCCACCGGCAAGGACAAGATTTACGGCTTCAACGCAGATCTCGAAACGGATCGATGAAGGGATGTAGGCTTTTGCGCCATAATTCAACGCCTTCAGAATCTGCTCCAGATCGTCGGTATCGGCCAAAATCACCACTGGAACCGGATGGGCCTCATTCACGAGATCGGCGATTTCGCTGCCGGTCCTTGCATCTGTCACCTTTCGGCTGCCCACGTTCAGCAGAATGGCCGATATCGACAGTGCATTCTCTTGATGCCGCCACTCTTCGATCGAGCCGAACGACAGGATTTCCTTCCCGATGCCATATGCGGTCAGGCATTGCGCAAGACATTGTCGGTCAAGCACTCGCTCGTCCAGCAGAGCCAGACAAGATTCGGTCAGGCCATGTCTATGAAGATGTATTCCATTCCCGGCCTTGCGCGATACGAATTCCAGTGCACCGGGTGATTTGCTATCCAGTTGAATTGTCGGAACCATGAACTTACTCCCCAAACTCTACCCAACGTTTCGAGACCAGTACGAGATGTACTGCAGGCAAATACTATTTCCCGCGAACGATGATCTGTTCGCGTCGCCTTCACTATAACCTCGGGATTTCCCAAGCCCCACCTTGGACAGCACTACCCCGTCCATAATGTTTATCGCCGAAAAGATGTGCCTTCACTAATTTAGGTTAATAAAACGTAAAAAAATTTTTACCCCTTCACTTGGCCCTACCAATTTGGTCTAGGAGGAGGGTAGCCAGAGAACACCCCGACTGGAATCTGGGCCTCGCGTTGTTTGCCAGGCGCGGCGGACCGTCGGTAAGATAGCCGGCGTCGCCGATGGCAGTGCGGCTTCAAGGCGCGTCGCGCCGCCTTTGCACCGTGCGCCAAAGTAAGTCTCAACCATCGATATACCTGTCATCGAACTCGGCAAACTTCGTTACGCCCAGCCGATCCAGCACGCGGACATGACCTTGCCGGAACTCCAGAAACCCGCGTTCCCGTAATTCCCGCAGCATTCGATTGACATGGACCGGCGTCAGGCCGAGCGCGTCCGCGAGGTCGTACTGGGTGAGAGGGCATGCAAAGCCAGTGCGGCTGGCAGCGCCGACGCGCTCCAAGCGCGCTCTCAGTTCGAGCAGCAAGTGCGCTGTACGCGCCAAGGCGCTGCGTCGGCCTATATTGGTGAGGTGTTGGGCAACAAGCGCTCGCTGGCGCGCGAGCGTTTCAAGAAAAAGCGAGGCTATGTGGGGCGACTTCGCTGCTCCAAGAGCAAGCGTCTTGGCCGAGGCTTCCAGCACCGCAAGGTCGGTTTGAGCCACAAATGTCTGGAGAGCAGCGCCCGTGTACGTCTGTGGCAGGACAATGTCGCCCTTCAGGGCAAAGTCCAAAATCTGTCGCTGTCCACCGGCAAGGTCATGAGAAATGCAACCCCAGCCAGACTCGATTATGAAGACGCGATCGCCGTCCTCCCCCTGATTGACGATAGAGGTCTCCGCTGCATATCGCTTCGGCATGAAGCCTAGCGCCTTGATATACGCCTTATCGTCGCTTTTGACTGCGACTGACGTCGGACGGTTTTCATTCTCACTCAATGAAAGGCTTGTAGCATACGTCATTCGAACCCCACCAATCCTCCCCTGATAACCTCCCTACGCAAAAACGTACTCCAGCTTTGACATGTTGAGTACCCTGCACGGGCTACAACCATTGGGTGATATTGCACTGCACCCTCACAAGAAAGCAAGGATCACGCCTGATCGAGCGCAGTAGGACCCGAATTCATCATAAAGTTCGACCGACTTTCTGCACCATCCATTCGAATGGCGAGGTCTCCGGCGGTGGGAAGCGCATGGTGACACCGTGCAACTTTCGAACACGCCACTCTTACGGATCGCTTACGGCTTTCGGCGTGACTGGCTCGCCCTACCGACTGCAGCCCAGGCATTGCTGCTGACTTGCGGTCGCGCTGACGTTGTCGGGGCGAACCGACGGTCGTTCAAATCGGGCGGAACGTGCCGCTACCCCATGGGTGCAACCTTCTGACTTCACTCGCAGATAGCACCTCGGGTTCCCCCCGGTTCCCGCCAGACCGGGTGTAACCGCTGCAGGTCAGATGCCTCACAAAGCCGGCAGGTCGCGCTGAGCCTGGGACGAGAATTCCTCATTGCCGTGACGACGTTTCAACGGACAAAGAGCGTTCGTTCACAGGCTCGGGCCACTTCGGCTCGATGACTAACCTTGGCTGCAGTTCCAGGACCGGAGCAGGCCGATTGACGCCTCCAACCTGTCTCTCCGGGTTCAGCCGCGACATCAAGGGGGCGAGGTATACCCCATTCGAGTTAGCTATGAGCCCCTTGATTGCCTCGCACGTGCGAACAGACCGCTCGCCACGTCCCCGGAAGAGATGTATCCGAAATTGTCGCCAGGCTCGGCGCTGGCTGTTGACATAGTCGGCCCGCATCCCACTGCTCACCACGCAAAAGCCGTGGGATTTCCTGCCCTCCTCTCGGAGACGCTAAACTGCCATTTGATCTCGTTTGGTGTCGGGTCTAGGGAACCCTCGCCTGATGGCGTTTTGAATCCGCTTTTCCAGCGACATGACCGCCATGCTCAAAGCCAAAACGCATAGCACGGACAGTACAAATGCAATGGGCGTCGGAAAACCTAACGAAAATAACCACCAGACCACAACCATGCCAACCGAGTAATGATTCAAATATACTGGATAGCTAATTCCCCCAATGTATCTCACGAAATTACGGCAGCCTGAAATCTTGTACTTTATAACTTCATTATACCTTATTCCTGCTGCCATTGCATACATGCACATCAACCACACGATCACGGCGGCGGTTTTATACGCATAACCGCGTTCAACCGAGACAAAAATCTCAGCGGCGCCCATACAGCCAAAAAACAACATCAATCCTGTCTTCCCCGCATGCCCCATTTCGCTACGGCCATCACCGCCGTTCCTGACAAGAAAGAAGATCATGCCTGTCGCGAAGAAAACGCCGTGCTGCAGCAGAAGCAGTTTGAAGGGGAACCGCGAAAGCACTGATATCGCTTCTTCCGGCCGCGTGGACGGCGGCAGCAGGTGCAACCCGGAGAGAATGAGAAGGTATACCGAGCTCGAAAACCCTATTATTTTGGCCAGATCATAGAGTGATAAGCGAAACCTCGACAAAACTGACGCGGCCACCAGGACGTAGAATACGGCCTCGACGACGAGAGACCATACGACCCCGTCAATATAAGGGCCCTTGGGAGACAAGGTCACCGATCTGCAAAAATCCATCAGAAGATGGGAAAAATCCTCGCCATAGAGAGTTCGTGCGGCCAAGCTGATGAGCGCGGACAGCCACAAGGCAGGCAAAATACGTGTAGCGCGCATGCGCGCGAAACGCAGCGCTTGCGACGCGCCGCCTTCGCCTGCGGCGCTCATGGCAATGACGAACCCGGAAATTACGAAAAAAATTTCGACCCCTACAGCACCCAAACCGGCAAACGCCGACAGAAAACCGAAGGCGACATCGCTTCCCTCGGTGACTGACGCACTGCTCCAGGCGAATGTCGCGAAATGGTTCAGTAACACCAAGAGCGCTGCAAAAATGCGCAAGAAGTCCATGACGTGGTAGTGGACATTGCGTTCCATATAATGTTTCCGAACCTTGCCAGAGGCCAAGGTCGAATACTATCGTGAAACGGTCAGTAAGCCTGCTACTACATTCGGACATAGCCGAATTGATTAACCGTCGGATATGACCTGTTTCGTGAGCAGATCCACCACGCCTGGATTGCTCGGCGCCTTAATATGTTGAGCAGCGTTGCGTCCGATCGCTGCCATTGACGAAAGAATGTTACGCGCCGTCTTCCAAGGTGACCGCATGGCTGTTGCTCATCGCCGTCTTGGGCGCGACCTCGCAAGCGATAGCTTTAGCTGGTTGGACGGCGGTGACGCTCCTACGGCTCCACCCGCTCTACTCCTAATTGGCGTCGCCCTCCTAAATGATGCCGTGCTAATGTTCTAGCCGGCTTGGGAGGTTCCAATCGACCTCATTGCGAATGTTTTCGCCGGCACGTGGGCTGCCGGCGTGCTTGCCGCCATCTGGTATGTCTGGAGGCGGCCCTCGCTGCCCATTGCCGAAAACAAGCAGGACCGCGATTTGCGGGAATGGCTGGACGGGCAGGTGTAGAGGGCGCTTGTGCCGGGCGAAGCAGGCGCCCGACCCTGGTCGAAACGATACGGGCCGTCCCGGCGCCCGCGAAGAGCGCGCCCAACCCGGTGTTCGGCGAGGCCATGCCGCAGCACGGCGCGCGGCCGTCAGCGCGGGAACCCCCAGCGTTAGGCATCGCTACCGCCAGCCGCTGGGTTTTTTGACTGGCTACCGGCTCGCCGAGCGCGAAAGAGCAGCGTCTGCTTGATCGGCACTGCTCAGGATTTCGTCGCGTTCGGCTATCCACAGATCCGCATAATCGACATTCTGCCACTCGGCAAACCACGGACCGCCGCTTGTATAGTGAACCGCCTTGGGTGTGCCATGCGCCGGCTTTTCGTTCCAACCTTCAAGCCAGTTCCACTCTACCGGCAGCGAGCCCAAATCCTCATCGGCAACCCACTGCATTCGGTGGAGGTAGGCGCCACTTTCGCGGTTCACGACCTCCGGCGTAAGCGATTTAACCGCAGGATGCGCGCAATTGAACAGCATCAGCGAGGACCAGTTTTTTCGAGGGTAGGATGTCTGGACCACGCCATCCATCTTGGTGGTGGCCTTCGGCGTATAGTCATGCTGGACGCAATAGACCGCCTTATTCGACTTCGTGTATTCCAGCAAACCTGCGACGTCACCGAGCCACAGGAAGTCGCAGTCGCAGAACAAGGCCCAGCCCGTATAGTCGGCGAGAAAAGGCGTGAGAAACCGCGTATAGGTGAACTCTGTTGACGCGAGCGGATCTTTTTCCCTCCAATACAGGTCACGGGCACGCAGTTCGTCCTGTTTGATTGGAATGACGGAGACAGGCACCGAAGCGTTTTTGAGCAAAGAGTGCCGCGCCACGTCGTAGGCGATCGGCTCACGGCTGTCCCATCCAACGAATACCCTAAACGCATCAGTCATATTCAGTACCTTGGCTCCAATTTCAAAACGGTCATACACTAACTGTCTGGCAACAGCACGGCAACAATGGCGCGGAAATTAGCCAGGGCGATTTCTGAAGCCCGCGGATTTGCCCTTCACCCCTGCCCGGCTTTCTTCGGCGCTTCTCGACTTGCCGCCCAACGCGACAAGCGCCCATTTCTGATAAGTGTAGCCGGCCGAATAAGCGGCGACCATCGCACCGGTCGAACCGTCCAGAAACCCCAGCCTGAAGACATAGCTGTTCATATAAGCCCAGACCGAGCGCAAAACCGCCTTGCTGATCGAGCTTTTTTTCCCCTCGGCAAGCATCCGCGCGGCGGACGCTTGCGCGTATCGGCCGATCTTGTCATGCGCGTCCGCCAGGTCGGCGATCGAGTCATGCTCCATGGGATGGGACAATCGCGAGACCTTGCCATTCACCACCACCTTCTCATGCACGGTGTCGTTGGTGAAGCGGCCGGACTGGCGACGGAAGAGCCTGAGCACCAGATCGGGCGACCAGCCACCATGGCGGACAATGCGCCCACAAAAGCGCGATCGTCTTGGTATTTCGAAGCCGTCACAGCCTTTCGGGTTGGCGATGGCGGCCCTGATTTCCGCGACCAGCGGCAGCTCGACCCATTCGTCGGCATCAAGCGAAAGGACCCAATCGCCCGTCGCCGCGGCGAGGGCGCGGTTTTTCTGCGCGCCGAAACCCGGCCAATCGAGGGTGATCAGGACCTTGGCCCCGAGCCCACTGGCGATGTCCCTGGTTTGATCGGTGCTGTTATTGTCGAGGACGACGATCTCGTCGGCAAAATCTACCGACCGAAGGCAACGTGCAATGCACGCCCCCTCATTGCGGCTGATGATGACGACTGAGAGCGCCGGCACGGTCAGATGGTTCCGCCGTCAAAACTGCGACTGTTGTTCAAATGAAACTGTTCCCCCGGACCTGTTGGCACTCCGGTGATACTAACGGATTCAGAAAATATGTCGAAAATCATTTCAGGTCGAGACTTTCGTAGAGCGCTATCATTCTCCTGATCATCACGTTGAAATCGTAGTGTTCGGCTGCCGCCCTGACCCTGGCCGCAGTCTCAGGCCGTGACGACAGTTGCAGCGCGCGGGCAAGCCCGGCGGCGAGCTCGTTTACGCTGGCTGTGTCGCAAACAAGCGCCGGCTCGAAGCGATCGACAAGCTCGCGCGCCCCACACCTGGTGCTGACCACGGCGGGCAAGCCACTGGCCATGGCTTCGATCACGACTGTGCCGAATGGATCATAGATGGAAGGCAGCACGGCAATGTCGGCGGCGCCGTACCATGGCAGCGTATCTTTTTGCGGCCCCAGCATGCGAAGCCTTGCACCAAGACCAAGCCTGTCACCAGCCCGCTGGAAGGTATCGGCGCGCGAATCGTGGCCAATGACCCATAACTCCGGCTCACCATCGAGCATTGCGACGGACTTCATCAAGGCAAGAAGTCCTTTTCGCGCAAAACCCGAGCCTACGAAGAGAACGACCGGCCTGTCATCGTTGACGCCAAGCCGTGAGCGGACCGCGGCCCGATGCCGTTGACGCAACTGCAGGTTGAAGCGGTCCAAGTCGACCCCGTTGGGAATGTGGTGCACGCGTTCGGCCGGATAGTCGTAGTGACGGACAACGTCCTCGGCCACCATTTTCGAAATGGCAATCACCGCTTTAAGCCGTGGGCTGGCATAGGTCGCGCGCTCGAGGCGCAGCGTCTGGCGGTGAAACGGACTCAGCGCCATCGCTGCCCTGCCAAGCCGCGTCTCGAAACGCCGTCGCTCGGCAAGATAGGCGGCATGGACGCCTTCCCCGGCCCGGAAGACGTCGCAGCACGGAAGGCGATCGTTGCTCTGCACCAGGGCCGGCGGCATTTCGGCGATCTTGCGGCAGACGGCTCGTGCAAAGGACGTCGCCCGCAGGTAGCGGGGAAAGCGGCGGCCGGCGCACTGGATGAACTCTATGCCTTCGTGTCGCGGCCAGTCGCCTGACAGCACGGCCACCGGCCGTTGACGCGCGGCGAACGCCGCCATGATGTTTTCCAGCATGATCTCGCCTCCGCCAAAGGGCGCGTAGCGCTGGCGCACGAACAGGATAGGCGTCTTCGGGTCAGCTTGAACCCGTTGATCATGCCGTGACAAACCCATGCGATCTCGATACGCCCTTTTGCATTCCGGAACTGGCGAATTTGATCAGTCGCGCACATGAGCGCACTTTGACCAGTTTGGCTATCCGCGCGCTGCTGGAGTAAAGACTATTCATTTATAGGAAGATACACCATAACTTTCCATGACCTTTTCGCAGTATAAAATTTCTTCTTCGGTAAGATAATCCTTATACCCGCCAACTAGGCCGCGTCTAACTTTAAAGCTATCGGAATCGGTTGCGTCTGCTGTTCTTAAGCGATGCCCATAGCGCTCGTCGTATTGCCCCGAGGACTCCTTGCTTTTCATGGAGTCAAATCGACCGGCGTCAATTGCTTTCCCAATTTTGTCCTCGTCTGGTTCTACTTTCAACCATTTTGCGATTCGTCTAAGCTCGGAGACGGCATCGCTGTGGAGCGTTTCGTAGCGTGTGATCAACACATCATCCCTTTCGCTTATTGCCGCCAGCCACATTGCGTTGAAGCGGAGGGTCCTCTCGATACCAAACCGTGGGTCTCGTACAAAGCTTGACAAATCGCCTTGGAATAAGTCGCGCCATGCTTCGCGTTTGGTGACGTGAAAATATCCGGAAATCGTTGTGTCGATCGGATTGCGATGCAAAAAAAGCAAGGGCCGTTTTCCCAAAAAAGCTTCGGCCGAGCGGAAAGATTTGCTGTGAAACGCGCTGCCGCCGTGGCTATAATCAAGGCAGACCTCAAGCTGGTCAAGCATGACTCTTAACCACGTCCGCCCTGACTTTGGGTAGGAAATGCAAAGGCCCAAATTACTGGAGTTTTCTTGTGCCTTCGGCCTGAGCCACCGCAGTAATTTCATGATCACCTCGCAAACACCCTATCAGTTGCCGGCTGCTAAGGACCCGGCTTCCGGGCCTTATGACATGACGGGTGATCTCGATCAAACTTAGCCAATGAGCAACCACATATTTTGTCGCGCCTCGTCCGTAAGCGCTTTCCAATCATGGCGGCGGGTGTTGCTTGCGGTTTTCCCACTGGTGAGGCATTTAGAAATCAACAGGAAACAGCGGATGAATACCAGCACCCCCCACCTCTCGTATGAGATTCCCGTCCCGAAATCGAAGCAGGCTCGTGGATTGAGGAGAATCGAGCGCCAGTTGAGGCCCAAGCTGCGGTCGCTCCGGTGGCGGGTTGTCGAGCAGGTTTTGAGCTGGCGCAATCCCGAGGCGCTGGCATTCTACCGCAGGGCGATGGAAACCGCATATCTGCCGGACGACCTGATCGACGTGGTGCCGCAACTCAAAATCCTGTACCTCGCCATGCCGAAGGCGGCGAGCAGCCGCATCCGAAGCAACCTTGCAGCCATGATCGGAAACGACACCGTGTCGGCTTGGCGCAGCGACCAAAACTGGAAGGTGCACAACCGAAAGGCGTCGAACTTGCAGGCGCCTCGTCATGGCGTCGTGCAGTTCCATCGCATGGCCACAAGTCCCGACGCCTTGCGGTTCACCTTCGTTCGCAATCCCTATACAAGGCTGTTGTCGTGCTGGGCCGACCAATACCGCGACCGTCCTCTTGTGCCTGGTTACGGCAGGGTGGAGGTCTATCTGGCCCACCGCGAAAGGGCTGATCCGGCACTGCCTGTCGGTGCTGACAAGAGCCTGTCCTTTGCAGATTTCGTCGCCTTTGCCTGCACGACGTCCACATGGCGCATCGACAAGCATTGGCAGAGCCAAAGCGACATCGTCGACCTCCCAGGCGTTGCGTTCGACCTTATTGGCAAGACCGAAACTTTCGCAAAGGATTTCGAACGGGTTCTCGATCATGTCGATGCGAGCGACGAGGTGCGACGCGCGGCGATGCCACCTCTGCACACCTCCTCGCGCCGCAGGCTTGCGGACTATTTCACGCCAGAACTGGCTGACACCATCTATCGTGCGTATGAGCGCGACTTCGATCAGTTTGGCTATCCGCGCGCGCTTCCAGCGTAAAGCGGTCGCGCCGCTGTCTCAAAGATATCCGAACGCCTGCATCAGGGGCTTCCCACGCCCCTCGGTAAGCTCCATCAATTCCTGCTGACCCAGTTCGCTCTTCCAGCGGCCGCGGCCATCATAGATTGGCTGGTTCACCTGCTGGTTGCGCAACGCTGCATGTTGGGGTTGCGCATCAAGTGTGAACCATCGTTGCGGGCTCCGATGATAGTCGAGCAAACTCTGGTCGAACGACAATCCCAGGAAGATGCAGATCTTTTCGACGGTTGCTTCCGGGTCATCGACAAGATCTTCGTAGCGGTAAATCAGGACGTCCGTGCTGCCGCGCTCGGCAAGCACCATTGTGTTGTCCGAAATCCAGCGATCCAGGCTCTCAGTCGCATCGCCAAGCCGCCTGGTCAGCGATGCAACGGTATCGCGCCCATCGCGTACCGGCATCACGAACTTCGCGCCCGGCACCAGGCGTCGTATCCGGTCGACACGCCTGATATGACGCGGTGTCTTTTCAAGCAGCACCGACTTGCCCGCCCCAATGGCCGCCCGTTTCAGCTTCGAGTAGCGATACAGCGCAAGTGGAGCCCATTTGAAAAACACGTTGGTTTCTTCGAATGGCAAAAAGACATCGGCATGCGAAGCAAGAATCGTCGCTATCAGCGTGGTGCCGCTATGTCCGCATCCGCAGACAAAGCCTTTGCATCGGATCAATTCACACCTGCCCTGTCGTCGGCATAAGATATGCCATGCCGCTGAAAGGCTTCATCGAGCCGCCTCCAGTAATCGAGCCGCGCAAGCACGTCGTCACAGAAGGCTACGTCGTCCGCGCTGAGGTAGTCCAAATAACCACCGACCTTACCCTTTCGAACCTTGAAGCTTTCCGGGTCGTCAGGATCGCGCGGTTGCAATCTCCCGCCGTAGCGCGCACCCAGTTCTCCTGAGATTTCAGATTGCTGCATTTGTTTGAACGATCTGCTGACAGCAACATCGGCAAGCTGGGACTCGTCAAAAGATCTTCCCAAAAATTTTCCGATGCTGCGCAATGCGTCGTTTGTATCCCGCTGCACATCTTCATAGCGCAGAAGCGCAATCTTTCGCATGTGAGTTGCGGCTGCGAACCACTGCAGATTGAAAAGCGCGATCTTCTCGACACCGTGCTTGGGGCTTCTTATACAATCGCCGATCGGACCTGCTTCCAGCCCATGGCGTTTGTTGACCTGGAAATATCCTGACACCGCAGTGTCGCGGGGGTCTCGCGTCAGGAACAGAATCCGTTGCCGTTTATAGCGGGATTTGTCGGCGCTGATCTGCGTAATGTCACGCAGATCCTTGTGGTCGGAACCGTCATGCGTGTAGGCCGCATCAACGCCCAGATCGTCAAGCATTACGCGCAGCCAGGTCCGCCCGGACTTGGGGAATGAGACGACAAGCAGCGACGGCTTTCTTGCAAAAAAGTTGGACAACAAACTCAACGTGCGAACTCCGATTGCGGGCATTTTGATCGAGCAGATCAGCGATTGTAAATATCGATTAGGGCATTGGCGATCCGTTGCGAAGCCGGCACCTCTGGATCGATCGACAGATTGGCATTGAGGAAGTCCCGGCTTTGCTCAAAATAGGTCGGCCTTGACCTGACCGCAGCGCGGATATCCTCGACGAGGTCATGCCCCGACAATGTTGGTTTGAAGGCGCCCATGGGCCTGTCGAACTCGACCATGGGCGAAACGAGCGGAAACAGCACCACCGGAATGCCGCAGGCGACTGCTTCGTAAACAGTCGTGCTTGGGCGCGTTACGAGCGCCAGAGCGTCCGGGAGCAGCTGTGCGAAATCCAGGGGCGATTTGTTCGGCACATCGACTTTTGCGAACATCGTAGGGTGGACGCTAACGACATGGGCAAGGCCGAGTTTCGCACATGCGGCTGCCACGGCTTCAATCGCCCGGCGATCTGCGGGGTTCTCGATATCCCCCTTGAAGTTGATCAGCACAAAAAGCCCTTCGTCGTGCCTGGCGCCAGCGCTCCCGACGGCACGCTCAATGACCGGGGAACCGACAACATATGTCGGCTGTCGTCTTTGCTGCAGCGCCGCTGGTCCCATCGACAGGATGTAGTCAGCTCTCACAAATCGATGCGGCTGCAGCAGTCGCGCACCTCCGATGAGCCCGACCACACGGACCATGCCGAAGTTGATGGAATCGATGAATCGCCTAAAGAATTGTGGCGCATAGTCATTTCCAGTCACCAGCATGTCGCCGGGCCTGATCATCCGCTCGAGTTCGGCAAAGCCGATATGCGACATTTTCCGGGCGTCGAGTTCAGGTCGTGCTACGCCGCCGCGTTTCAATCCATCAAGATGCGCGAACACGCATCGGATGCCGCGATCAGCCAGAATTTCTGCCGCGTCGGCCAGCAGACGAACATTGTTGCGGTTGTGTGGGACGAAGTAGACGGTCCTTGTCGCTGCCCTGCCGCGAGCGTAGATACGCCCACGCTTCAACAGATTTCCTGGATGCACAAGCCGATACGCCGCGAGGAGCCGCTGCACGACGCCTTCGCTGACAGGAGAAGCCGCCTTGTTTCCCAACCTACCCAAAGATATGCATCGCCTCTTATCCGTGAAATTTAGAACGGCCGCCCGCCGGGTAGTTTACAATCCCCCCGCCGTCAAGAAAGGCGCTTGACCACTCCGCCGGTTGTGAGTTGCCTTTCACACTCGCGATCGCGATGCCTTGCATGGTGGATTCAAATAGCGCTGATGAGTAAGCCCATGTGGTTTTGTGCGTCTTCCATCACCGCGGCCCAAGGCCGTTCCCGTTTCGAGACAAGCACGGCGGAAGGATAGTAGGGCGTGCGATCGCCCTCGACCGGCCAGGAGCGTTTGAAACCGTCACCAAGAATAAAGACCGACGGGATGCCGAGCGCGCCCGCCAGATGCGCCCCGGTATTGCTGATGGTTACCACGGCGTCCATCGCGGCCACTTGCGCCGCGAAAAGGTCCATATCGACGAGTTGGTCGATTGACCCGTCATGCAGGATACGCGCGAGCCCGCCATCGGTCAGGATCTTCAGGTCAGACTCGACCTGGCCATATTGCAGCGAAACGAACCGGAGGTCCGGACGACTGATAAGCCCGCGCCATGCCGTAAGTGGCGGCAGGTCCTTGCCAGGATTGGAGCTGCCCCATGCGACGCCGACCAACGGCCGTTCGTCCTTCCGATAGCGGGCGCGAAGTTCAGCGACCCGCGCCGGATCCGGCTTCAGGGGAACGAAATGCTCCCGGATCGTGGTCTCATCGGTCTCGAACACGGCAGTCAGATGCTGAACGCCCGCAAAGGCCTGGGCCTCGCCATAGGCGGCCTTGTTCCCGGGACCGACCGCTCGCACATCGGCCGCGGGAAATGTCCGCTGAAAGAGCGGCACCAAGCGGTGCTCGACCAGGACGATCAAACGAGCAGCCCGGGCGAGCGCACGGCCGACGGAACTCGCATGATGGATCGCGGTGGCCAGACCCTGCTTTTCGGTCTCCATCAGATCGACGAGGAGGACCTGGCCCGAGATATCCTGGCCGAGCCATTCGCCGCTGACGCGGCCTTCAACAATATGGCGCCGGGCGATCTTGAGCTCGGCCGCCGGGCCGTACGCGCCCATGCGCATCAACGCCTTGCTAAGCTCGTCGAGCAGGTGAACCTCGCCCCTCGACTTCGCGATCGACCCAAGAGCCAGGGCTTTCGGCAGCGCGGCCGACCAATCGCGCGCCTCGATGCTTCGCCGATAATCCGCCATCTGGTCGGCAATGTCGCCATCACGCCAGCGAAGGAAAAGCTGCCGCCGGTGGCGTCGGAACCAGACCTTATATTTGTAGCCTGCAAGCGCGACAACGCCGCGGAACCGGCGAAGGAGTTGGCTACCGGCCATCACCAACTCCACCGACGATTTGCATAACCCGTCCGCCTGCTTCCTGCATTGCGGACGCCCATTCCTGGCCGCCCTTTCGAACCAGTCGAACGGTTGGATATGTGGCTACTGTGTCGCCGAAGGCAGGCCACGACAGCCGAAACCCATCGTCGAGCATGACGACAGTCGGAACGCCAAGCGCTCCCGCCAGATTGGCGCCGGTATTGCTGATCGTCACCACCGCATCGAGTGCTGCGATTTGCGCGGCAAAGCGGTCCATATCCGACAGTTGGTCGACGGAAGCGTCATGGATGATGCGTCCCGGCGCCCAGCGTTCGAATTCGGCGAGCGCTGGGCCGACATCGCCATATTGCAAACTGATGAGACGTCCCGGCAGATTGCCGAGCAGCGCCCGCCAATCATCCAGAGCCGGCAAATCCTTGCTCTTGTTCAGGCTTCCCCAGGCGAAGCCGATCAGAGGCCCCGAGCCACGATTGAGATAGGTGCTGCGTAGCTCGGCTACCAGCCGCCGGTCCGGCTCCAACGGAATGAATGGCGCGCGCGCTGTCGGCTCATCCGGCCAGAAGAACTTCGCCAATGTCTCGAAACTGGCGAAGACATCGGCGTCGACCGCCGCCACCTCCCCTTCTCCCTCTAGCCTGACATCGAGCGCAGGATATGTTCGGCGATAAAGTGGCGCGAGTCGCGGCTCGACCAAGACGGTGCATCGGTTGGCAGTTGCGACCACCGGGCCAAGCAGCGACGCGAACTGGAAGAAGATTGCAAGATCGCCTTCGCGCCGCTCGACGGCAAGCTTGCAATCTGCAAGATCACCGCCATCCCATTCGGGCCGGCCGGGTACTTGCTTGCTCGACGCGATCAACTGCCAGGCACGATTCCCGCCGCCGAGGCGTCTCAGTCCACGCCCGGCTTTCTTGACAAGCCCGGGATCGCCAAGCTGCTCACCGAGCAGGCCGAGTGCCAGCGCATGATCCCGGGCCGCATGCCAGTCACGCCGCTCGACACTCTGCGCCATCAGGCTGACATGCCGTTCGACGCTTTCTTCAGCATGGCGCGAGGGACGCCTAAAAAACTTTTTCGCCCGATCGAGAACCTTCTTCAGCCCCTTGCCGTCAACGCCTTGCGGGCGCAGGTCGGCGGCTTTCGCCTTTTCAAGGATGGATCGTCTGTTCGGCACGGCGACCCTCAACTATCGCTAGACAGCGTCGAACGCGCCGTCAAAATCGACGAGAGCCGGCGGCCGACGTCGTCGAGCACCACCGGCCACGCACGGCCTTCCTTGCGAATGACGACGCCGTTAGGATACCATGGCGTTCGATCGCCAATCACTGGCCACGCCGTCTGAAAATTGTCATCGATCAGGAAAACGGTCGGAACACCGAGTGCTCCAGACAGATGGGCCGCCGTATTGCTGATCGTTACGATGGCATCGAGCGCGGCGATCTGCGCGGCAAAACGCTCCATATCAACCATCTGGTCGACACTGTCGTCATAGATAAGCCGCGCGTCATTGCCGTTGCGCAGGCGCCGCAGCGCCGGCTTGATCTGTCCATACTGGAGGGAAACGAATGTCGCGCGTGTCTGGGCGATGAACCGTGCCCATTCGGGGAAATCGGGCACGTCCTTGGTGTGTGATTTGCTGCCCCAGGAAAGACCCACCAGTGGCAGATCCGTCATCGAGCGATAGCGCTTGCGGAATGTCTCGACGAGTTCAGGATCAGCTCGCAGCGGCACGAAATCGGCGGCAAGGCTTTCGGCATCGCGGCCGAAAACCCAGGCGAGATTTTCGAAGGTCGCAAATTTGTCGCCTACGACATTCTGCTGCGCTGGGACCACGGTCGCATTCGGGAACGTCCGCTGCACAAGTGATACGAGCCGAGGCTCGACCCGAATGGTCGCGCTTTGCGCACATGCAGCGGCGGCGCCGGCCAGTCGCGCATGACGGATAACCCGGCCAAGACTGCGAGGGTCATCCTCTACAAGATCGATCAGCAGTGTATCCGAACCGAGGTCTTCTCCAGTCCACTCATTGGCACCTTTCCCTTTTCGTTGCCGGCGAGCGGAAAGCCGAAGCTCGGCCGCGCGCGCGAAGTTGCCCAGCCGTTCGAATGCCTGGCCCGCCTTCTGCATCATTTCAGGGTCGCGGGCACGATCGGCCATGATGGCCATTTCATTGGTACTTGCTTCAAGCCCTGTCCAGTCCCTGCGCGCGATCAGCGCGTCGGCCCTGGCCTGCTGCTCAAGAACGGAACGAGGTTTGGAGCCGGTAAACAGCCTCCGCACGGCCTTTGTGTATCGGCGCAACTGCAGGCCCAATCCTCCAATCACGTACCGGATATAGGAACCGTGGTAAAAGCTGGTCATCGGCCTTCAGCGCAATACGCTCTGACGCAGCTTTTTGCCGCCCTCGACGCGCGGGGCGGACGCTTCCAGATGGAAGATCGAGCGATAGATTTCGCTGCGCCCGGCAAGCTCGTCATGAGTCCCGGAGTCCGCGAGCAAGCCTGCGTCGAATACGAGGATGCGATCGGCCGCCTTGATGGTTGAAAGCCTGTGCGCAATGCAGATCACCGTGCGCTGAAATGCATCGTCGAAGGCTGCCTCCATGACGGCCCGCTCGTTTTCGCCGTCGAGCGCCGATGTTGCTTCATCATAGACAATCACGGGAGCATTTTTGAGCAGGGCGCGTGCGATGGCAACGCGTTGTTTCTGCCCGCCCGACAGATTGGTACCGCTCGGCCCGACAAGCGTATCGAGCCCGTTTTCCAGGTTAGAGGCAAAGCTGGTGACCCGGGCGAGGTCCGCCGCGGCCTCGATCTCCCGATCGGTGGCGTTCGGGCGTCCGTCACGAATGTTGTCACGGATCGAGCCTTCGAACAGGAAGACGTCCTGTGACACCAGTGCGATATTGTCGCGAACGTCGGACAGGCTGATCTTCGAAATATCCTTTCCGTCGAGGAGAATCCTGCCCTTGTCCGGCTCCATCAGGCGCAGGACAAGATTGACGATGGTTGTCTTGCCGGCGCCGGAGCGGCCGACGATCGCCAGCTTCTCACGAGGTCGCACCGCGAAGGAAACACCGTGCAGCGCCGGGCTGTTGCCGCCATAGGTGAAGGCGACATCTTCAAAACGGATGCTGCCCTCGACATCGGTGAGATGCTCGCCCGCAGTTGCGAGTTGTCGCTGTTCGGGGGTATCGATCAAATCATACATCTGCTCGACGGCCACCATTTGCTTCTGGATGTCGACATTGACCCGAGCCAACCGCTTGGCGGGCTCATAGGCAAGCAGAAAGGCGGTTATGAAGGCCATGAATTCGCCAGGCGTCTTGCCGTTGCCGAGCGTCTGCCAACTGGCATAAATGACGAAAAGCCCGATGATCACGCCGCCGCCGGTCTCCATCAATGGACTCATCAACGCTGATGTCCGGTTGATCTGGATGCCGCGCCTTTCCATCTTGCGGACGGCCTTTGCGAAGCTGGCGGCAGCCTTGTCTTCGAGTTGGAATGACTTGATTGTGCGGATACCTTCGACGGCTTCCGTGCCGATCGACTGGACCAATGCAGCCAACTCCGTCTCGCCCCTTGCCAGCGCCTTGAGCTTCCTGGTTATGACGCCCACCGATAGGAACAGCAGCGGTAGAACCGCCACGGATACCAGCGACATCACCGGATCCTGCTTGACCATGACGCTTGCCAGACCAATCAGCGTCAGCACATCGGAAACGGTGCTGCTCGTGAGGGTGAGAATAACGGCGGCCCCGGCGCGCGCGTTGAACATGATCTTGGAGACGAACTTCGCCGGATGCTGGTTGGCGAAGCGGCTGATGTCGAACCGCACCATTCGGGAAAACTGGCGGTTTTGAAGGTCCGAAACGATAGCCCGGCGAATCTTCCCCGTCGTAATAGTCTGGCAGTAGGCGGCGATCCCCTTGATCAGGAAAATGCCGATAATCACGGCGCTGATACCCGTTGCGGCGGCGGCGTTCCGATCCACATAGATGGAATTGACCATGACACTCATGATCCAAGCCGCTGCGGCGGTCGCCGCCGCAGCGGCGATCGAACACAGCAAACCGGCGACATACAGCTTTATGTGCGGCGGCAGGTTCTCAATGATCAGGCGCTTGACCAGCGGGTATGCCAGGGCCGCTGAAATTCGTTTCTTTGCGCTCATTCCGTTTCCCGATGCGATGTATCGTTTTCTGACGACCCTCGCTGCTGCCGATCCATGAAAATTCTCTCGACGCCGTCACACATGCGCCAAACTAATATCTGACGTCTGACTTCGTTCGAAGTTATAGTCAATCTTGAATCCTCCTGATTGCTGCTAGCGGCGAAGCGGACTACGTGTCAGGCATTGCTGTGGGCGGCCACCTATTATGATCATGGAGCGATAGTGACATTCCTAGAGCGAGTTCGACGAAAGTACCTTCGGCTCCGCCACCAACTCGGATACGTTAAACCGATCCGGTTGATGGCATCGAACAAATCAAACAAGAAGTATGATAAATTTGTCAGTTCTGGCACCATTACAATCCAAAAAACCTCAATATTCACTTCTGACGATATATTCTTCACGATGGGGAGTTGCTTCGCGCAGGAAATTCGACGTGCCTTGACAAGCAGACAGATCGCGTGTGTTCCGTCTTACAGAAATATCAACTTCGACCCCGCGCAGGCCATTGTAGATGAGTTGCCTATGCCTGGAATGGAACTCCCATGGAGTGCGACTCAAGATCACGGGTCACTTGCTCGGCCGGTCCGGAAACAGACGCGGAGCCGGGCATCCCTGGCCGTTCTTCGGCATGGCGCCCGGCCAAGCGTTGTCGATCCGCTAATTCGGGAGATTCAGTCGACTGCCCCGACCAGAACATCGGGGTGTTCAATTATCGCGACCCAGCGCCCGGTATGCGTAGACGACTGCCTCTTTATAAATCGATATCCAGTTGCCGACCAAGGCTTCACATCGTCGTTAAGGTTGTCGAGCACGTAGTCGCCTCTGTCGGTCTTGACGGTCAGCACCGCGTGCCCCTCGCCGTCCTGTTTCCTGACGACGGTGATCAGAAGGTTCGACAGCGATATGCCCTGCTGCCTGAGCAACCGGCGCTTAAGCAGGACATAGTCCTCGCAGTCGCCGAGCGCGCCATCAGGATAGGACCAGAACTCCATCATGCCGTGAACGTCCAAATCGCTCGCCGGCCTGATCGATCTGTTCACCAGCTTGTTGACGGAGGCGAGCTTGCCTTCCATGCCCGCGGACAGAATGACTGGAGCGCTGATGCCTGATCGAATTGCGCACTCCGCGGCCCGCCGTCTGCAGAATTCGATGTAGCCGACAGGGACGGAGGTTGGCTGCCCGGTGGCCATGGCGCCAGGCACGACGTCGGCCGAGGCCTTCTGCATCGGCGTCGCGGACATCATCAAGCCTATCAGTAGGCCGGCACACAGCCATGCCCGCGGTACCACCAATCCCATTCGCCCCGCCCCTGAGGTAACGACCCGAAACAATCTTTAATACCGCGTTACCATCTTTTCCCAGGCGCATCAACACAGCCGCCGCACAATTTAGAGCGACAGTCGCGAACCACCTGACGGTGGGCGCCGCGCGGTCGCCCAATCAGCAAATTGTGCGTTCACCCCATCAGGGGAATTGTCCCGCGCTTTTACGCCATCGGCGGTCTTCGGCAGCGCCGCTTGCCGGACCTGATGACGACGCCGACAGGTACTTGACTGCGCCAACGCCGACAGGCGGCCGAAAAAAATTGTAGCCAAATTTGTCGAAGTCCCAGAGCCACGGGCCCTCGCATGGATTCTCATACATTCGGATACACTTCGATAGCACTCGGGCAAACCTCTGCGACAGGCGTAGCCTAGTTTCATCCGTGAGCAGGAAGCCTCGTCATGGTGACGAGACAGAGAGCCGACGAGATTTCGGAGCCGACGGGATTTCGCAAGCAGGAGTCAATTCCGCGCGAGCCGCCGTTGGCGGGCCTGCTCATTATTGAAAGGAAAACTACGATGAACAAACTTGTAACCGCTATCGCCCTCCTCGCACTGTCGACAGGCGTCTCGCTCGCTGCCAATCAAAACCCGGATCGCGACCCGACCCGCGGCTTCTCTACTGGCGTCGACAACAGCGGAATCACCCTGGATACCAGTCACACGGCTTCCTTGCCTCAACCGGTGGCAGCTCCGAAAGAAGAACAGCCACAGCCCGGCGAGGTCCTTAAGGGTCGTGCGCCATGGGCGGGCAGCCGTTGATAGGCTGAACTTTTCTTCCCATGCAAAACTGTCCAATCACCCCGCATTCAGCGGGGGTGGTTGGACAAGGGCGCTAGAAAGCCTGCCGTCAGTCCTGAATGAGCCAGATCCGACGGGTCAGAACTCCCACGGAGAGAACAACTTGAGACCAGTCGTGCCGAAGTCACCCAAATTCCGCGTCGCCAAACCGCCGCCATTCATCTTTCGCAGCAATCATGCCGTAGGGAGCCGACATTACCCCGCGGCGCAATAATGTCAGATTTTTCGATGAGGGTGACAACTGGCAGGCTCTCGAAATGCTTGTCACAAGTCAGGAGCGTCGCGTCATGCGCCCGAGCGGTCGCGAAAATGATCGCATCTGCGGCCGCCAATTTGTGCTTCCGGCAGGCTTCGGCGGCTGCTAGGGCGATCTCCGTGTCAAGCGGGACCACCTTACAGACCTGCGTAAAGGCGATGGTCTGATCGGCTTTGTTTTCGCCTACTTCGCGAGTGAGCCATTTTGCGAGTTCCAACTGTACCATGGTCGGAACGAGCCAGTCGGCTCGCTCGGGCAGATGCTCGGCCACCTGCTCTCCAGTCGTGGAGCCTATCAGCCATTCGATCCAAGCCGAGGTATCGACGAGCACCATCAGACACGGTCCGACCGGTCGCGATATTCCGTCGCCGAAGCGCCCTTCGCCAGTCCCTTCAGCGCTTCCCGCTTCGGCACAGGGACGAGTAGCACGCCCGTTCCCTTCGGGTGCCCGCGGCTGCTTCTTCAATGTCGTCGATCTGGTCAACAAGCTCGAGGCTGAGACCCGAGCCGGCCGGCAGGGACGCATGGCCGATTATCTCGGGCGCAAAGACTTCGTCGTGCTCGATGAACTTGGCTATCTGCCATTCGCCCAGTCCGGTGGCCAACTGCTATTCCACCTGGTCAGCCGCCTCTACGAGCAGACCTCGGTCATCGTCACCACCAACCTGACCTTCGGGGAATGGCCCTTGGTCTTCGGTGACGCCAAGATGACCACCGCGCTCCTCGACCGGCTCACTCACCACTGCGATATCGTCGAGACCGGCAACGAGAGCTGGCGCTTCAAGAACCGCGCCTGAACCCCAACCCGCTGAACCGCCGAGGTGCGCAACCCCGAGCAGCCTCGACGGATCGGATCAGCTCACCGACCTTAGGGGGTCAATATTGTGATCCGGAAAATTCAAAGGTAAAGAGCGAGTATCGTCGACTTTGAAGCCATCGGTGGGGATACTCAAAACTTCGCCCCGTGCCATTCGGTATCGAGCGGTCACGCCTTACTAGGGATCCTCACATGGACAAAGCGACGACCATCATTGGAATAGACTGCAGCCCACGCGCGTCCAGTAACTCAGCGCGGATGCTCGGCGAGGTTCTTCGCTCGCTCGAGAGAGATCGGCGGGTGAAGGTCGTGGAACAGGTGCGTCTGGCCGATGAGCGTATCGACTGTCTCGGGTGCGAGCAGTGTTATCAAACGTTCGGATACCACGGCGACGGGATCGATCGTGTTCTGTCACTGATGAAAGAGTCGGACATGATTCTGATGGCTACTCCCACCTGCTTCGGAATGCCGCCGGCCCTGGGCGTCGTCTTGCTCGACAGATCGGATCCCCTGTGGCGCGACGGACAACAGCTCAAAGGAAAACTCGGAGCGGTCATCGTCAACGGCGCCACCGATCCCGCGGACGATCCGAGTGTGCGCCTATGCGCGGACAACATGATCAAGTTTTTCGAACAGCACGAGATGCCCTGCGTCCAGCCGGTCCATCTGGGGGGAACGCTCGCGTATCCCGAGCAACGGTTTCCGGACCCGCTCCCCGCCGGGACGATGGGCGTTCTCGAGCAATTGGCTGACGAGATCCGGCAGTGGGTCGGGAGCAGGTGATACCGGCACATCTCTTGCCTCCTCGCGTGGTGAGACACGAGGGGCCCAAACATGACCAATCTTCCCACCCGACTTTCGGAACACCTGAGTCTCGGCCGGTTACCGCTTTGCGTCCTGAAATCGCAAGAGCTCCTCGTGCTCGGCGCGGGTATTCAATCGGCGGTGGAGCAACTATCTTCCCAGCCCGATACCGCATGTTCGTTCGGAGTGTACGGTAGGCAGGGAAGTAAACGGGTGTCACTGGCGGAATTACTCGCCCCGGGTGCCGACGAATGGTGGGCCGGGCCGATCGAGTTCGAGCGCCTCGCCGATGATCACGCGGCGCCGTTGTCGTATCCCACGAACGGCCTCTTTCTCGTCACGGTCGAAACGGAGCCGGTGGCGCTTCTCGTTCGGCACGACGATGACGAGCACCCGTTTCTTCTGCGGCTCGAAATCGCCTGTCGTTCCGTCGGTCACGCGGACCGAATCCTCGCGCAACTCACGAATGCGTCGCGCGAACGGCTTCGATCGTCTCCGTGCGCGATGTCCATCACGCCCGGGCCGTCGAAGGGCTTTATCTCCCGAGTCGTTTCGTCACCTGTCTCCGACCCGAACAGCTCTTCCTTTCGGCAGACCTCACCGAGCGGCTTCGTGATTTCGTCGCGCCTGAACCCCAACCCGCTGAACCGCCCAGGTGCGCAACCCCGAGCAGCCTCGACGGATCGGATCAGTTCACCGACCTTAGGGTTGCGACCGCCCCCCGCAATACGCAACATGTATAGACAACCGGCCGCAACTGGTGTTCGTTTCCAATCCGACCGCATGTGTTTTTCGGGAATGCAGGAAACCGCCATGGACGCCGCTCGCCTGTTCGACTTGACGGGAAAAAAGGCGCTGGTGACGGGCGCCAGCCGCGGCATCGGCCAGGCCATGGCGGAGGCGCTCTCGGCGGCCGGTGCCGATGTGGCGGTGACCGCCCGCGACGAAAATTCCCTTCGTGAGACGGCGGACCGAATTGGCGCACACAGGCGAAGGTCGCTTTGCCGGTCTCTGGACGTGCTCGACACCGATCGCATCCGCGTGGTGGTCGAAGAGGTGGCGGATGCCTTTGGTGGGCTCGACATCCTGGTCAACAACGCCGGCTACGAAAAAGTCCAGCCCTCGCTCGACGTCGACGAGGCGGTATGGGACAGCATCGTATCGACCAATCTGAAGGGCGCCTTCTTCTGCGCGCAGGCTGCGGCGCGGCGGATGGCTGCCGACAAGAGTGGTGGCGCGATCATCAATCTGTGCTCGCTGACCTCTTATGTCGGCATTCCGACCGCGGTACCCTACGGCTCGTCCAAGTCCGGGCTTCTGGGCATGACCCGCGCACTCGCCGCGGAATGGGCATCGCTCGGCATCCGCGTCAACGCCATCGCTCCGGGGTATTTCCATACGGCGATGACGGATGTCTTTTATCAGGATCCCGACTGGCAGACGGCGATGCTGGCCAAGATCCCGCAGCGGCGCTTCGGCACGATGCAGGATCTGGCCGGAGCTGTCGTGTTTTTGGCGAGCGGGGCATCCGCCTATGTCACCGGGCATTGCCTTCCGGTGGACGGCGGCTATCTCGCATCCATCTGAGCGACTGAGATGCGGAGCAACGAGGACTGTGTAGACCGAGCTTGTATATGGTTGTATATACCACCTGACACGCTGGGCGCCCTTGCATGCGACCGGCGACAAAAGGGGAACCACAATGCAGGAGCCTTTCGGGGCCACAGCCTCGCGCGAAGCGGAAGGCGACGGGGAAATCGCCGTCACGGTCCGCAACGTCGGGATGGACTTCGATGGGGTTCAAGCCGTCAAGAATGCGTCCTTCGATCTGCCGAAGGGCCGGTTTCTCACTATTCTCGGGCCGTCTGGGTCCGGCAAGACGACCCTGCTGCGCATGATCGCCGGGTTCCAGACTCCGAGCAGAGGCGAGATCTTCATCAACGGTGAAGCGGTGAGCGCGGTGCCACCGCACAAGCGGTCGATCGGCATGGTCTTTCAGAGGCTTGCCTTGTTTCCTCATATGACGGCGGCCGAGAATGTCGCCTTCCCGCTGAAGATGCGCCGGCGCGACGCACGCACCATTCCCGACCGCGTCGAGCGGTATCTGGCACTGGTGCGGCTCGGAGGCTACGGCGGCAGGCGCATTCACGAACTGTCCGGCGGGCAGCAGCAACGCGTCGCGATTGCGCGCGCGCTGGTGTTTGAGCCCGACCTTTTGCTTCTCGACGAGCCGCTGGCTGCGCTCGACCGCAAGCTGCGCGAGGAAATGCAGCTCGAATTCCGCCGCATCCAGCGTGAGCTCGGCGTCACCACGATCAATGTCACCCACGACCAGCGCGAGGCGTTGGTGGTTTCCGACGATATCGTCGTCATGGATCAGGGCGAGATCCAGCAGAAGGCACGGCCGATCCACACCTACCGCCAGCCCCGCAACGCCTTTGTCGCCAATTTCATCGGCGTCACCAACTTCATTGCCGGTACGGTACGGGCCGTATCGGAAGCGGGCGACGTCTCCATCGTTCGGGGTGATCTGATGCTCGCCGGAAAGGTCGGCGATCCGGTCAATCCGCCTGCCGAGGGCGACAAGGCATCGGGAGCGATCCGCGCCGAGCAGATCCGTCTCGCCGGCGATGCTGCGCAGCTGTCGACGCTCGATTGCGTGCTGGCCGGGACCGTCACCGACACGATCTTCGAAGGCGAGCGCATGGTCTATGAGGTAGCCTGCGCCGCGATTGGCGACGAGGTCATTCGCGTTTTCGACCATGATCCCGCCGCGCACACGCAGTTCGACATAGGCGAAAGCGTGTTCCTGGGGTGGAACGCCAGGGATATGCTCGTTTTTCGATAGAACCGGAAACTCAAACCCAGAGGAGAATGCAGATGAAGCGCTTCAAGCCGAGGATATCCCATGTTTCCCGCAGAACCTTCCTTCAGGCCTCAGCTGCGCTCGGCGGCGCCTCGGCGCTCGGCCTGCGCGGCGCCTATGCGCAGGAGCCGGAAAAGCCGGCAGAGATCATCGTGCGCGCCTGGGGCGGCAGTTGGGTGGACAGCCTGAAGGCCGGGGTGTCCGACAGCTTCACCAAAATGACGGGGATTGCTGTCCGTCACGACCTGACCGAAGACAACGAGATTCAGCCCAAGGTCTGGGCGGCCGTGGCGCAGAAACGCGTCCCGCCGATCCATATCAACTGGGACACCACCACCAATGCCACGAAATCGGCACTGCGCGGCGTGACGGAAGACCTCTCCGACCTGCCGAACCTCGCCAATGTGACGGACCTTGCCAAGCCGGCCGGGCTGGAAGGCTTCCCGATCGTCAATACCTACGGTTATGTCTATGTGCTGGCCTATCGGCCTGCGGCATTCCCGGACGGACCGCCCAAGTCCTGGAAAGATCTGCTTGACCCGAAGTTCAAGGGTCGGCTTGCCTTCTACAATGACGGCATCGGCTTCCATTTCCCCGCCCAGGTCGCCGGTGGCGGCAAGCTGGAGGACATACCGGGCAACATGCAGCCGGCTTGGGATTTCATCACCAAGATGAAGGCGCAGCAGCCGCTGCTCGGCGAAGATCCCGACTTCACCACCTGGTTCCAGAACGGCGAGATCGACGCCGCCTGCACCATCTCGACCAACGCCCGGGAGGCCCGCAAGAACGGCGTCAAAATCGAATGGGTGGTGCCGGAAGAGGGTGCAAAATTCGACACGGACGGTTTGTGGATCCCCAAGGGCCTGCCGGAAAACGAACTCTACTGGGCCAAGCAGTACATCAATCATGCCCTGACCAAGGAAGCCCAGCAGGTCTGGCTGGACGGGCTTGGCTTGCCGGGCGTGGTGCCGGGCCTCACACCGCCCAAGGATCTGGTGGGCGATCCGTCCTATCCGACCACCGAAGCGGATTTCCAGCGCCTTATCCGCATCTCGTCGAAGATCCAGGTCGAGAATGAGAGCGAGTGGTTTTCCAAGTTCAAGGCGATCATGCAGGGCTGACGCCGGTCGGCCGGTGCTGCGCTCGTGCGGCACCGGCTCCTTGACGACGTCGTATACGGATTTTTCATGCGGGCAACCAGGACAGCCTATCCCCTGACATGGCGCATCATGGATGCGTTGGAAGGCGTTGCCGCCGCTATCTGGCCTGCGCGGTTCAGGCGCGCTACGCCCTATCTGATGCTGCTTCCGGCGGTGCTGCTTGTCGGGCTGCTGGTGCTCGGTCTCATCCAGATCGCGGACGCAAGCCTGCGCACGCTCGACACCACGACTTTCCAGTTCTCCGACGACTATTCCATCACCAATTTCCGCCGCGCGCTGACCGAGCCACTGTTCCTGGTTGTCGCGCAGCGCAGCCTGGTCGCCGCCCTGATCGTCACCGCGGTGACGCTGGTCTTCGCCTTTCCCTACGCCTATCTGATGGTACGCACGCGTTCGCCAGGATTGCGCAAATTCCTGCTGATCGCGCTGTTCCTGCCGTTCTTCATCGGCCAAGTGGTGCGTGCCTATGGCTGGCTGATCATCCTCGGCAACCAGGGCATGCTGAACGAGGCGCTCGGCCTTGTCGGGGTCGCCCCGATGCGGCTCATCTACAACTATCCCGCCGTGCTGTTCGGCCTCGTCCAGTACATGCTGCCCTTTGCCGTGCTGATGCTGGCGCCGGCACTCACCGCCATTCCCGAAGAGCTGGAGGCAGCCGCTGGATCGCTCGGCGCGAACTGGGTTCGCACGTTCATCCACATCGTGCTGCCACTCGCTCGTCCAGGCTTCATCGGCGCCGGCGTGGTGGTGCTGACGCTTTCGCTCACCGATTTCGCAGTCCCCGCGATCCTTGGCGGCGGCTCGCAGGATTTCATCGCCAACGCCATCTACGATCAGTTCTTCCGGACCTCCGACCAGGGTCTCGGCGCGATGCTGGCGCTTATGCTGGTCGCGCTCGGGTCAATCCTTGTCGGCTTGGTGTTCGCGTTGTTTGGAGCCGGAACGCTCGCCATGGGGAGGTCCCGGGCGTGAGCGGCTCGCGCAGCAAATCGATTGTCCTGTGGACCCTGGTGACGATCGCCCTGGTGACCCTTTCGGCGCCGACGATCGTGGTGCTCGGCGCTTCGTTTACCGGCGGCAACATCATCATTTTTCCGCCGGATGGGCTGTCGCTGCGGTGGTACGCGCGTATTTCGCAGGCCTCCGACCTGCGCAATGCTTTCCTGCGCACGCTCCAGGTCGCGACGGTCTGTACGATCGTTGCCATTCCAGTGGGCACGCTGGCCGGCATCGCGCTGGCGAAATATGCGGTGCGTTTTGAGAAGACGATCCAGATCTATCTGCTGCTGCCCTTCACCATCCCGCTGATCGGATCAGGCATCGGCCTCATGCTGATCTTCGGCAACGCCGGCATTCTCGGCCAGCTCTGGCCGGTCGGCATCGCCTGCTGCGTCATCAACCTGCCGTTCATGATCTGGGCGGTCACGGCGAGTGCCACCGGGCTTGACCCGGATCTTGAACTGGCCGCCGCCAATTGCGGCGCGCCGCCGCTCCAGGTGTTCTTCTCCGTCACCTTGCCGGCGGTCATGCCGGGGGTGATCACCGGCTCGCTGCTGATGTTCATCCTGGCGCTCAACGAATTCCTGGTCAGCCTGCTGCTCGTCGATGCGCGTATCGTGACGCTGCCGGTGCTGATCTACAACTCCATCCGCTCGATCATCACGCCGGATCTTGCCGCGATCTCCGTGGTCTTCATCGCCTGCTCTGGCATCGCCGTCTTCCTGCTCGACAGGCTGGTTGGGCTCGACATCTTCCTGAAATCGAAATGAGGAAAGCCGGCTCGTCGGGCCGCAAAGGAAATTTTATGCCAAACGTATCAATCCACGATCTGAGCCAACTCGACGCCGCCGCTCGTTCGGCATTGATGCGGCGCTCAGAGACCGATCTCTCCGGCTTTATGGAGAAGGCCGCACCGATCATCGAGGCGGTCCGGACAGAAGGCGACGCCGCGCTCGTCCGCTTCGCCCGCGACTTGGACAAGGCAGATCTCGATGCCGCGCGGCTGAAGGTCAGCCCCGCCGAGTTCGACGCCGCCTTCGGCATGGTGGACGAGGACGTGATCGCCGCCATTCGCTTCGGCATCGACAACATCCGGCATTTCCATGAAGAGCAGAAACCGGAAGCGATGTGGCTCAAGGAAATGCGGCCAGGCGCCTTTGCCGGCGACCGCTTCACGCCGATCCGCTCGGTGGCGCTCTATGTCCCGCGCGGCAAAGGGGCGTTCCCTTCGGTGACAATGATGACCGCAGTGCCCGCAGTGGTGGCGGGCGTCCCGGAGCTTGCCATCGTCACGCCGCCGGCGCCCGATGGTTCGGTGGACTCAGCGACGCTGGTTGCGGCGCGCCTCGCCGGTGTCGAAACGGTCTACAAATGTGGTGGCGCGCAGGCGGTCGCCGCGGTCGCCTACGGCACAGAGACGATCAACGCCGCGCTCAAGATCGTCGGTCCAGGCAGCCCCTGGGTGGTTGCGGCCAAGCGGCTGCTTGCCGGCGTCATCGATCCCGGCCTTCCCGCCGGTCCGTCCGAAGCGATCATCCTCGCCGACGACAGCGTGCATGGCGGGCTGGCCGCGCTCGACCTCCTCATCGAGGCGGAGCACGGACCGGACTCGTCGGCGTATCTGGTGACCCACAGCCGCCGCGTGGCGGAGGAGGCACTGGCGGCGCTGCCCGAGCATTGGGCGCGCATGACCGAGCAGCGGGTCGCGTTCTCCACCGCGGTCCTGACCGGCGCCTGTGGCGGCATCGTGCTGACGGCCTCGATCGAGGAGAGCTACCGCTTCATCAACGACTACGCACCGGAGCATCTGGAGATTCTCTCCACCGACCCCTTCGCGCACCTTGGCCACATCACCGAAGCTGCCGAGATCCTGATGGGGCCGCACACGCCGATCTCGATCGGCAATTTCGGGCTGGGCCCCAACGCCGTGCTGCCGACCAGCCGCTGGGCGCGTACCTGTGGACCGCTCTCGGTCACGGATTTCGTCAAGCGTTCTTCCATCGGCTACGTGACGGCCGCGGCCTATCCGGAATTCGCGCGCCATGCCCGCACACTTGCCCGCTATGAAGGCTTCTCCTCGCACGAACACGCCGTTTCCGGCGTGCGCGACCGATATCTGGCGCGGTAGCGGATGATGAAGGCGGCCAGACTCCATGCGGCGGGCGATTTGCGGGTTGAGGACGTGCCATCTCCCGGCGAACCGGCGCCTGGCTGGGTGCGGCTCAGGGTGACGGCCGCCGGCATTTGCGGCTCCGACCTCCACAACTTCCGCACCGGTCAGTGGATCAGCCGCGCGCCGAGCGTCGCCGGGCATGAGTTCGCCGGCGAGGTGATCGCCGTGGGTGCCGGCGTGTCCCAGTTTGCGCTCGGAGACCGGGTCGTGGCCGATTCGCGCTTCTGGTGCGGCGAGTGTCCTGCCTGCCGGGCCGGCCGGCATAATGTCTGTGCCAGACTGGGCTTTGTAGGCGAGGTCTGCGACGGCGGCTTCGCGGAAGAGACGCAGCTGCCGGCGCGGCTGCTTGTGCGCCACGACGCCACGCTCGATCCCGCAATCGCCGCCATGGCGGAGCCGCTGGCGGTCGCCCTGCACGCAGTGCAACGGCTGGCGGCGCCGGCCGGAGCGCCGGTGCTTATCGCTGGTTGCGGCCCGATCGGCGGATTGGCTGCGCTGCTGCTGTCGCGGCCGGGCGAGAGACAGGTCCTCGTCGCCGACCGCAATGCGGCGCGTGCAGATCTTGTGGCCAAGGTGAGCGGCGCGACTGTCGTCGACCTGGACGCCCTGCCCCGTGATCCCAATCTGCGCCATGCCATCGACGCGACGGGAAATGTGACGGTGATGGCGCGGCTGCTCGATGTCTTGGCCGGCGGCGGCACGCTGGCGCTGGTCGGCATTTCGCATGGCCGCCTCGACCTCGACCCCAACTTGCTGGTCGAGCGCGAGATCGCGCTTGTCGGCTGCCACGCCTCCGCCGACGAGCTTGCGCCGGCCGTCGCGATGCTTGGCGATCTCGCGCCCGCGCTGTCGCTCTTCGTCTCCGACGAGATAGCGATCGGCGAGATTCCCGCCGCCTACCAGCGCCTGATCGCCGGCGCGAGCGGCGGGTTGAAGACCATCGTCCGAATGGAGAGAGGATGATCAGGCTTACCGAAACCGCCGGACCGCTCTACGAAAAGGTCAAGGACTACGTGCTCGGCAATATCGGCAGCGGCAACTGGCCGAAGGACCGCAGGCTGCCTTCCGAAAACGAACTGGTCAGCACGCTCGGCGTCTCGCGCATGACCGTGCACCGGGCGCTGAGAGAACTGACCTCGGAAGGCCACCTGCTGCGCATCCAGGGCGTAGGCACCTTTGTGGCACCGCCGAAACCGCAATCGGCCCTCATCGAAATCAGGAACATCGCCGGCGAGATCGCCGCGCGCGGCGCACGCCATAGGGCCGAGGTCGTCGTCCTTGAGAGGATCCGCAATCCGGCGCTGGACCTCGTCGTCGCCTTCGAGTTCACGCGCCGCAGGCCGGTCGCCCATTCGATCATCGTGCATTTCGAGGACGATGTGCCGGTCCAGCTCGAGGAACGTTTTGTCAATCCGGCGCTCGCACCGGACTACCATCGGCAAAACTTCGTGGCGACCGCCACCTACGACTATTTGCAGCGGGCGACACCGCTGACGGAAGTGGAGCATGTGATCTCGGCCGTCGCGGCAGAAGAAATGGTGGCCCGCCATCTGAGGATCCGACCCGGCGACCCCTGCCTGCTCCTGCATCGGCGGACCTGGTCGGGCGCGGCCGTCGCCACCGTCAACAAGCTCACCTATGTCGGCAGCCGCTATTCGCTGGGCAGCCGCTACGCGCCCTCACCCGCATGAGCAGCGACGGCCCGCCAGGCAGGGCGGGCGGCGCTATCGGCCCAATGGCTGCCTTGACAGGGCATCGGCTCTGCCTGCGCCGCCGTTTTTCTTATTCATGCCGACCAGATCAGGTTGGGTATCGAGCCTGGCCGCCGGTCAAAATTGCACCGGAGCGGCCAGACTGATTGGCCGGCCGTTCAAACCAACCCGGGGACCACGAAAACCAGCCAGGCGATGACCGGGCCGATGATGGCGATAAGCGCGCTGTAGATCAGCAACGTCTTCAGCACGCCCTCGCGCTCTGCTTCCTGGGCATTGGCGACGACCAGCGCGCCGTTGGTCGAAAACGGACTTGTGTCAACGATGGTGGTGGAGATCGCTATCGCGGCAACCACGCCTATGGCACTGATCTGCCCCTGTAGAAGGAAGGGCACGGCCAGCGGAATGATGGCTCCCAGCAATGCCGTGGACGAGGCGAATGCCGATACAATGGCGCCGGTGAAGCACAGGAGAAGTGCGACCAGCAGTGGCATGCCCAGGCTCGAAATGCCTTGGGCGACGTAGTCGATCGTGCCGATCTTCTCCATGAGGCCGACATAGGTGATGATGCCTGCGATCAGGAGCACCGTCGACCAGCTGACCTTGTCGATCGCCGCCTTCTGGGTCTTCGGCGAGAGCAGCGCCAGCGCGACCGCGACAGTGATCGCCACCAGGCCGACATTGAACTTGAAGACAAGCGCGCCGACCGCGAGCGCGGTCAGGCCGATCAATGTCGTCAACCTTTCCGTAGTCAGGCCGGAAAGCGCCGATACATTTTTTGTCTGCTCCTCAAAGACGTGATGGCTGATCGGAGTAGCCAGCGTGCCGCCGTGGCCGACGATTGACTGCGTCACGCCCTCGGGGTGGAGGTCAGGCAGCGGTCCCGACGCGACCGAATACTTATGCAGCACCTTCGAGCCGCCGAAGACGAAGAACACGAGGACTGCGATGGCTAGGTTGAAGAAGAAGCTGGAGAGAAACAGCGATGTCGGTGCGAACGGCAACCCCGCCTTTTCGACGATCTGGTTGGTGATGCCGCCATAGACGCTGATCGGCGAAAAGCCGCCCGCCTGTGCCCCGTGAATAACCATCAATCCCATCATGACCGGATTGATGCGGTACTGGAACGCAAAACCCAGCGCCACCGGGGCCAGGATGGCGACCGCCGCAGGTCCGAGCGCACCGAAGCCGGTGATGACGGCGGCGACCAGGAACATGACCCAGGGAATCCACGCCACATGTCCGCGCACCAATTTGACCGCGCCCTCGACCAGCCAATCGATAGTGCCGTTGATCTGGGCGATGGCGAACAGGTAGGTAATGCCGACCAGTGTCAGGAAGAGGTCGCTCGGGAAGCCAGCAAATATTTCCGCCGGCTTCATGGCCATGACGAGCGAGCCGACCAGAAAAGCGCACGCGAAGGCGAGCGCGCCCATATTGATCGGCTGCATGGTGGCGATCACGAACATGCCGACCAGCAGCGCAATCGACAGAATCTGGATGTTCATAGCTTCCTCCCTTCGGGAAACGCCTTCAGGCGCCCGTTCTCATTTTCATCGGTAGTGGATCAGCCGCGTTGGTCTCGCTCCCAAGCACCAACGCAGGGTCGTCAGCGCCTCCTAGGAGGCAGGCATGTAAAGGCTTTTGAACCGGTCGCGCAGAAGGTTCTTCTGCACCTTTCCCATGGTGTTGCGCGGAAGGTCCTCGGCGAAGATCACCCGTTTCGGCTGCTTGAAGCGCGCGAGGCGGTCGCGCAGCGCGTTGAGCACGGCCTTTTCGTCCATCGTCGCACCGGGCTTGAGCACCACGACGGCCGTCACCCCCTCGCCGAAATCCGGATGTGCAATGCCGATGACCGCACTCTCGGCGACGCCGTCGAGTTGATCGATCTCACCCTCGACTTCCTTCGGGTAGATATTGTAGCCGCCGGAGATCACCAGGTCCTTGTCGCGGCCGACGATGTGGAGATAGCCCGCCTCATCGATCTTGCCGAGGTCGCCGCTGATGAAATAGCCGTCCTTGGTGAACTCCGCCGCCGTCTTTTCAGGCATCCGCCAATAACCCCGGAAAACGTTCGGGCCCTTGATCTCGATCATGCCGGTTTTGCCTGGTCCGAGCGTCTCGCCCGTGGCCGGATCGGTGACCCTCACCGACACGCCCGGGAGTGGGAAACCTACTGTCCCTGCCCTTCGCTCGCCGTCATAGGGGTTTGAGGTGTTCATGTTGGTTTCGGTCATGCCGTAGCGTTCGAGAATGGCGTGACCGGTGCGCTGCTTGAATGCGGCGTGCGTCTCAGCGAGCAGCGGCGCCGAGCCGGAGATGAACAGCCTGATATTGGCGACCGTCTCCCGGTTCAGGCCCTGATGCTGAAGCAACCGGACATAGAAGGTCGGCACGCCCATCATCAGCGTCGCCCGTGGCATCAGAGAAAGGATTTCCTCCGGCTCGAACTTTGGCAGCAGAAACATCGAGGCGCCGGAAATGAGCGTGACGTTGGTCGCCACGAAGAGCCCATGCGTGTGAAAAATCGGCAGCGCGTGGATCAGCCGGTCGGCTGCCGTCACCTGCCAGCATTCGCGCAGTGCCATTGCATTGGACAAAAGGTTGTCGTGCGTCAGCATTGCGCCCTTGGAACGGCCGGTGGTCCCAGATGTGTACAGGATCGCGGCGAGATCGTCAGGCGCGCGCGCCGCGTCGAGAAAATCGGCAGACTCGTCCCGGGCCAACTGCATGAGCGACCCGGCGCCGTCCGCATCGAGCGTTTCGACAATCGCGCCGTGGCCGTGCGCGATCCTCTCGACATCAGTTCGCGACTTCGAGGAGACGATGACGAGCCGCGGTTCGGCGTCACCGATAAAATAGTCGAGTTCAGCCAGCGTATAGGCGGTATTCAGCGGCAGATAGATCGCCCCGCAGCGCACGCATGCGAGATAGAGCATCAGAGCCAGCGGGCTCTTGTCCACCTGGACCGCGACGCGGTCGCCCGGGCGAACGCCGAGCACATCAATTGCGCTGGCGATCTGTCCGGAGAGCCGCAGCGCATCTGCATAGGTCCAACGCTGACCATCAATCGTCTCGATGAAAATCGACTCGCCTGACCTGGCGGATGCTCGCATGGCGTCGAACAGGTGATTGCTCATTGAACTCCTCCCAATTTGCTTGTCAGGTTTTCTGCATTTCGGTGCGGCGTCGACGAACCGGGGCGCCGATATCGGCGTCGGTCGAAGCGGCTGCCGCCAGTTTTCTCACCTCCGGCGAAGCAGCGATCTCGCCATGTTGCGCCAAGGCTTCGTGGTTCGCCTCGATGTCGTCCAACTTGTAAAAGTAGTTGACCATCAAGCCGTGGGACTGCCGCATCGCCTTGGCAGAGCGATCGGCGAGGAAGTTCAGCCGTTCAAGGCGGGCGCCGTTGCCCAAATGAAAACGCGCCACAGGATCGACCGGCCGTCTGCCGGTGGCCCGTTCCCTAACGAAATAGCGTGCGGCGAGCGGGAGAAGCACAGGTTCAACGACCCGTGCCTTCTGCGGACTGTCCGCCCAGCCCGGATCGTCCAGCAGCTCGAGCGTCTTGAGGGTCTGATCATCGAGGCTGGCATCGGCCGCCTTGCGCAGTCTTGCCAGCCAGCCAGCGAAACCCGGAACCGGCGACAGCGTCACGAAGGTCTTCAAGCCAGGCAGGTCGCGGCGCAGATCCTCCACCACCTGCTTGATCAGAAAGTTCCCGAAAGAGATGCCACGCAGTCCGTCCTGGCAGTTGGAGATCGAATAGAAGACAGCGGTGGTGGCGTCCTGGGCCGTGATCGGCGAACGGTTTACATCGAGCACATCAGCGATGGCGGAGGGAATCGCCTTGGTCAGCGCAACCTCAACGAAGATCAGCGGATCGTCTGCGAGTCGCGGATGGAAGAACGCAAAGCACCTGCGGTCGGCTGGAGCTAACCTCCGCCGCAGTTCCTCCCAGCCGGCGATTTCATGCACCGCCTCGTATCTGATGATCTTCTCCAGGATGTCGGCCGGCGTCGACCAGTCGATCGGACGCAGGGTCAGAAAACCGCGATTGAACCACGAGCCGAACAGGTGGGCGAAGTCGGCATCGACGGCGCGAAACGGTTCCGTCGCATCCTTCATGGCTAATAGGCGCTCGCGCATCTCCACCAGCCTTGCCGTGCCTTTGGGGGCCAGGTTCAGTCTGCGCACCAATTCCTGGCGACGCGGCTCGGCGGCCTGGTGCAGTTCGATGACGGCATCCGAACTCCCGTCGTTGCGGTAGCGCTCGATGGCTTTGTCAAGCTTGGCGATGTCTGGGCCGAACTGTTCGTGCAGCATTCGCACGAAGTCTTGCTGACCGGCAGCGTCCAGTTGGGCCCAGCGCTGAAGGACCTCGGCGGCCAACGCCATGCCCGAGGCTTCGCCCCGGCTCGACAAAAGCATGTCGCAGAGTGTTTCGATATTCGTCTCGGCTTGGACCGGCTCGCTGCGCGCCCCTGCCGCAAGCAGCCTGCGGCCGCGATCGGTGATGCTTTGCACCATATCGCTAAAGAACGAGATGCCTGCCATGTCGGAGTCCCTCCTGGCAAAGTCGAAATCGGCGCAAGCAGACCCTCCGCGCGGTGTCGACGCGTGCTGGTGCTCGGATGCGTGCACCCATTTGTGTGCGACTTGCCTGTTGTGGTACCGTTCTTAAACATCCTTGTACGCAAAGTCAACATTCTTGCATACAAGCTTTATCATATTGCATTGGAAGGCCCAAAACATGTCGGAAAATGTCGTTCAGCGCCTACGTGACGAGATTGAAAACGGCATAATCTCGAACGACTTCGCCCCAGGTGCACGACTAGACGAGGTGCAATTGGCAACACGCTTCGGCGTCTCGAGAACGCCGGTGCGCGAGGCGCTGATGCAGTTGAACGCGATCGGACTGATAGAGATCCGGCCGCGCCGGGGCGCCGTGGTGATTGATCCGGGACCGCACCGCATTTTCGAAATGTTCGAGGTGATGGCGGAACTTGAAGGTTTGGCCGGTTCGCTGGCCGCGCGACGGTTCACCGATGCCGATCGCACAACCATCCTGGCCGCGCATGCAGATTGCGAGCGTTCGTCTTCGGCCGGCAACAGCGACGCCTACTATTACGATAACGAGCGCTTTCACAAAGCTATCTACGCTGCCAGCCACAGCGGTTTTCTGGCCGAGCAGTGCGTCGCACTGCATCGCCGTCTGCAGCCCTACAGGCGTCTCCAACTGCGCGTGCGCAACCGCGTTGCCACGTCATTCGCCGAACATGGCGCGATCGTGGAAGCAATCCTCGCCGGCGACGCGGAGCAGGCGCGCACGCTGCTGCGCCAGCATGTCAGCATCCAGGGCGAACGTTTCAGCGATCTTGTAGCGACGCTGGCGAGCAGATAGTCCGTCGCAAGTCGAGCCTCTCGCCTTTCACCGCCGCCTCAATGAAGCCAAGCCGCATCCCGAGGCCGGCCTGGCAGCGGGCGTGCATTTGAGCGTCCTGCGAAAGCGTGACGTGCGCGACAGGCAACAACTCGACAGCAAACCCTCGGAATTGACGAACAAGGCAGCCTGACAAGCGGGCATTACTCAAAACGTCCGATATCGGAAATCCCGTGTAGCAGCCGCCTGCTACCAGCAAAGCAAATTTTGGCGCTATCTGATATGAATGGCGAACTTCGCCGAGGCGGTGTAGGGTTCACCTCAAACGAAGAAACGGCGACGCGGTGCGAATCTGGGAGGATTCATGGTCGAGATTATCTCCAAGCGGGATGGCCCGCGGCGCGAGGACGCACAAGTCAAAAGACTGATCGAGCAGAACCGCTCGACCATCGTCCGCCTTGCCGACCAGATCAGCGGTGGCGGCTATTCAGCTTCGCGAAAGCCACGCCTGCAACCCAAGGCGGAAGGCCTGATCATCCATGTCGGTGGCGGCGCGGCCGGGGTGGCCGAGGTCAAGCCGACCATCCAAGTCACCATGAACGGCCGTGTCATTTCGAAGGATCGGAACACGGGCCGCCAACTTCATCACATCGGCGATATCCGCGACCGCGGCGGCGATCAGGTCTTCGTGCTGGCAACAAAGCAGAATGGCTTCTTCTCGCCGGTTGACGAAATCGTTGCCGAGGCGCTTGCCGACATGGACGGATCCCGCCTCGCTGCCACCTATACCGAAGAACAGCTTGCCTTCGACATCGGCGCGAAACTCGGCATCGACTGATCAGGCTGACGCCTGGGCGTGCTTCTTCACGTCCAACTCGCGGCAGCCTGCGAACCCGACAGCATACAGAAATGGCATACCTCAAAGGTTCTGTGATGACTGAATGAAACGCGAGATAGCCCCCAACCAGATGAAGATCGATGCCCTTCCGGCGCGTAGGTCGCTGGCCACCGGCCAAATGGCTCTGAGCAACATCGACTATGACGAGCGTGCCACCATGCGCGCCTGGGAAAGTTTTCTGGCTGACGAGCCCAAATGCGCCGGCGATCCAGTCCACGCAAGCCACGTCCGCTCCCTCATTCACGATTCCTGGTATCGCAGTGCCACCGGCGGCATCAACGCTCAAGGCATTGAAGCACCGCTGAGCAGTGATCGCGACGAAATCGAATATCTGACCCGGGCCAATGCTGAACTGCTTTCGGCGGCGCGGCGGTCGTTCGCATCGCTTGGCCAGTTACTGGACGGGACCGGTGCGATGCTGGTTCTGGCCGACAGCGACGGCGTGCTGATCGACGCTATCGGCGACAAGAAGACGCTGCATGACGGCATGGATATCCACCTCGCCATCGGCGGCAAATGGAACGAGGATGCCGTCGGGACGAACGGTATCGGTACGGCGCTGTGGACCGGCGAGCCGACTTTCGTGCATGCGGCCGAGCATTTCTGCGCCGGCATCAAGTCCTGGACTTGCGCCGGCGCGCCGATCCGCGATCCGCTCGACGGCAAGATCATCGGTGTCGTCGACCTGTCAGGCTATTCGCCGATTTTCAGGCCGCACAACACCGCGCTCGTCGCCGCGACAGCCCGGCAGATCGAAAAGGCATTGGCCGAACAGCAGCAGGAACAGCGCACGCGCCTGCTCGAAGCTTTCATTTCATCGGCTCCCGGCTACCGCCGAAAAGACGGGCTGGTAATCGTCGACCATCGCGGCCGTGCCATATTCTGCAACAATGTGCCTGATGGCGAGGCCACTGAGATGATGGACGGCCCGATGGAGCCGGGCCGTGGCCGCTGGCTGATGAACCTTCCGTCCTCCGGCTCCGAAGCCGACCTTGCCAGGGCGCTGCCGGCCCATCTGCGATCCTGCCATATCACCCCGCTCAAGCTCGACGGCGACCTCCGCGGAGCGGCGCTGGTGTTCCCCTCCGTGCCGGCAGTCTCCAGCGCGGCGGTGGTCCACCGGGAAGTGAACAAGCATCTTCAGGATGCTGTCGCCATGATCGTCGGCGAAAGCGAAGCACTGCATGCCGCCATCGACGTCGCCTGCCGCGTCGCGCGGTCGGGCAGTGTGACATCGCTGTTGGTCGAGGGCGAAACAGGCGTCGGGAAAGAGCTGTTTGCACGGCTCGTCCATGCCGGCAGCCGGCGCACGGCGAACGACCCATTCATCGCCATGAATTGCGGGGCGATCACCAAGGACTTGTTCGGCAGCGAGTTGTTCGGCCATGTCGCCGGCGCCTTTACCGGCGCCTCGCGTGAAGGCAAACCGGGGGTTTTCGAGCTCGCCCATGGCGGCGTCCTCAGTCTCGACGAGATCGGCGAATTGCCGCTCGAGATCCAGCCGTTTCTGCTGCGTGTCCTGGAAGAGCGCGTGGTCAACCGCATTGGCGACAGCCGGGGCCGCCCGGTGGACGTGCGCCTGGTCGCCTCGACCAATCGCGATCTCAAGCACGAAATTGACGCAGGCCGATTCCGCCGCGATCTCTACTATCGAATTGGCGCGGTTTCGATCACTGTTCCACCGCTGCGCGAGCGCGGCGAGGATGTGCTGCTGCTGGTCGAACATTTCAACCGGCAGATCGCTACCGCAGCGGGCGAGGACCCGCTGGAGTTTTCGCAAGAAGCGCTCGATGCCCTGCTCGCCTATCATTGGCCGGGCAATGTACGCGAACTGAAGAACCTCATCGGGCGGTTGCATGTCCTGGCGCGGGGCCGAGATATCGGGCTCCACGATCTCCCCGGTGAAATCGCGGCGCCCAGCGCCACGTCCAATGATGGTAAGACCCTGTCGGCCGAGTCGCCTGGAGGCACACTCGTCGAGGCGGAACGCCAGGCGATGAAGAACGCATTGGCAGCCGAGGGCGGCAATCTCAGTCGGGTCGCGCGGCGGCTCGGCATTTCCCGGCCGACGCTCTATCGCAAACTCGACCAATACGGAATCCGCCGCAGTTTCCTCTAGGATCAGAACCCGCCACCGGCGACGAAAGAGCCCCGTAGCATTCGCGCCACTCCCGCTAGATGATAGTGGTGACCGGGCCGCACCCGTCCGCGCGGCTCCGGTCCGGATAGGTCACGGCACGATAACGCCGCGGCCGGTGAACCGACGGTTCTTGAAATCGTCGAGCGCGGTGTTGATGCTGGCAAGGTTGTACTCGGTGTAGTGCATCTTCACCTTGCCGTCGGCGTTGAGCTCCATCAGTTCGACAAGCTCGGTGAAATTGCCGACCAGGCTGCCGCCGATGTTGATCTCCTCGATGACGAGATGGGCGGTCGGCACATTGATATTGCCGCCATAGCCGACGACGAACAGTTGCCCGCCCTTGCGCACCATCTTCCAGCAGATGTTCTCGACACCGAGTTCACCGACGAAATCGATGACCACATGGGCGCCGCCGCCAGTGATTTGGATGACCTCCTCGACGATGTTCGGCCCACCATCGAGGACGAAGTCCGCGCCGAGGTCCTTGGCCAGCACCTGTGCTGCCGGCTCGCGATCGACGGCGATGATGCGGCAGCCCGAGATCGCGTGCAGCGATTGCAGCGCGATGTGGCCGAGCCCGCCTATGCCGAGCAGCACACAATAGCTCCCTGGTCGCAGCAGTTTGGCGGCGCGCTTGGCGGCGCGATAAGCGGTGATGCCGGCGTCGGCAAGCGGCGCCACCTCGATCGGCGTGACGTTGGCGTTCAGCTTGATCAGCGAACGCTCGCTGGTGATGAAATACTCCGCGAAACCGCCATTCATGCCGAGGCCCGGAAATTGGCCGTTGTCGCAGTACATATCCTCGCCGTGGCGGCAGTTGAGGCAGATGCCACACGAGCGAAACGGGTGGCAGATCACCGCGTCACCGCGCTTGACCGACCTGACGCCGCTTCCGACCTCCTCGACCCAGCCTGCATTTTCATGGCCCATGATGTAAGGCAGCAGCGTGCCCTCTGGATCCATGGTCGGCTTCCACACACCCTCGATGATGTGGAGGTCGGTGCGGCAGAGGCCGGCGGCACCTACCCGCACGATGACCTCGTCGGGAGCGGTAATGGTCGGCGCCTTGACCTCCTCGACCCTGAGCTGGACGTTCATATGCGGGTCGTATTCGTACAGTCTGGCAGCTTTCATGGCTGTGTCCTTTCAACGTCGAGATTGTTCGGATTGCTTCAGGCGCGGCCGAGCTTTTCAGAGCCGCCACCGCGAGCCGGTCCGGCCGTCGGGTCCTCGTCCTCGGCGAGATGGCCGATCAGCGTTTCGGTGGTCAGGATCAGCGTCGCCACCGAAGCTGCGTTGGCGAGTGCTGTGTAGGTGACGCGGACCGGATCGATGATCCCTGCCTCGAACATGTTCTGGTAGCTGCCGGCAGACGCGTTGTAGCCGTAGCCGCCGTTGATGCGCGTGACTTCCGCCACGACTGCCTCGGGATCGGCGCCGGCATTGACGGCTATGCGCCAGAGCGGCCGCGACAGCACCGATCGCACCAGGCGCACGCCTTCGGCGACATCGCCGTCGACGCCTGCCGCCACCTTGTCGAGCAGCGGCGCGATCTGGGCAAGCGCCGAGCCACCTCCGGCGACCACGCCCTCTTCGGATGCGGCGCGTACCGCATTCAGCGAATCCTCGATGAGCTGAATGGTTCGCTTCTGCTCGACCGGCGTGACACCGCCGGCATAGAGAATCGCAGTGCCGCCAGAAAGCTTGGCCAGGCGCTCGCGCAGCTTGTCCTGATCGATATTCGGCGGCGAAGCTTCATACTGCCGCTGTACCTGAGCGCGACGCGACGCGATTGCCGCGTGATCGCCGCCGCCGCGGACGATCGAGGTGTAGGACGAACTGGTCTTGACCCGGTCGGCTGTTCCGAGATCGTCGGCGGTGATGTCCTCCAGCCGACCGCCGAGGTCGCGCGCGATCACCTTGCCGCCGGTGATGATCGCCAGATCCTCCATCATCGCCTTGCGCCAATGGCCATACTCCGGCGGATGGACGACGAGGTATTTTCCAGGTCCTTGCTTGCCGAGCAGCGTCACCACAACTTCCGGCGACATTTCCTCGGACACGATCAGCAGCGGCCGACCATCCTCGGCGGCGATGCGGCGAGCCGCATCCAGCGCCTCGGGCTCCTTGATCTTGAGATCGGTCATCAGGATGTACGGCCGTTCGAGAACAGCCTCCATCTTCTCCTGATCAGTCACCATGTGATGAGAGAGATAGCCGCGGTCGAAGGACATGCCCTCGACCACATCGAGCGTGGTCTCGGTGGTGACGCTGAAGTCCGTGGTGATGACGCCTTCGGCCCCCACCCGCTGGTGGGCTTCCGCAACTAGTGCGCCAAGCTTGGCATTGGTCGCCGCGATGTTGGCGACCGAGGCGAGAATGCCGTTGCCCTTAGCCGGCTTGGCCGAAGCCTTGAGCGCCGCCACCACCGCTGTCACGGCAAGGTCGATGCCCTTGCACAGATCGACGGATTTCACGCCGCGTTCATTCGCCTCCACACCGCCCTGGATGAGAGCGTTGGCGAGCACGATGGCAGTCGTGGTGCCGTCGCCGGCGACCTCGTTGGTTTGCATCGACACTTCGCGAACGACCTGCGCGCCCATGTTTTCGAAGCGGTCGTGCAGTTCGATCTCGGAGGCGATGCTGACGCCGTCGCGGGTCACCATCGGCGTGCCAATCGGCCGGTCGATCATGGCGTTCATGCCTTTGGGGCCGAGCGTCGGCTCGACGGCAGCGGCCAGCCGAAAGACGCCACGGGCGAGCGCGCGGCGGGCGTCGGAGTTGTGAAGCATTATTTTGGGCATGATTCCTCCTTCCGCCTTACGGGCGGGTTGTTGGTTAGGGGCCTCGTGCGAGGGAGGCCGTTGTTTTCGGCTCTACTTCAGGCAGTCGGCGCGGCTCGTGCCGGCACGCGATCCATGATGAAATCGACCAGTGTCGGTTCGCCGTCGACCACATCGAGTTCCTTGTATCTGGTCTGCTTGAGTCCACGGCACAGCGCGCCGTTGAACTCCATATTGACGCGCACACCGCGCAGTTCGGCGAGATGGGCGCCGAGTGCGGCAGTCGGTATGCGTTGTCCTTCCCAGGTCACGAAGACGGGATCATCCGCCCGGCGGTCGGGAAAACGCTCGATCAGAGCCGCCCGGTATCTCGGCTTCTGTTTGGCCGCTTCGCCCGCCTCGAGCCGCGCGACGTCGTATGCCGGCAGGTCCATGCCGAGGATTTCCCGATCCGTCAGACCGTGCTGCCGGAGGCCGCGCAAGACTGCCTCCTGGCGCCGCTTGAATGCCTTCATCATGAAGGTTTCGCGCAAGGCGCCGAGATCCTGATCCTCGGCAAGTTCAGCGAAAATATCGCCGAATGTCTTGCCGGCTGCCATGCCGCGATTGACCTCTTCCGCGAACATGTGGTCGTGCAGCTTGACGCGATGGGCCGGCGACCATGAGAGTTGGTCGAGCGCCTTGCGGACGCCGTCCAGCATCAGGAACGCGAAGTTGGGCGAGCACCAGTAGGTCGGCAGGCGGAAATCTATCTCCACGCTGCCATCGCTCGTAACCTCGGCCCGCTCGACAAAGCCCATCTCGGTAATAGGTTCGTCGAGTTCCGGGTCATTGACCTCGGTTAGCCGCCGCCAGACTTCTGCCTGGCGGCTTGGTATTCTGGCGGCGCCCATCGTGACTACTCCGCTGCGATGCTGAAGGGGGAGCCCGCGAGCGCCTTCTTCTTGGCATCGATATCGATGTCGTAAAGACGCGCGGCATTGAGGCCGAGGATCTTCTCCTTGATCTCGTCGGTGAGTTGCACTCCGCGTTCGGCAGCGATGTCGTCGGGGATCTGATAGGCCCAGAATTTCTCGACCAGCCAGCGCGGCGTCCAGATCGCGTAGTCGGAACCGAACAGGATTTTCTCCGGCCCGAGCCAGAACAGCAGTTCGGCGATGACTTCGCCGAAATAGCGCGGGCGGGAATGGATGAAGGGCAGCGCTACCGCAAGTCCACCGTAGACGTTGGTTTCCTGCGTCGCGATCCAGCAGAAATCGTCGAGGCGCGGCAGGCCGCAATGCTCGATGATCCAGTTGAGGCCCTGGAAATCCGTCGCCGCGTGATCGACGTCATGCACGTCGAACGCATCCTTGCTGAGCGGCAGGATCGTCGGGCCCTTGTGGACGTGGATGTTCCTGATGCCGAGCTTGTCGCAGAGTTCGAAGCATTTGTAGGCATCGGGATCGGTGAGCTTCCAGCCCTTTGAGGCGCCGTTCCATTCGGCCGTGTACATCTTCACGCCCTTGACGTCGTAGGTTTCCTTGAGGAAATGGATGTACTCAAGCGCCTTCTCACCGTCGCGCGGATCGAAGGCCCCATTGACGATGAAACGCTCGGGATAGAGCTTGGCCACCTCGGCGTTGCGCTCGATCGTGTTGAAGCCGTTCTTGTAGAAGTCCTTGAGATAGGTCGACTGGACGATCGCCACATCGTCGGGACCGTCGATGAACAGATCGCGATAGAGATCGTCGGCGCTGTACCTTTCGAACTTGCTTTTCTCCCACAGCTGGTCCTTGGGGCTGAGCCCGGTATGATAGGCGTAGAAGCAGTCGATGAACTGCTTACCGTGAATATTCTTCTGGTTCTCCGGGCTGCCGTCCCAGAAATGGGTGTGGCCGTCGACCACGAAAATATCCTTGCCTTCCGGTGTCCTAAACATTCTTTCCTCCGCAAGATGCGTGTTGATCGGTTCGGCGTGCCGCAATCAGGCGGCACGCCTGATTTTTTGCCGGCTATTCGATGTATTCGAACATCTCGTCCATGTTGCCGAACAGGATCACGGTGTTGTCGTCGATGCGCACCATCCGCCCGTAGTGGGTGGAGCTGTTGACCTCGAAGGTTTCCGCCGTCATCTCGCGGCCGAGATATTCGCTGATCTCGTCCATCTTGAAGATCAGCTTGCCGGTGCCATCGATGCGGATCATCGCCGGCTGGTAGGTGACGATTACGTTCGGCTTCAGGCCCATGAATTCGGCGATGGCCCTGGCTTCCACCGAGTCGTTCATGGTGACGCCGCACTGATGCGAAATCGTCTGTTCGAAGGTGATATCCTTCATCGACCTGAAGATGTTGGATTGCGATGCGTCGCGTGCTGCAGTTGACATGACGGTTTTCTCCCTGTGTCAGCGCTTGAGGCCAAGTTCGCCGAGTATCTGTCCAATCCGTTCCTCGGATTTGGCACGGACATCCGCAAAGGCGACCGGCTTTGAATGCGGCATCGACCAGATCGGCTGCAGGCCGGTGGCTGCCTTGTCGGCGAGCGCGCCGTGTTTCTCGACCCAGCCCTGGAAGCGCTTCTTGTTCGCCGCGCCGTGCTTCTCATCGTTGGCGAGCATGTGCATGAGGTCGATCGTGTTGGCGAGATTGCGCTCGTAGTCGGCCTCGGCTGCCGAGATCACCGCAGGCGTGATGAAATCATGGTTGGCGGCGGCGATCTGCATCAGGAAACCTGAGCGGAATGCTTCCCCGACCAGCGGTTCGAAGACGATGTTGATGGCGAAATACTGTTCGAGATAGTCGGTCGCGCCCATGATGGTTTCGACCGCCTCGCGGGTGGCTTGCCAGTTGTTGTCCTCGAGCCAGGCCTTCTTGCCGAGTTCGTCGTCCCAGCCGGGAAGGTCCATGCCGATCTCGGCAAGGTAGAGCGTGATGTCCTGCGCCAGCCGCAGCTTGTAGGACGAGTTGGTCAGCGTCGCGTTGTTGATCATCTGGGTGTAGCCGTAGCGCTGCGCCTGCATCAGCGAGGTGCCGAGCCCGAATTCGGCATGTTTCCAGGCGCCGAGTTGCGTCTGCAGAACCTTGACCCAGGCCTTGTCGAAGGTCTTCGGCGCTCCCGACTTGCGGGCATTGTTGATGACGCTCTGCACCATCGTCTCGATCTTCGACTGGCGCTGGTAGTGCGTGCGTTCCCACTCCTGATCAGGGGCGCGGAAGGCATGCCAGTTGGAACTCTGAGCCGCGGTGTTCTGCTTGACATAGGCGCCTTTGCCGTCGGCGAAGGAGATGATCCAGTCCTGGATCAGGTAGCGCTCCGGGTCAGGCTGTACGTCGACCGTCATGTCTTCGTAGTGCGTGGCGCGCTGGCCCTTCGGGTCGAAGTACCGGTACTTCCGGCTGTCGGAATCGGCAAAGATCGCCGCGCCGGCGGCTCCGGATCCGACTGAACTCGAGATGGCTGGCATAGTCTTCACTCCCTTGTTGCAGTTGTGGTTGCAGTTGCGTGGCCGTCCCCTCAGTGGGCCGGCGTAGCACCTGTCGATGTGGTGAACTTGTCGAAGAAGATCCGCTCCGTCTCGAACCCGTTCATGAATAGAACCGGCTGGAGCGCATCAATCATCGGTGGCGGGCCACAGGCATGGACATCGCCCTGCCCGTCGACCGCAAGTTGCTTGAGCTTGGCGTCGACACTCTGGTGTACGAAACCGCGTTCGCCTTGCCATTCGGCGTCATCAGTCGCGTGCGACAGCACGGGAATGAAGGTGACATCCGAATGCTGGCCGATCAGCTCGGCGATCCTGTCGAGATAGAACAGGTCGTTGCGGGTCCTGGCACCGTAGAAGAAGTAGACCGGACGTTTCTCGCCGCTCTTCAGATGGTCGTTGAGGATCGACCAGATCGGTGACATGCCCGATCCGGCGCCGACCAGGATCAGGGGTCCTTGCCGTTCGTCCCGGCGGAAACAGGTTCCGTAGGGTCCGACGACGGTGACCTGTGCTCCGACCTTGATTCCTCCGGAATCGAGTTCTCCGGAGAACTTTCCCTCAGGGTATTTTTTGATGATGAAGCAGAGTTTTTCGGTTTGGTCCGGCGTATTTGCCATGGAGAACGAGCGCGTAATCGTCTCCCCTTTTTCCGTGGTAACCGTGATGTCGACATATTGCCCCGCCCAGAACTTTATCGGCGAGCCGAGTTCGATCTCGATGCCGCGAATGTCGTGGGTCAGGTGCTCGATCAGAGCAATCCGGCCGTTGAACGTCTTCACGGCGATCGCTTTCGCCAAAATCTCCTCGTCGTAGTTGAGAAGCTCGACTTCCAGATCGGAGTAGGCGATGCAGCGGCACAAAAGGACGTGGCCGCTCTCCTTCTCCATGTCGTTCAGCGCGAAGGTCGAGTATTTCAGCATGTCGACTTCGCCTTCGAGCAACACGCTCTTGCAGGCCGAGCATTGCCCTTCCTTGCAGCCGTGCGGCAGGGCGATGCCCTGGCGGAAAGCGGCGTTGAGCACCGTTTCGCCATGCTCGACGTCGAATTCGACGTCGACCGGGCTGAGCCTGACCGTGTGGGTTTCCGACATACGGACCTCCAGTAAGAGAAGGGGCGGGACGAACCCGCCCCTTGGCCTGATCAGTTGCAGGGATTGATCGTGAAGCCGGCCCGGTATTCCGCCAGGTGCTTCTCACGGTCCGCGGGCGACATGGCACGCAGCGCGTTGAGCGGAGATCCGAGCTTGTTGCCTCGCACGTCGTCCAGCGTCCACATCTCCTTGTCGTCGAAGCGCATATGCGGCTGCGGTACGAGCGTCTTGCCGTCGGAACGGACGAAGTTCAGGTCCTTGATCGCATCGGCCAGATCCCAGCCGTCATAGAGCGTCTCCCACTCGCGCTTGCCGCTGAAGCGGCCCATCGCGGGCGTCGGCCGGCCCTGATACTCGTCGGCGAACGCCACGGTGGCAGTCCACTTGTCGAGTTCGTGGGCAAAGGTGTGCAGTTGGCCGTCGATCTCGCCGACAACCATATCCTCACGGATCAGGCAGGGAACGAGGCAGGACCAGCAGCGGTGCGGATAGACGTAACCGACGTCGCTGTTGAACAGCAGCACCTTCTCGCCCTTGTGGCTGAGCTTGGCGTACCATTTCCAGAAGTCGCCGAATTCGGCGTACCAGCCCGGATATTTGTGCTCGAACCACTCGAAGTCCTTGTCGGTCTGGGCTTCGATGCGCCAGAAATTGACCGGCCAGCCGACCGCGAAGAACTGCCCGACCTTGTGGACGTAGTTCTTCTTGGTGATGCGTTCCCAGGCCGCCTGGACGTCGTCATGATGGACCTTGATGCCGTATTTCTCAAGCGGCAGCATGTAGGTGCGGTAGTAATCCTCGTAGATCCAGCGGTGCCACATTTCCGCGTAGGACTCCTTGTTCTTGTCGCGGTTGGTGGTGCCGTATTCGATGAAGGTGCCTATGGCCGCATCGACGATCGCGTGGTTCTGCCAGAAGGCGTAGCGCAGGTCGCGCTCGAGCAAGAGGTGATTCTCCGGCTCCTTGAGCGCCGCCATCAGCAGCGAATGGCCATTGCCGATATGCCGGCTCTCGTCGGACTGCACCGACAGGAAGACGGTCGGCAGCGCATAGTCGCCGTTGCGGGCGGCTTCCGATGGCATGGCGACGAACAGCGTGTTGGTGAAGGCGGTTTCGGCGACCACGGTCAGGTACATGCAGGCGGCAGTCATGGTGTCGCCGGTGATGAAGCCTTCCGCGAACTGCCGGCCGATGGTCGTGGCGTAGCATTTTCCGAAGGCTTCCTCGGTAATGTCGAAGCCGGCCGGATCGATGTAGTTCTCCATGTACCATTTCTTCAGGTTCATCTGGATCGTCGAGTGCCGGAACTCGTCGATCATCTGCATCGTGAAGCCGGTCCTGAGTTCCTCGCCAGGAGCGATACGGGCGACCATCGCCATCGAGCGGGCAGCGGAGATTTCCGGGAAGGGAATGATGGCCAGGAAGAGCTTCATCCATTCGACCCAGCGCGGCTCGACGTTGCGGAACATGTCACCCCGCAACGCCGCATCGAGCGCGCCATAGACGCGGTTGTCCTTCTCTTCCTGCATCGGGAAATAGGACCGCAGGACCTGCTTCATCGGGTCGCGCGGCGTCTTGTTGATCTTGTAGTCCGTCGGAAACGTCATCGCCTCCTGGACGTAGGAAGGATTCCAGCCGAGATCGGCAATCTTCTTGGTTGCCTCGCCGACGGAGATTCCGCGTTGCGAGGTAATCTTGTTGAGCGTCAGAGACGTCATGGTCATAAGCCTCCACCAGGTTTGAGCCGCAGGTCCCTTGACCCCCGGCATGAAGCGGCGCACAGCGCCGCAAGTGAGAGTGCGAACGGCACGACAAAGGGTTGCGCGTTCAGGCGCGACTCATGGTCCTGCCATTCAAGTGGATCGCGGCAAAGGTTTTGGAGGCGTCTGGCAGGGACCGCGGCGCCAACCGCGTATGCGATGGGCGTATCGAAGCGGCCAGCTTCCTCCGTTCCTTCGTTCTTTTGGCACCGCGTCAAATCGCGATGGGCTTCTTGTGGGAATGTACAAAGCAAGCGCCGTGCCAATTTGAAAACAGCACCCATGGCTGGCGCTCAAAACAAAATCGCCGCTCTTTCGGCATATGAGCTGATGGCCAACTGTAACGTTCTTTTACAGTTGTAACGTACGCCTGTAATATTTCGCGCCTATTCGCAATTGCAACATATTTAGTTAGCAAGCGCAGCAAGTACAAAAACGAAGATCATCTATTCAATTCTTCGTCTTTCTCCACTATTTGGGGGCGACGGCCCATGAACGGGTGTCACGCTGGAGAGAAACCATGCCAAACGATAAAGACCGCCGGGGGCCGCACGAGCCGATGTCCAGCCAGGCAGAAGGCGTCACCGGCGATCTTGTCAGGCTGATGCCGCGCGATCTGGTCTTTGTCATGCGCTTCATGGGCGAGAGCCAACACCGCCTGCAGAGCCACTTCCAGGACTTCATCCAAGCCGAGCTTGCCGCCGGCGGCGTCACCACGGAAACCCATCCGATGATCCATCTGTTCATCGAGAACCATGCGATCCTGTTGCGCGACTTCGTGTTTTCCGGCGTTTCGCTGTCGCGGCAGTTCCGCGTCGACGAGATCGAGCGCCTCACCGGCGATACGACATCGATGATCCGCGTCGACATCTGGGATCAGCTCAAGAGCCACATCGAAACGGCCGAAAAACAGTTCCAGTCGCAGGCCGGCACGTTGCCAAAATTGCTGTCGGCTTTCGAAAAACCGCCCGGATCTTTGGGGAACGAAAAATGACAGGAGGCCCCAATACTGCCAAGCGTGACACGTTGCTCGCCCGCCGGCTCGATCTTGTCGCCAACGTCTCCGCGCTGACTGCCGAGGCGTTGCGGCTCGATCAGAAACGCGCCGGTATCGAGATGGATGTGCTGCGCCTGGAACTCGAAATCGGCAGGAGCGGCGCCAGCGCGCAACTGGTGCAGGATTTGCATGAGGCGGAGGAGAGAGCCGCGGCGGTCATGCAGGAAGGCGCGAGGTGCGAGCAACGCATCGCCGCCGCGGAGGGTGAGGTCGACGACGTCGACCGCAGCCTCGCGGCGACGGATGGAAACTGACGAAGGGAATGGTCATGAACCAGCACGCGATACAGAACCTGACCTTGTTCGACCTGCTGGCGCGAAGCTGGCGTCGCCCGTCGGCGATCGCCGACCTGCGCTTTAGCGCCGATGGCTCGAGTGTCGCCTTCACCTGCGTAGATGGAACGGTCGCAATAGCTGCGGTCGCGGACCAGGAGCCGCCTGAGTCGCGTATCAGGATGAGCGGCGATCTCGGCCAGACGACGATCCGCCCGCGGGAGAAGCCACCGGCACCATTGATCGCCACCGCTGCGTTTGGGGATGGAGACGTCCCGGTGGCCAGCTACCATCAATCCGGCTTCCTCTTGGGAACGGGGGCTGGCGAAGTGGTGCATCTGGCTGCGGACGGCAATGTGATGGAGACGCTGGTCAAGATCGACGGGCCGGTCGTCGCCGTCGACCACAACCCCCGGACGGCCATAACAGCTGTCAGCAACCGGCAGGATATTTTCCTGTCGCGCGGCGGAGGCGACGCATTGAGGTTGCAGCAAGGCACGACATCGTCCAGGGAAGCGATTGCCTTCTCGCCGGACGGACGGCGCCTCGCATGCGGTCTTGATGATGGACTGTCGATCTGGGCGCTGGAAGACGGCGCTACCCCGGTGCGCTATATTCCCTTTTCGGCGGGTCCGGTGTCGATCCGCTGGAGTGGCGACGGCACTTGGCTGGCCTGCGGACTCGAAACCGGAGGCTTTGCTTTGGTCAGCGTGACCGATGGCCGAGTTGACATCGTCGAAGGATTTCCATCGCCGGTCCGGACCGTGTGCTGGAGTCTGCCGGAGAATGCGCTGTTTGCGTCGGGCGCGTTCCGGATCGCCGGCTGGTCGATGACCGCTCCGCCACTTGACGGCGACATCTCGGGCGCGCTGGAGACCGGCCGCGCCGGGCTGGTGCCGGTCGAGACAGTGGCTGCGCACCCGGAGAAAAAACTGATTGCGGCCGGCTATGCCAACGGCCGAATCACCATCGCCCAGATCGGCGCGCGAGACGAACTCCTCCTCAGGCCGCTGGGCAGCGCGGTGACCGCGCTTGCGTGGTCCGGCGACGGACGCCACCTGGCAGTGGGCGCAGTCGACGGCACCGCAGCGATCGTCACCTTTCCCGCACAGATGTTCAAATAGCAAAGGCAGGCCGCATGCAAAAGGAGCACAAAATGCAAACCGAACCCACCCCCGAGGACGAGAGCAAGGACGAATTCTTCAAACGGCTCGCCAAGCTGTCGGAAGAAATGGTGGCCAAACACGGCAAGGATTTCAGTATGGGCGCATTGGTGCTTGCCGCCCGCTGGATTGCCGAAAACCGCGTCGGCCAGTTGAAGACCAACTAAACTCACGACCAATCAATTGCGCTCGAAAGCCATAGCTCCGAACGAGCTGCAGGCGGATTCGCAGTACAGGTTTTGCACTGCGCTGGCTGTGTATGCCATGCCTTCGGATTGCGACTTACCCTGGATCGAGGGCTCATGCAGGCGCGACTCAATCCAGCGCTCGCAGGTGCCGCACGGGAGCCGGCTGCGCTAAGAGCGCACCACCAGAGGCACCAGACCTTCATGACGATGGTCGAGATAGCACGCAACACGGTCGCCAATGCGCTCGAAGATGAGATCGACTTTCGCCTCGCCAATGGCCAGGTGGCGGATAACGATGTTGTCGATGCCGATAGGCAGCCGCGGGCGTTCCACAGTGATCTCGCGTTTCCAGCCGTCAACCCGAATGCCCAGGCAAGCCTGCAGCATCATGAAAGCGGAGCCAGCCGACCAGGCCTGCGGCAGACAGGCGACCGGGTAGGCCACCGGTGAATCGCTGGCCGCACGCGTAAAGCCGCAGAACAGCTCTGGCAGCCGCATGTTGAAGCGGACCGCCGCCTCGAACATACCGCTCATCAGCTTCACGACGCTGTCGCGTTCGTGATAGCGGGCGAGCCCGGAGGCGCAGAGCGCGGTGTCGTGCGGCCAGATCGAGCCATTATGATAGGACATCGGGTTGAATGGGATCTCGTCGTCGGCCAGTGTGCGAACGCCCCAACCGCTATGAAGATGAGCAGAGAGCAGCTGGCTGGCAAGTGCCTGCGCTCGTGCCGCCGACGGCAGCCCGACATAAAGCAGGTGACCGGCATTGGAGGTGCGAACCGCGCATTGCTTACCTTCTCCGTCGATCGCCAAAGCATAGAAATCGCGGTCCGGCATCCAGAAATGCGTCTCGACCGCCTGACGGATCCTCTCTGCCAGGGCGCTCCAGTGCGCCGCCTTGGCGTCGTCGCCGCGCCTGGCGGCCAGCGCCGCCATCCCCTGATATGCGGCGAAGGCATAACCTTGCACCTCGACCAATGCGATCGGCCCTTTGGGGATGGTGCCGTCGGCATGGAAGACGGCATCGGAACTGTCCTTCCAGCCTTGGTTGAACAGCCCCGTGTCGGCCGCCCTGTTGTAGGTTACAAAGCCTTCCCCGTTGCGGGCTCCGACCTCTTCCATCCAGGCAGTGGCAGCGCCCAGCGAGTCCCACATGCGATCGACGAACGCCTCGTCTCCGGTGCGTTCGGCGTAGGACGAAGCCAGATAGACATAGAGTGGCGTGGTGTCGACGCCGCCATAGTAGCGGCCGAACGGCAGCTCGCGCAGCACGGCCATTTCTCCCTTGCGGGTTTCATGCATGATTTTGCCAGGTTCGGCATCATCAAACACAGAGGTGTCGGTCGACTGATAGTGGGCAAGATAGGCCAGTACCCCACGGGCAAGCTCGGGATTGAGCCAGAGCATCTGCAAGGCGGAAATGACGCCATCGCGGCCGAAAGCCGTCGAAAACCACGGGATGCCGGCATATGGGTATGGCCCCGTCTCCAGATCCGTCGTCAGCAGCGCGATGTCGGCGCGCGTGCGTGTGAGCCAGTCATTGAACACGCGGCCGGAGCTGAACACGGTGGCGCCCTGCCGGCGCTTTGAGCGCATGGCAAAGCGGGCGCGCGCGGCGGCCGCGCGGAAGCGATCACTGGAGGGGACAGCTTCGCTGTGACCGACCTCCAGGTACAGTGCCCTGCTGTCATGCCTTGCCACGAGAATGAGGAAATCGGCGTGGTTGGGATGCAACTGATCGGGCTTGAACGAGAATGCGATGACCGATTGACGGGCCACATTGTCGAGGCCTTCATATCGGAAGGTTACGCTCGCCGCGCCGACCAGCGCGTCATGGGCGCGACCACGGCGGCTGCGTGTGGTGCCGCGCACCTCGAACATGTCACGGAAATCGGCGTCGAAATCGAGCCGAACCGGCAGGACCACCTCGCGCGCGGAGTAGTTGGTGAAGGTGATGCGCTCGAACATGCGGTCCTGCCAGATGAACCGCGTCCGGTCGATGTGGACGACGCCCGGCAAGGCTTCGCTGCCATTCGGCCCGATCGTGGCCAGGTTGGTGAGATTGGCGGTGAACAGGATATTGTCCTGCGACAGCGAGGCGCCGAGCAGCGACGGCATCCGGCCGCCGATGAACAGGCGGAAGCGCGACAAAACACGCGTGTCGTCACGGAAAAGCCCGTCGCCGGTGCCGCGTATGTCGCCGTAGCTGTCTGAGACGACGAAGCAGTCCTCGTGCTTCAGCGCAAATTGCCGATGCGGCTCGCGCGGCGCCGTCTCGTCGATCGCCGGGAGCGCCACGGCTGGATCAAGCCTGCGGTCTTCCAGTTGAGTGGTCATGGTCAACCTCTCCTGTTCAGAAGCGGCCAAGTGGCTCAGGCGCTGATCCCTGCCGGCTAAAGCCAGGCAGCCGAACCATCTCCCTGCTCCGTTAGCTAGATATAGTCATTATTGCGGTGTTTTTAGCGCGCCTGTTTCGAGAGCCAAGTGCTTTCGTTATGCCCTCCGAGAGCGAACGATAGATCGCCAAGCAGTCGCTGCACATGCGCTCGACCGTGAACCGCTCTTCAAAAGTTTGTCGAACCGACGCATCTGAAAAATTGCAGCCTTGACGCGATGTGCATTAGGTCGTTTGTTGCGGGGCGGGAAAGCCACGGGAGGTACCATGGACGTCACCCTGGGGGCGGGCAGCCTCGCAGCCGTTTCCACGTTTTCACGCCGATGATGGGCGAAGGCTTTCGCGCATGAGTTCCGGAGCGATCCTCGAAGCAACGGGATTAACTAAAGAATTCAAGGGTTTCGTCGCTGTCAGTGGCGTCAACCTGACGGTCGAGCGAGGATCGATCCACGCGCTCATCGGCCCCAACGGCGCAGGCAAGACGACCCTCTTCAACTTGCTGACTAAATTCCTGCAGCCGACGCGCGGCGCGATCCGCTATCAGGGCCGGGACATCACCAGGATGCAGCCGGCCGATATCGCGCGGCTGGGCCTTGTGCGCTCCTTCCAGATATCGGCGGTGTTTCCGCACATGACGGCGCTCGAGAACGTCCGCATCGCGCTGCAACGCCGGCGCGGCGACAGTTTCGATTTCTGGCGCTCCGAGAAAGTGCTCTCCAAGTTCAACAGCGAGGCTGCGACTCTTCTCGCCGACGTCGGCTTGACCGAGTTTTCGGATACCCGCGCCAGCGACCTGCCCTACGGCCGCAAGCGCGCGCTTGAGATCGCGACGACGCTGGCGTTGAACCCTGAAATGCTGCTTCTCGACGAGCCCATGGCCGGCATGGCGCAAGAAGACATCGAGCGCATCTCGGCCCTGATCCGGCGCATCTCCAAAAACCGCACCATTTTGATGGTTGAGCACAACCTGTCGGTCGTCGCCTCGCTGTCGAACCGCATCACCGTGCTCGCGCGCGGCAAAGTCCTCGCCGAAGGCGACTATGCTGCGGTTTCCAAGGATCCGCGTGTTATCGAAGCCTATATCGGGGCCGGACATGTCTGAAGTTGAACTTGCAAGCAGGCCGGCTGCTGGCCCCTCGACGAGACCCCTGCTTCGCGTCGATGGCCTGCAGGGCTGGTACGGCGAGAGCCATGTGCTTCACGGCGTGAGTTTCGAGGTTGGCGAAGGTGAAGTGGTGACGCTGCTCGGCCGCAATGGCGCCGGCAAGACGACGACGCTGAAGGCGATCATGGGAATTCTTTCCAGGCGCTCGGGCTCGGTCACGTATGACGGTCGGGAGACGATCAAGCTGCCGTCGCGGTTGATCGCAAAGATGGGCATCGCCTACTGCCCCGATGAGCGGGCGATCTTTTCCAGCCTCTCTGTCGAGGAGAATTTGATGCTGCCGCCGCAGGTGCGCCCTGGTGGGCTCACCGTCGAGCAGATTTTCGAGCTCTTCCCGAACCTGAAGGAACGGCTTTCAAGCCAAGGCACCAAGCTATCGGGCGGCGAACAGCAGATGCTCGCCATCGGCCGGATCTTGCGGACGGGCGCCAAGCTCTTGCTGCTCGATGAGCCGACCGAAGGGCTCGCGCCGGTCATCGTGCAGCAGATCGGCCGCACCATTGCCCGGCTCAAGGACGAAGGATTCACGATCGTGCTCGTCGAACAGAATTTTCATTTCGCCGCGTTGGTCGCGGACCGTCACTATGTGGTGGAACAGGGGCGTGTGATCGACACCATCCCCAACCGCGAACTCGACGCCAACATAGACAAGCTGCACGCCTATCTCGGTGTCTAGACAATCATCAACGGCGCGTTGCGCCGCAATTGGAGGGAAATAGCGATGAGAAAAATGGGATTTGTCCTGGCTTCAACGGCGAGCCTGCTGATGGCCGGCGCGGCCTATGCCACAGATGTCAAGATCGGCGTTCTGAATGATCGTTCCGGCATCTATGCAGACATCGCTGGCGAAGGCTCGGTCATCGCGGCCCAGATGGCGGTCGAAGACTTCAAGGCGACGGACAAGGGCATCAATGTGTCGATCGTCTCCGCCGACCACCAGAACAAGCCGGACGTCGGCTCGAACATCGCCCGCCAGTGGTACGACACCGAAAATGTCGATGTAATCGCCGACGTGCCAACCTCGTCGGTGGCGCTCGCCGTCAACGAGATCACCAAGGAGAAGAACAAGATCTTCCTTGCCTCGGGTCCGGCCTCGTCCGACCTCACCGGCAAAGCCTGTTCGCCCAACACCGTCCACTGGACGTACGACACCTGGGCGCTTGCCAACGGCACGGGCTCGGCGATGGTCGCACAGGGCGGCGACAGCTGGTTCTTCGTCACAGCGGACTACGCCTTCGGCCACGCGCTCGAGCGCGATACGTCGGCGGTCGTCGAAGCATCGGGCGGCAAGGTTCTCGGCGCCGTGCGTCATCCTTTCCCCGGCCAGGATTTTTCGTCCTTCCTGCTGCAGGCGCAAGGGTCTGGCGCCAAGGTCGTCGGCCTCGCCAATGCCGGCGGCGACACGATCAATGCGGTCAAGCAGGCGTCGGAATTTGGCATCACGCAAGGCGGCCAATCGCTCGCCGCCCTGCTGATGTTCATCAACGACGTGCATGCGCTTAGCCTCGAAGTGGCGCAGGGCCTCGTGCTCACCGGCGCGTTCTACTGGGACAAGAACGATCAAACGCGTGAATTCTCTGCCCGCTTCCAGGAGCGGAATGCCGGACAAAAGCCTTCGATGATCGAGGCCGGAGTCTACGCTTCGGTCCTGCATTACCTTAAAGCCGTCGAGGCAGTCGGCGACAAGGACGCGGCCAAGGTGATGGCCAAAATGAAGGAAATGCCGACCGATGATCCGCTGTTCGGCAAGGGCACGATCCGCGCCGACGGGCGCAAGCTGCACGACATGTATCTGTTCCGCGTCAAGAAGCCGGACCAATCGAAGGGGCCATGGGACTATTTCGAGACCGTGGCCACCATTCCGGCCGACAAGGCGTTCCGCCCGCTCGCCGACGGCGGCTGTCCGCTCGTCAAGTAAGCGAGCCTCGCCAACGACGCGCCGAACAGTTCGGCGCGTCGTTTCGTCGACAAGTCTGCTGGAGCGACCATGTTCGAACTGCTTGGAATTCCGCCACAGGTCCTGTTCGGGCAATTGCTGCTCGGGCTGATCAATGGGTCCTTCTATGCGGTTCTGAGCCTCGGCTTGGCGGTCATCTTCGGTCTCCTGAACATCATCAATTTCACGCATGGCGCGCAGTACATGCTGGGCGCCTTCGGCGCCTGGATGCTGCTCAACTATCTCGGCGTCGGTTACTGGTGGGCTGTGTTCATCGTCCCGCCGATCGTCGGCGTCACCGGCATCGTGCTTGAGCGCGTCCTGATCCGACGGCTCCATCACCTCGACCATCTCTACGGGCTGCTTCTCACTTTCGGCCTGGCGCTGATCATCGTCGGCTTCTTCCGCCAGTTTTTCGGCGTATCCGGCCTGCCGTACCCGCCGCCGCCCCTTCTGACCGGCGGCTACAATCTCGGCTTCATGTACCTGCCCAATTCGCGGGCCTGGGTAATTGCGGCTTCCCTCATCGTGTGCCTCGCGACCTGGTTCATCATCGAAAAGACCCGGCTTGGCGCCTATCTCAGGGCTGCGACCGAGAACCCTACCATGGTCGGCGCGTTCGGCATCAACGTGCCGCTGCTGGTCACGCTCACCTATGGGTTCGGCGTCGCACTCGCGGGTTTCGCCGGCGTGCTCGCCGCGCCGATATACGCAGTCAATCCGAACATGGGGGCAGACCTGATCATTGTCGTCTTCGCCGTCGTCGTCATCGGCGGCATGGGCTCGATCCTGGGCTCGATCCTCACCGGCTTCGGGCTCGGGCTGATCGAGGGGCTGACCCGCGTGTTCTATCCGGAAGGCTCGGCCGTGGTGATCTTTGTCATCATGGCGCTCGTGCTGCTCGTCAAACCCGCGGGTCTGTTTGGACGGAGTGTGTGATGACAACCGATACCAACCCGATCGCCATGACGGCCATAACGTCGGTCGGCGCCGCGGGCATGCCCCGTCATCACCTTGCGATCTTCGCCGCGCTCTTCGTCTTCCTCATCGCCGCGCCATTTCTGCTCTATCCGATCTTTGTCATGAAGGTGCTATGCTTCGCGCTGTTTGCCTGCGCCTTCAACCTGTTGCTCGGCTTTGGCGGTCTCCTGTCCTTCGGCCACGCAGCCTATTTCGGCATGGCGAGCTACGTCTCGGCCCATGCCGCAAAGGTGTGGGGCCTGACGCCTGAACTTGCCATTATCGCGGGCACGCTGGTGGCAGCCGTGCTCGGTCTCGCCATCGGCTCCCTCGCCATTCGCCGCCACGGCATCTATTTCGCCATGGTGACGCTGGCTTTTGCGCAGATGATCTATTTCTTCTCGCTGCAGGCGGCGTTTACCGGCGGCGAGGACGGCATCCAGGCCGTACCGCGCGGCCATCTGTTCGGGCTGATCGACCTGCGTTCGAGCGAAGTTCTCTATTTCTTCGTGCTCGCCATCTTCTTCGCCGGCATATTGCTGATCTATCGGATCATCCATTCGCCGTTTGGACAGGTGTTGAAGGCGATCCGCGAGAATGAGCCCCGCGCGATCTCGCTGGGCTATCGGGTCAACCGCTACAAGCTCGCCGTATTCGTGCTGTCGGCCACGCTCGCCGGCGTCGCCGGCGCAACCAAGGCCATCGTGTTCCAGTTGGCGTCGCTTACCGACGTCTACTGGACGATGTCCGGCGAAGTCGTGCTGATGACGCTGTTGGGCGGCATGGGCACGGTGTTCGGACCGATCGTCGGCGCAGCAGTCATCGTCACGATGCAGAACTACCTCGCGACATTCGGCGACTGGGTCACGATCGGCCAGGGCATCATCTTCGTTGTCGCGGTGCTGTCGTTCCGGGAAGGCATCGTTGGCGTCCTGGCAAAATGGATCCGAAAACCGCTCTGACCGGGTCGTGAAACCTAAATTTCGGATGATCCGCCGTCGACATCGAGAGGTCGACCCACAAAAGACGTTTGAGCGTCAGGTTCGACCAAGTGGGGCCGCAACGGACACGGGCGCACAGCGTGGTCAGCATCCTCAACTATGCAGATTTCTCGTTGGATGCGACAACCAGCAGTTCGAACGTCACGCAGACGGGGTTAGCGTCGCGGCGAAGACGACCTGCTGATATGACACCGTCCATGCCGACCAGCGCGATGTCGAGCGTGCAACGACCGGAGCGCAAGGCGCCGTCCGTGACGAGAACTTCCGTCGCATAGGAGGAGACAGCCGAGCCGTCGTCGAAATCCGCGCCGACCAGGCTGCCAATGCCCTGGATCGAGGCGTGGTCGAAGCCGTGCCGTCGGCAAACGGCTTCGATCGCCCGGCCGATATCCTCGTTGGGCTTTACCGCGCAGATGGCTGCGCGGCGGCTTCGGCGCTCATCCACGACAGGAGCCTTGATCGGCGCGAAAAGGCGAAAATTCGTCTCGGCGTCGTCGCGCACGTCGAACAGCGCGCCCGCGATACCCCAGGCGGTGACCTCGACCGGCTCCGCCAAGCGCGAATCGAGCGGCAGGAGATGGCCCATGCGGCGTACGCCGTCGGGGGTGCGCCAGATGCCATGGCAATGAAGAAAAGGCTGCTCGTCGCGCCGGCCGGCGACGAGGCCCGCATCCTCGATGACCGTTATGCCTTCCGGTGCGAATGTATCGCTGTACCACGCGGCGTGCGTGCCATCGGGAGAGGCGGCGTGGATGACGTAGCGCATCGGATCAAGCCGCGCGTTGCGCAGGCGGATATACCCGCCGCCGAACCCGGCCACCGCGAGAGCCTGCGCCACGGCGTCATTGATCGAGCTGCCGGCTTCGAGCCGCAACGTCAGCGGCTCTGCGGCGCAGGGCATCGCTGCGAAACGTTCCGACGCGATCGGACCGGGATGGCGGATGCTGCGCATCGGAGCCATCTCAGGCGACAAGGCCGGCATGGATGAAGCCGCCATCGACGGCGAGAATCTGGCCGTTGATGTAACTGGCCTCGTCGGAAATCAGGAAAGCCACCGCTGCCGCGATCTCGCGCGGCGTGCCGTAGCGGCGCTGCGGCACGCGATCCAACCACTGCCGGCGGACATCCTCGGTGTGGACGGCCTGCGTCAGCGGCGTTTCGATCGGCCCGGGTGCGACGGCGTTGACGCGGATGCCATCGACGCCGAGCTCATTGGCCATGACGAGGGTGAGCAGATTCTGGCCGCCCTTCGATGCGCCGTAGGCGCTGCGGCCCTTGTTGCCGCAAAGGCCCGAAACAGAGGTGATATTGACAATCGCTCCTGGCAGCTTCCGTTCAAGCCAGTAGCGCGCCGCCGCCCGCGAGACGATGAAAGTTCCGGTGAGGTTCACGTCGACAATGCGGCGGAAATCCTCGACGCTGGTCTCGACCGACGGCCGGTCCATGGCTATGCCGGCGCAGTTCACGACGGCGGCGAGGCTGTGTGCGGCGGTGATCCGGCCGATGGCCTCGTCGACAGCCGCTTCGTCGACGACGTTGCAGACGATGCCGCGTTCCTCGCGCAGGCCGAGATCCCGGCAGGCCGAACCCAGCGCTGGGGCGGCAAGGTCGAGGAGGAAGACCTCGAAGCCGCGTTCGGTCAGCAGGCGCGCGGTCTCAAGACCGATGCCCGATGCGCCGCCGGTGATCGCCACGGCGCGGCTTTGATGGCTGCTGTTCATCGCCTGCTCCTCATGGCGAGAGCTTCGGCTCGGACGGTCCCAACTCGCCGCGGCGCTCCAGCTCTTCGCGGATCAGCTTCTTGGCGATCTTGCCGTAGGCCGATTTGGGCATCGTCTCCCACCACACGAAGCGCTTGGGCATCTTGTAGCGGGCGAGCTTGCCTTCCAGCCAGCGCTCAATCTCGACCGTCTCGCGCACAACGCCGGCGCGGGCAACGCAAACCGCGACGCCGACCTCGCCCCAGACGGGATCGGGAATGCCGAGAACGGCGGCTTCGCTGATGTCGGGATGGAGCAGGATCTTCTCCTCGATCTCGCGCGGATAGATGTTGGAACCGCCGGAGATATACATGTCGGACGAGCGGCCGGTGATGTAGACGAAGCCGTCCTCGGCCATGTGGCCCAGATCGCCGGTGCGGAACCAGCCGTTGCGGAACGCTGCGGCGTTGGCTTGCGGGTTGTCGTAATAGCCGGCGAAGACTGCCGGCCCGATCACGCAGATTTCGCCAGTTTCGCCCGGCGAGACGGCATTGCCGGCGTCGTCCTGGATCTCGACCTGCATGGCCGTGCGCTCGAAACCGCAGGTTCCGATGCGCGCTTGCGGACCATCCTCGACGGAATGATAGGAAGGAGGCTGCACTGTGATATTGCCCGTGACTTCCCCCAGGCCAAAATACTGGACCAGAACCGGCAGCTTCTCGAGCGCCCGCTTCTGGTCGGCGCGGTACATCGGCGCACCGGCATAGATGACATAACGCAACGAGGAATGGTCGAACCGGTCGACGCTGTCGTCTTCGACAAGCATCTTGAGGATGGTCGGCACGGTAAAGGCGTTGGTCACGCGCCATTTTTCGATCAGCGTCCAGACCGTCGGCGCGTCGAGCTTGTCGGTTGGCAGGAGGATAGACTTGGCGCCGTGCGCCACCTGCACGAGTTGATGAATGCCGGCCCCATGCGACAGCGGCGCCACCACGATCGAGGCGTCGTCGCGTGTCGTGCCGGGCATCAGGTCGCACAGATGATTGGTGATGACAAAGCCCATCTGGCCATGCGTGAGCACGGCGGCCTTCGGCCGGCCGGTCGTGCCGGAGGTGAAGAAGAACCAGCAGGGATCGTCGCGATCGACGGCGACGCTGGCAACGGTCCGGCCGGCAAAACGGGCGGCGACGGCGTCGTAGTCATCGCCGAATTCGGCCGCGCCGATCGACAGGACGAAGTCGATCCCGGGGGTTGTTTCCCGGCAGGCAGCAGCATGAGCGGGGAAGCCCGCGCCGCAGATCAGGCCGCGCGCGCCGCTCGCCTTGGCGAGGTAGGCGACTTCGTCCGGCGACTGACGGTAGTTCGCCGGCACCCAGACGGCCCCGAGCCGGAAGCAGGCGAACATTGATTCGAACATCTGGTTGCAATTGGCCGACTGGACGAGGATTCGGTCGCCCTTTGTCACGCCGAACGCGTCGCGGAGAGCGGCGGCCATCGCGTTGACGCGCGCTTCCATCTCGCGCCATGTCCACTGCCGCTCGCGCCAGACGAAGCCAATATCGTGCGGATTGCGGCGTGCCGCCTGGGTCAAAAAATGCGAGAGGTTCATGACGCGCGTGGAGGAAGGCGTCACGCCGCCTGCGGCCATGGTCATCACTTCGCGCGCTCCAGCAACGACAGGTAGATGAAGATGGTTTCGACGTCGCCGGGCTCGACGCCGGCATGAGCAAGCGTGGGCGCCGCTGCCGTCGCCATCAACCGCCCGGTGTTTTCCAATTCCGACTTTCCGAACGCGGAATGCGCCGATCCGACGATCTGAGTCTTCGTCACTGTGACAACCTCCTGGTGCGCGGCTTTAGAGTGGGGTGCTCGCGCATAGGCGCGCGCGAGGCGAACATCTGGCCTAGCCGTTCCTCGACGCGCTTTGCCTCCTGCATGAGATATCCGACGAGCTCGACCTGTCTTGCCGGCTGCATCCGGCTGTCGATCGCCGCGATCGACAGTGCGCCGACTGGCCGTGCGTCGGCGCTGCGAAGCACAACCCCGACCCCCCAGGAATTGGCGACGAGGCGGCCGGGATTGAGCGAATAGCCGTTGGCGCGCGTCGTTTCGACGTCGCGCCGGATCTGCTCGACCGGGAGCATTGGGTAGTCGGATTTGAGCACCGCGTCGTTGGCGGCCAGCACCGCTTCCACTTCCTCGTCGGGGAGTGCGGCGAGCATGGCGAGCGAGCCTGCGCCGACGCCCAGTGGGTGCTCGAAGCCGGCCTGCAGCGCGTGGGTCCTGACCGGGTAGGTCCCTTCCTCGCGATAGAGGCAGACCGAGTATGTGTCGCGGCGAACCGAGAGGAAGCTGGCATCCTCGGTCTTCTTCGAAAGGCGCAGCAGGCTTTCCATCGAGACCTGAAGCAGGCCGAAACGGCGCGAGGCGAGGCTGCCCAGCACGTAGGCCTCTTCGCCGAGATAATAGCGCCGCGTCATCTCGTCCTGCTCGATCATTCCCGCGCGCATCAGCGCCAGGAGCAGGCGGCGCGTTGTCGGCTTGTTCAGCCCACTTTCTTCGACGATATCGGAGAGCGAAACACCGCGGTCGGCGTGCCGGCCGACCATCGAAAGAAGGCTGAGCGCCCGGTCGACGCTCTGCGAGCCGGTCTGATCGCGTTCTGGGGGCGGCGCGATGTCCATGGTCAACGCAGCTCGCAGACGGCGCAGCTTTGGCCGCCATCGACAGGCAGGCAAACGCCGGTGACGAAGCGCGCCTCCTCGGAGGCAAGAAACACGGCCGCCGCAGCGACGTCCCACGCTGTTCCCATCCTGCCCATCGGCACCATGGCATTGCGGGCCGCGACCATCTCGTCGGCCGAGCCGTATTGGCCGGAAATCTGCTTATAGATCATCGGCGTGTCGATCAGGCCCGGCATGATGCAGTTGGCGCGAATACCTTGCCGGGCATATTGCATGGCCAGCGCCACGGTGGCCTGGTTCACCGCGGCCTTGGCCGCATAATAGGCGAAATAGGGATAACCGACGTAGCGTATCGCGGCGAGCGACGAGATATTGACGATCGCACCGCCGCCGCTCTTGAGCATATGCGGCAACACCGCCTTGGCGGTGCGGTAGACCGGTCCGATATTGAGGTCGAGGGCGGCCTGGAACCCGTCCTCATCGAGTTCAACGGGATCGCCCATATGGGTCACGCCGACATTGTTGTGCAGGATGTCGATGGCGCCGAACGCCTCCATTGCTGCCGCTGCTGCCGACTGAGGCCAGATTGGTCACGTCGGCCGACAACGCGATCGCCTGGTTGCCTTCGTCGCGGATGATCGCCGCGGTTTCAGCGGCGGCCGCCGCAGCGAGATCGACGCAGGCGACACGCGCGCCTTCACGCGCGAAGGCGACCGCCGCCGCCTTGCCGTTGCCCCAGCCGGGTCCGGACGACCCTGCGCCGAAGACGATTGCGGATTTTCCCCTAAGCCGGTCGCCCACCATCGAATTCCTTACAAAATCACGGCTGTTATCGGGCGGGTGAGCCACGTGGCCTGCCCGCCCGGGAGCCGCCCTGCGCTCAGGTCAGGCTGGCGCCAACAGCCTTTTCCAAGATGGCCCAGGCTTCGTCGCCGTACTTGCCCTTCCACTCGGCGTAGAAGCCGGCGTCCTTCAGCGTCTGCCGGAACGGGGCCGCATTCGGATGGTTGATCTTCATGCCCTTGGCGGCGAGCTCCTGCTCAAGCGTGGCATTGAGCTTGGCGACGTCCTCGCGCTCCTTCGCGCCGGACTCGTTGAGGTTCCTGGCGACGATCTCGCGCATGTCCTGCGGCATCGCCTCCCAGGCCCGCTTGTTGGCGAGGAACCAGAAGCCGTCCCACATGTGGTTGGTGACCGAGCAGAACTGCTGCACCTCGTAGAGCTTAGCCGTCGAGATGATGGCGAGCGGGTTTTCCTGTCCGTCGACAATCTTCGTCTGCAGCGCCGAATACACTTCGGCGAAGTTGATGCTGGCCGGCGCCGACTTGAAGGCGGTGAACATCGAGGTCCAGAGCGGGCTGACCGGGACGCGAATCTTGAAGCCTTTGAGGTTGGCGGGCGTCTCGATCGGGCCGACGGAACTGGTGATCTGGCGGAAGCCATTGTCCCAGATTTTCTCCATGACGACCAGGTTCGATTTCTCGATCTCGCCGCGCACATATTTGCCGAGGTCGCCATCCATCGCCGCCCACACGGCGTCGTAGTTCGAGAAGGCAAAGCCGATGCCGCTGATCGAGGCATTGGCGACGAGCGTGGAAAGGATCAGCGGCGACAGCGTGAAGAATTCGACGCCGCCCGAGCGAACCTGGCTCAGCATGTCGGTGTCGGCGCCGAGCTGGTTGCTGGGGAATATCTGGATGGCGACGCGGCCGCCGGTCTCCTCGCGGATTTTCTCGACGGCTTCCTGCGCGCGCAGGTTCATCGGGTGGGTGAGTGGCAGGTTGTTGGCGTATTTGTAGTTGAACTCCGCCGCCTGCGCCCCGGCGTAGCGGATGGTACTGACGAGCGGAATGGATGCGGCTGCGCCTATCATCAAGCTGCGGCGGGTGATGGTCATCGTGTTTCCTCCTGGTTGAATCCGAGTGGCTAGAGATAGGCTACCGACAGCGCCGGGACGGCGGCGATCAGCAACAGGCCAGCTAGCAACGCACCGAGGTAGGGCCAGATGGCGCTCATGGCCTCGTCGGGCGAGACGTCGCCGATCTTGCAGGCGATGTAGAAGCCGATGCCGATAGGCGGGGCCATAAGTCCGATGTTCATCGCCGTCACGACGACCATCGAATAGTGCACGTCGTTGATGCCCAGCCGAGCGGCGATCGGAAACATGATCGGCGCCATCAGAACGATCGCTGGCAGACCTTCAAGAACGCAGCCGAGAACCATGAAGACGGCGATGGTGACGAGCATGAAGGAGAACCAGCCTCCCGGCAGGTCAGTCATGGTGATGGCCAGTTGGTTGGCGAAGCCGGTTTGCGTCAGCGCCCAGGCCATCGCCGAGGCGGTGCCGAGAATGAGCAGGATGGCGCCGGACAGTGCCGCCGTCTCGACCAGCATGGCGTAGAATTTCTTCGCGCCGATGCCGCCATAAAACAACGCGCCGATGACCAGCGCATAGAGCACTGCGATTGTGGAAACCTCGGTGACGGTGGCGACGCCGCCGCCGACGGCGCCGCGGATCAGGAAGGGAAGCACCAGTGCGGGGGCGGAGACGAGCAGCGTCTTCCAGACAAGCGAGAACGGAGCGCGATGGACGCCTTCCATGCTTTCGCCCGAAGCCTTCCAGCGCGCGAGCACCGCCAGGACGAGCAACAGAACCACGGCGATGACGAAGCCGCTGGTGAAAAGCGCGGCGATCGAAACGCCGGCGACCGAGCCGAGCACAATCAGCACGATCGATGGCGGCACCGTATCTGCCATCGCAGCGCCGGTTGCGAGCAACGCGATCATCTCCTTGGGCTTGTGGCCGCGCCGCTTCATTTCTGGGAAGAGTGCCGGAGCGACGGTCGCCATGTCGGAAACCTTCGAACCGGAAATGCCCGAGACGAGGAACATCGAGCCCAGCAGCACGTAAGACATGCCGGCCTTCACATGGCCGAGCAGCGACGCCATGAACTCGACGATCGCCTTGCCCATGCCTGTCGCGTCGAGCACACAGCCGAGCAGAACGAAGATCGGCACCGACAGCAGGATGAGGCTCGACATTCCCTCATCGATACGGCCGACAAGCACGATCATCGGCACGTGCGTGCTGAAGGCGATGAAGGCGATCGTGCCGATGCCGAAACAGAAAGCGATCGGCACGCCGAGCAGAAGGCAGACCGCCACCACGCCGACGAGAAAGATGACGATGTTGGCGTAGCCGAGCGTGAGGAACAATGGCGAAAGCAGCCAGCCAAACACGGCCAGTGCGGCAATCACTGCGACAGCGGCGGCCAGGTTGGCGAGCGTAGCTGCGCGGATCGCGTGGCCCACGGCGATAACCGACATTAATGCCAGCCCGGCGACAATTGCCGAGGCGCGGAAGCTCATCGGGATGTTGAGCGCCGCCGAGGTGACGTACCACTCTTCCTGGACATACTGGCTTGCCGGCACGATCAGCGCGAGCAGCACCGTCGCCACCACGAGCAAAGCGAGGGCGTCCACGAAGTGGCGCCCGCGCTCGGGGATCAGGTTGAGGAAGATGGTAAGACGCAGATGCTCGTTGCGGTCGATGGCGATCGCCGAGCCGAGCATGGCGAGCCAGAGAAAGGAGATGGAAGCGGCCTCATCGATCCAGACGATCGGCAGCGATAGCACGTAGCGCGAGATGACGCCGGCGAGCAGCAGACCGATGACGAAGACGAGCAGGATCGAGGCCACCGCCTCGACCGGCCACATCAGCCGCGACCCTGGCCGCGCATCCAGCACCTCGGCCGGCGTATCGACGATCATCGTGTTGTTGCTGGCGGCTGCCATGCTTCAAGCTCCTCCGCTCGGACCAGGCAACAACGCCTGGCTGAAACGCTCACGCCGAAATCGGAACGAAGCGATCTCCTCCCGCTCGTTCCAGGTTTCGCACATGGTCTATATCATGGACCAGATATTTCGCATAACCGATTTTTGCCATGCAATCGGCTGTATATCAGGGACTTGCGGCTAAAATGCGATCCATATTGTGGAACTACGAACCTTAGCAAGACTATTCAGGATGGTTGCAACAAGACATGCGGGCCTCTGCCTTGCCGCCAAATCGTGTCCTCGGGCTGGCGGGTTGTTCAGGCGCCCTGTGCGATCAGTTTCAGCGATGGAAAATAGGTGCGGTAGCGGCAGACGGCGCGGTGAGCAGCGGGAGTCCATCGACGGCCGCATGGGCGCCAATGAAGAAGTCAGGCAGCACACCAGTGCGCGATCCGCCCGATTTGCGATACTGCGTAAAGACCTTTCCGGCGAGGAACAGTGCTGCCCGGGGCATCGGAGCCATTTGGAGACCGGCTTCGTCAAGAAAAGCGTCGATACTCTCGATGCGGTCATAGCGGACGGCAAGTTCGGCATAGACCGCATCGTTGATCAGCAACGGCCCATTGAGGCTTGCCGCCTCAAGCTGGGCGATCGACCAATCCGCCCAGTTCGCATCGTCCGTGACAAGATCGAGCAAAAACGTTGGTGTCGACCAGCGTCACGCGTCGCCACGCGTCAGTGCCATGATCGCGTCGGTGTCTAGTCCCTTGCCGGCATGGCCGCGCAAACGGCTCGCGGGCTGCTTCTTGTCACTACGCACAATCACAACATTGCCGTCATCGGTGCGGCGGAAATCAACCTTGCTGCCCGGAACGATCCCGAGCAGGTCCCGGACCGGCTTCGGGATAGTCACCTGTCCTTTGGCTGTGACGGTGTTGGTCATGTTCGCACCCTGGTAGTACCCATTTTCGGCATTATCTTGTGGACTGAATTTCAACCTCCACAAGCGGCTGCCGAAGCCGCGATTTTGTGGCTTGTTTTCCCAGGCGCGGCTGTCGACGTCGCAATCCGCAGCCACGCACCCTATCTACGCCGCATGAATGACATCACGAACAGACGCGCGCTTCTACTCATCAATCCAAAGGCACGCCGCGGACAGGAATCCATCGCACCGGTCGTCGAGCGGCTGGAAGCCGGAGGGCTCCGCGTCAGCGTCGAGACTTTTGAGGCGCTGCCCGAAATAGCACGCGACATCGTGCGCCTTCGCCATAGGGCCGATCTTGTGATCGTGTGCGGCGGTGATGGCTCGGTGTCCTCGGCGGCGGTCGCGGTTATGGAAAGCGGGCTGCCGATGGGCATCATCCCGATGGGGACGGCGAACGATCTGGCGCGCACCCTCGAAATTCCGTTGGATCTTGGGAAGGCGGCCGACGTGATAGTAGAGGGCGGACGACGTCTGATCGATATCGGGACCGTCAATGGCCACGCCTTCTTCAACGTCGCGAGCATCGGCCTCAGCACCGATCTTGCCCAGGGTCTGGATCCGGCGCTGAAGAAGCGTTTCGGCAGGTTTGGCTATGCCTTGGCGGCCATGAAAGTGTTGACCAAGGCCCGCCACTTCGAAGCAAGGATTACCGAAAAGGGCGCAACGACCGAAGTCGAGACCTACCAGATAGCGGTCGGCAACGGCCGCCACTATGGCGGCGGCAACGTCGTCGAGGAGACCGCGGAGATCGATGACGGCCATCTCGACCTGTACAGCCTGGAAATGACGAATCTCTGGAAAATGGCGCTCTTGTTGCGCTCGTTCCGCTCGGGCACGCACGGCGCCTGGAGCGAGGTTCGCACGGCGAGATGCGTCGAGTTCGACATCGAGACGAAAAGGCCGATGCCGGTGAACACCGATGGTGAGATCGTGACCTCGACCCCGGCGCATTTCAAGGTCCACCCGAAGGCGATTTCGGTGTTCGCGCCTGCCGGGGCGCGCATGCAGCCTCGCACAAAGGTGCCTGGTGATGCGGTCAGCGCCAACAGCGGCTAGACGGGCGATCAAGCGCGTCGCCTAGCCTACATAGCCTTCAGACACGTCTTTGATCATTGCTTGAGGAACGCGCCCGAGTAGGTCTGGCCAGCAAGCCTGACGGTTCCGGCCAGGGTTCTGTCGGGCCGCATGACAAAACTGACGTCTGCGCCATTCGGCAGGCGCTCAAGCTTCAACGCAGTCCCCACAATTCTTCCAACGCCGGCGGCCTCTCCCGGATGGTTGTCGCCAAGAGTTCCCCACGCATAGGTAACCGTCACCTTGCCATTGGAAGAAATCGTCTGAACAGCAAGTTTGGCGTCATACATCCCATCCAATCGTCCGGCCCATAGACCCGAAAAAGCGGCGTACTTTGTCGGAACGGTCTTGGCAGGCGGAGTGACCGCCACGGATTGATCGATAATTGCCGAGCCGGAGGAAACAGCGGCAGGATCCAAGGCAGTTTGGGCAGAAATGGGTCCAGGTTCTAACGCAGGGTCGGGTTGCGTCGTTTCAAGAGCCGATTGGCACGCGGTCATGACAAGCGCCGCGAAGCCAAGCATTGCGTTGCACATTCGGCGTGCCATCTTGTGGTGCCCCGGCCATCTCTAGATCTAACGCAGGCTACCTTATCGCGCGTTTTCACGACCTCTGTCTACCCGAGGCATCTCGTACAGCAGCGGCTCGTCGAAGGACGTACAGCGGTCGTGAATGAAGGCCTCCATTCGTCGCCCAAGCAGAGCACAGATGCCTAAGCTGCTATCGATGCAGTGGCTGCCGTTTCGGCGGCGACGCCATCCACCATGACATGACCAATACCCCGCGAGCAGCGCTCGATCCTCGCCTCGACACGGTACACATCACGCAAAAGCGCCGGCGTAACGACATCTTCCGGCGTGCCGCAGGCGACCATCCGCCCCTCGGCGACAACGATGCATTTGTCAGCGAAGCGCAAGGCCTGATTGAGGTCGTGAATTGCGATCAGCACAGCAATCCCGTGTTTGCGCGCAAGCCCGCGCATGAAGCTCAGCACCTCGACCTGCCGGTGCAAGTCAAGCGCGGACGTCGGCTCGTCCATCAGCAGGATTTCAGGTTCGCGAGCCAGGGTCTGGGCAATGCTTACCACCTGCCTTTGCCCGCCGCTCAATTCTCCGACGTTGCGAAAGGCAAGATCCGAGATGCTGAGCGCGGCCAGGATGCCGTCTATGAGTGCGAGGTCGCCGTCGCTGACCGACCAGGCCGAGCCCTGCTTGCGGGCGAGCAGGATCGATTCATAGACGGTCAGCACCGCGCTGGCTGCCGTATCCTGCGGCATATAGCAGATGCCGTCCGGCCCCTTCACCGCTCCCTCGAGGCAGACGCGACCCGGGCCCTTCAGAAGTCCTGCGATGCGCTTGAACAGCGTCGACTTGCCCGCTGCGTTGGGTCCGATCACGGCGACAACCTCGCCACCCCGGAAAATGGGAGTTGAGACATCCGAAAGAACGAGCCGCGCCCCGTGGAAGGCTCCGAGACCATCGAGCCTGATCGTTACCATGAGCGCCTCACATTCGAGAGGATCAGCGAGATGAAGAAGGGAATGCCGACAAGCGAGGTGACGATGCCGATCGGGAAGATCGTGCCTGGAACGAGCGACTTGCTGGCAACCGAACTCACCGAAAGGATGAGCGCCCCCGAAAGCGCCGAGGCGGGCAAGAAGAAGCGCTGATCTTCTCCGATCAGCATGCGGGCGATGTGCGGACCGACGAGCCCGATGAAGCCGATCGTGCCGACGAAGGCGACGGGAATGGCAGCAAGGAGGCTTACCATCATCATGGTTTCGAGCCTGAGGCGTGCGACCTTGACGCCAAAGCTCGCGGCCTTGTCTTCGCCTAGCCGCAGCGCCGTCAGCGCCCAGGCGCGGCGCACGAATATCGGCAGTGTTGCGAGAAGGATGAGGCTGGTGATGATGAGCTTGGGCCAGGTGGCTTTGGTGAGGCTTCCCATCGTCCAGAACACGACCGCGGCGAGCGCCTGCTCGGAGGAAAGATACTGGACGAGCGACAGCAGCGCATTGAAGGTGAATACGAGCGCGATGCCGAGAAGCACGATGGTTTCGACCGTCACGCCGCGCTTGAGGCTGAGCAGGTGGATGACGAGCGCGGTCAGCATCGCCACCACGAAGGCGTTGAGCGGCACGATATATTCGATCGCGGCCGGGATCAGCGCGACGCCGAAGGCGAGCGCGAGTGCTGCGCCAAAGCTGGCCGCCGCCGAAATGCCGAGCGTGAACGGGCTGGCGAGCGGATTGTTGAGGATGGTCTGCATCTGCGCACCGGCGATCGACAGTGCTGCGCCGACGACCACTGCCATCAGCGCGATGGGAAGCCGGATGTCCCACAGCACGACGCGCACCTGAAGCGGCACACTGCCGGGAGAAACGAGGGCGAGCACCACCTGGTCGAGGCTATAGCTTGCGGGCCCGAGCGCGAGGTCGATGCAGAGGCTCAGGAGCAGCGCCAGGGCGAGCCCCGCCAGGATCAGCTGCTTGCGCAGGACAAGGGCGCGGTAGAGCCCGCGCCCTTGTTTGGCTGTCAGTGCGGCCGGTTCACTGCTCATCGGAGAGCGAGACCCAATGGCCGGGCCTGTACCCGACCGGCAGGAACTTCTCGTGCAACTCCTTGAAGGTGGCCTCGGCGTCGAGATCGGAGAACAGGTCGGGGTGCAGCCATTTGGCCATCTGCTGTATGGCGACGAACTGATAGGGGCTGTTGTAGAACTGGTGCCAGATGGCGTGGACCTGCCCGTTCTCCACCGCCTTGATGCCGGTTAGCGCGGGCCGCTCGGTCAGGCCCTTGAGTTTCTTCAGTGCCGCCGCTTCGTCGGCGCCGGGACCGACGCCGACCCATTTGCCGCCCGGCACATAGGCCTCCCAATTGCCGCCCGTCACAATCACCTGGTCGGGATCGCTGGCGATGATCTGTTCGGGATTGAGCGCGCCAAACGTGCCCGGGATCAGGTCGGCCGCGATATTGGCCCCGCCGGCCATGTCGACGAACTTGCCAAAATTGTCGTTGCCGAAGCTCATGCAGCAATCATCGGAATAGCCCCCGGCGCGATCGATGAACACGGTCGGGCGCTTGGGATTCTTCTCTGCGATCACATCGGTGACGCGCGCGATCTGGGCCGCGCGGTAGGCGATGAACGCCTCGGCCCGCTGTTCCTGGCCAAGCAGCTTGCCGATCAGGCGCATGCTCGGCTCGGTGTTGGTGAAGGGTTGCTCGCGGAAATCGACATAGACCACAGGAATGCCGACGGCAGCGAGCTTCTCGATATATTGCGCGTCCTCGGTTGCCTGCTTGGACTCGATGTTCATGATCATCACGTCCGGCTGAAGCGCGATGGCCTGCTCGATGTCGAACGTGCCGTCCTTGAAACCGCCGAAGGTCGGTATCGCCGCCATCGACGGGAATTTTTCCAGATAAACGGCGTAATTGTCGGGATCGGCCTGGGAGAAATCCTCGCGCCAGCCAACGATGCGCTTGAAGGGGTTGTCGGTATCGAGCGCGGCGATCAGGTAGATCTGCCGGCCTTCGCCGAGGATGACCTTGTCGACCGGCGTCTTCACCTCGACCTTGCGGCCGCTAATGTCGGTGACAGTCTCGGCGCGCGCGCCTGAGGTAAGCGGCATCAAGGCCGCGAGGGCGACCGCGGCCGCGAATATCGACTTCAAGATCATTGGGCTCTCGCAATTCAGTTTACCGGCCCGGCTTTAGAAAACATGAATTGTATAATCAAGAATTATCTTTTAGAGCAATTCCAATGTACCGCTTTAGGGGAGAGCGTTTCGGGCAATGACGGCTCACGCAAACTATTCGCGGCGCGACGAAATTCGCGACTATTGGTCAGACCGCGCCGAGACGTTCGACCTGCAGGTCGGCCACGAGATTTTTTCCGAGCAGGAGCGCGCCGCCTGGCATGCGCTCATAACCAGGCACATTGGCCCAGGCGCCGGGCGGGCGTCTCTGGATCTCGCCTGCGGGACAGGCGTCATTTCGCATCTGATGCACGATCTGGGCTTTGTGGTGACAGGCCTCGACTGGTCGGAAGCCATGCTCGCCAAGGCGCGCGCCAAGGCACAAGAACGCTCCGCCGATATCCGCTTCATCATGAGGGATGCCGAACGCACGCTCGAGGGCAAGGCGAGCTACGATGTCATCGTCACCCGTCACCTGGTCTGGACGCTGCTGGATCCGAAGGCGGCCTTTGCCGAATGGTCCTCGCTGCTGAAGCCCGGCGGAAAACTGCTGGTCATCGACGGCGATTTCGTCAGCCGCAACTGGGCGACGCGTTTGCGGGAAGTTTGGGAGAAGCTCACGGCCGGCAAGGCCCGGGCCTCGGACAATGACGGCGCCGCCATGGCCAGACGTCACCAGAACATTCTTGCCCGTGTCTATTTCTCAGGCGGCGCACGGGCGGAAGAGATAGTTCGCTTGCTGGCCGAAGCCCGGTTCGAGCAGCCGGTCGTCGACTGGAAACTGGGCGCGATCCATCGCGCCCAGGCTCGACAGATGAGTTGGCCCAAGGCGCTCGAACGCGCCACTCAACACCGCTTCGCGATCTGCGCGACAAAGCCGCAGTAAACTGCATCTGAGTTAACGCAGACCGGCAGCTATCCGCGCCACCGAGTATTATTTCTCGTGGCTGGCGTCCTGCAGGATCATTTCCGATGCCTTCTCCGCGATCATGACCACTGGAGAGTTGGTGTTGCCGGAAACGATCGTCGGCATAATCGAAGCGTCGACGACGCGCAGGCCAGAAATGCCGTGCACCCGCAGCCGGCCGTCGACCACTGCCGTTGAGCCTGCGCCCATCTTGCAGGTGCCGACCGGATGGAAAATCGTCGTGCCGATATCGCCGGCCTTGCGAACGAGATCGTCGTCGCTTTCATAGTGTGCACCGGGCAGCATTTCCTCAGGCGCGAAACACGCAATTGCGCGCGCCTTCATCAAGCGGCGGACGTGGCGGAGCGATGCTACAGCCACGGTCCTGTCTCCTTCGGTAGACAAATAGTTCGGCCGGATCTTTGGAGCCGCCTGCGGATCGGACGCCTCCATGTGGACGGTGCCGCGGCTTTCCGGTCTGAGATTGCAGACCGAAACCGTGACCGCGGGGAAACGATGCAGCGGCTCGCCCAGCCGGTCAGTGCTCAACGGTTGGACATGGTATTCGAGATCGGGCGTCTCCAGGCGTGGGTCGCTCCTGGCGAAGATGCCAAGCTGGCTCGGCGCCATCGACAGCGGTCCGCTGCGACGGATAGCGTATTCGACGCCCATGGCCGCGCGGCTGAACAGATTGTGGTAGCGCTGGTTTAGCGTCGAGGCGTTGGCGACCTTGAAGACTGTGCGGATCTGCAAATGATCCTGCAGGTTCTCGCCGACGCCTTCCAGCGCGTGGCGAACCGGGATTCCTGCTGCGCCAAGCACGGCAGGTCGGCCGACGCCGGAAAGCTCGAGCAGCTTCGGCGAATTGATCGCGCCGGCGGCAAGGATCGTCTCGCCTGCCCGCGCTCGATGCAGTTGGCCGCCAATGCGGAAGACAACGCCGGTGACGCAAGCTCCGCCGAAATCCAGCATCTCGGTCTCGGCGCCGGTGACGACGCGCAAATTCGGCCGTCGCAGCGCGCTGCGCAGGAACGCCTTCGAGGTATTCCAGCGCACGCCTTTCCTCTGGTTGACCTCGAAATAGCCCGACCCTTCGTTGGTCCCGCCGTTGAAGTCCTCGGTCCGGGGGATGCCGAGTTCCTCGGCAGCATCGCGGAAGGCATCGAGGATGGGCCACGACAGGCGCTGGCGCTCGACGCGCCATTCGCCACCGGCGCCGTGAAGGTCGTTGGCGCCACCAAAATGGTCCTCGGACTTGCGGAAATACGGAAGCACGTCATCCCAGCCCCAACCAGGATTTCCGGCTTGCCGCCAGCCATCATAGTCGGCCGCCTGGCCACGCATGTAGATCATGCCATTGATCGACGAGCAGCCGCCCAGAAGCTTGCCGCGCGGATAGTTGAGCGCACGACCGTTCAGCCCGGGCTCCGGCTCGGTCTACATCAGCCAATCGGTGCGCGGGTTGCCCATGCAGTAGAGATAGCCGATGGGAATGTTGACCCAGTGATAGCGATCGCTGCCGCCGGCTTCCAGAAGCAGCACGCGCATGGCTGGATTGGCCGACAGTCTGTTGGCCAGCACGCAGCCGGCTGAACCCGCGCCGACTATGATGAAGTCGTACTGTCCAAAATCGGCAGCGGTCTGTGTCAATTGGACGTCCGTTCGCTTGCCATCCTGTCCCATAGCGGACCCATGGCCTTGTTGATCTCACCATAGAGACGATAGCGCCGCTCATAGACCGGTGCGATCGCGCAATTGGGCTGGTAGCATCGGTCGGGCGCGGTCATCGCGGCGGCGCCCGCAGAGAAGTCGGCAAACAGGCCGACGCCTGTCCCGGCTGCAATCGCAGCTCCCAGCGCACCTGTCTCACGGCTGCGAGATACGGTCACCGGCACCCCTAGCACATCCGCGAATATCTGCGGCCAGACGGCGCTGCGCGAGCCGCCGCCCGAAAGAACCGCCTGGCTGACAGTCGCTCCCGCTCGACGCAGCGTCTCGACATGGCGCCGGTGCTCGAAGACGACGCCCTCGAACAGTGCGCGCAGCATATGCGCCCGCGTGTGCCAGCCGGCGATGCCGTAGAAACCGGCACGCGCCTTGCCGTTCTGCTGCGAGCCGTAAAGGAAGGGGTGGTAGATCGGCATGTCTCCCGTGGGATCGACGGACGCAACAAGCTCGCTGCAGATCTCGAATGGCGATGCGCCTGCCGGCGGCGCATGCTCGAAGAATTCACGCACGATCCACTCGAGATTTGCGGCCGAAGTGGCGCTCGATTCGATGGCGAGGTAGCGCAGCGGATCGAACGTCGACAGCATGAAGATCGACGGATCGCGGATCGGCTCCTGGGTGATAACCTGGTTGATGCTCCAGGTGCCGGCAATGATCGAGGCGGCGCCGGTGCTGGTGACGCCCGAACCGATGGCGCTGGCGACGACGTCGAACAGGCCCGCCACCACAGGCGTGCCCGCAAGAAGGCCGGTGGCAGCGGCGACATCGCGCGTGACATGGCCGGCGATGGCGGAGGCTTCCAGCACGTTCGGCAGCAGTTCCATGCAATCGTCGAGACCATAGGCGGCCAGCAACTCTCGCTCGTAGCGCCGGCCGGGCATGTGCAAAAGCCCGCAGCCCGACATATCCGAGGTCTCGGTCGAGCGCGCGCCGGTGAGGCGGTTGACGATAAAATCCTTGCACAGGAAGACGGTGCCTATTTTGGCAAAAAGTGCCGGATCATGGCGCTTGAGCCACGCCAGCAGAGTCGGCGTCTGCGCCGCCCAGGGCCGTTGCAGGCAGTGGATATAGGTCCGGTCGCCAACGCCTGCGGCCGCCCATTCGCTGACGATGCCGACGCCGCGCGTGTCGAGCGACTGGATGCCGAGCAGCGGGTCGCCGCCGCGGTCCAGCGCATAGAGCCCGTTGCCGTGGCCGGCGCAGCCGATCACCGCGATCTCGCGGGGGTCGATGCCCGACTGGTCGAGGCACTGGCGGATGACCTCGACGGCGTTGCGCCACAATTCGCCGAGGTCCCGCTCGACATGGCCGGGCTCTGGCATGCAGGAGCGGCCGTCGCGAGCGGCAAGTGCGAGTTCGCGACCTGCGGTGTCGAAGATGATGGCCTTGATGACGGTATTGCCCGCATCAAGACCAAGGATGTATCGCTGCATTGAAGCTCCTCCCAAGCTGCAAAGATTATTGTTGCTGGTAGAGCTCCCAGGCGGCCGCACCGTCGGCATTCTCATGGATGATCGCCATCAGTCCCCTCACGACGGCGCGAGGGTTGGAATGCTGGTATATGTTGCGGCCATAGACCATGCCTGCCGCGCCTTGTGCCATCAGCGCCGCCGACTTGTCGAAGACGGCGCGCAAATCCTCCCTGCCCCCACCGCGCACAAGGACAGGACAGCGTGCCGCAGCCACCACCCGGTGGAAGTCGTTCGGATCGGTCGTCGGATCCGCCTTGATGATGTCGGCGCCCATCTCGCTGGCGAGCCGGGTCAGGGTGACGATCTTTTCGGGGTCGCCGTCGACCATGTATCCTCCGCGCTCCGAATTGGGCAGCATTGCCAGAGGCTCGATCATCAGCGGCAAGCCATATCTTTCACAGTCGGCGCGAACCCTGGCAATGTTGTGGACGCATTGCCGAAACAGGTCCGGCTCGTCGGGCAGCATGAATAAATTGACGACCACGCAGGCCGCGTCCATCTCCAGCGCGCCGATCAGCGGCTCGGCTTCGTTCTGCAGGACGGCCCACATCGAGCGATGGCGGGTTTTGTTGTATGGATTACCCATGTCTATGCGCATGACCAATGCCGGCTTGTCCTTGCCGGGCAGGGTCTGCAGCAAATCGGCCTGGCCATAATTCATCTGAATGGCGTCCGGCCCCGCGGCGACCAGCTGGGCGACGACGCCAGCCATATCCTCCAGCCCTTCCAGGAACGACGGCTCGTTGCATACGCCATGGTCGATTGCGACGTCGAGACAGCGCGCCCCGCCGAACAGCCGGTTCATGCGGACTTTCTTGTTGATGCGCATTCGGCGCTCCTTCCTTGGTCTTTTTGCGATAGCTGGTCGAGATCGACGCCGTGCTGGCGCTGCAGCAGGGCGAGGAAATCGGTGCGCTCGAATGCCTTGCGCGCAGCGTCCCAGCTCTTTTCGACAGCGAGAATATCGAGAACTGCGTCGAGAAGGTCGCAAGAGAGAGCACCGGTGATGGCGATTGTCGTGCGGCGGAGCAGCAGGTCCTCCAACTGCTCGACATATTCATTGGCGATGAGATACTGAATCTCCCGGACCGAGTAGTGGCTGCCAGGCAAGAGCTCGTCCTGTCCCGCTGCCAAAAAAGCGGCGACGGCATCCGCCACGGTGCCGTAGCGCTCGAACAGGCTGCGCATGCGGTCAAGCGACAGGCCATGCGCCGCCGCGCGTTCTGCGCACCATTTTTCGGGGGCCATGGGAAAATGCCGGCCGCCGCCGATCGGCATGTTTTCGGTGCCGACGATGCGCTGTCGGCACAATCGCTCGAGCACGATATCCGCTGCCAGTTCGCCGAACGACCGGAAGGTTGTCCATTTCCCGCCGATCATGCACAGCGTCGGCGGCACCATACCGGCGCCCTCGATGAGCTCGCAGAAATGATCGCGGGGAATGCGCCCGGTAAAACTGTCCCGGCTTATCGGTAGCGGCCTCACCCCGGTGAACTGAAAGACGATGTCGGTATCAGTGATCTCGATCCCGGGAAACACGAAGGACACGGACTGCCGGATGTATTGCCGCTCGTCGTCCTCGCAGCGCGCTTGGTCGGGATCGTCGGCACGGATATCCGTCGAGCCGACCAGCACATTGCCGAGATAGGGGAACAGGATGCAGATCCGGCCGTCCTCGTTCTCGTAATAGATCATGTGGCCGTCGAGAGCGTCGTGAAGCTCGCGATTATCGACGATCAGATGCGATCCTTTGGTGCCACCCATAAACTTGGGCGCAACGGCTCCGATAGCCGAATTGGTCAGGTCGATCCAGCCGCCTGTGGCGTTGACGACGAGCCGCGGCTTCACGGCAACTGTTTCGCCAGACAATCCGTCGTTAAGCGCAAGGCCCGCGTCACCGAGCGATACGCGTGCATAGTTGAGCGCTCGAGCCGATGGCCTTTCGTTCATGGTGTCGCGCAGCATCTCGGTACCCAGCCGCTCGGGGTGGCTGACCCAGGCGTCATAGTATGTCGCCGAATTGCGGATAGCAGGATTGATTGCAGGCCAGACCTTGAGTGTTTCAGCACGGCTCCTGAACTTGTGCGTCGGGACGATACGCCGTGCGGCGGTGAAGAAGTCATACATCGCCAGGCCGGTCTTGATGACCAATGCGCCACGCCGACCCGGACGACGGCTTAGCCCAAGGAAGCGGAATGCGCCATTTGCGATACCTGAGAACAGGTCGAAGATAGGCACTGTGGTTGGCAATGGCGCAACGCAATGCGGCGCGTTCTTCAATAGCCGATCGCGTTCGAGCAGGGATTCGCGGACCAGCTTGAACTCGCCGTTTTCAAGGTAGCGCAAGCCGCCATGAACCATGCGCGAGAGGGCTGCGCTGGCGCCGCAGCAATAATCGCCCTTTTCGGCGAGCAGGACATCGACGCCCTGCAAAGCGAGCTCGCGAAACACGCTGATGCCGTTGATGCCGCCGCCTATCACGAGGACGTCAACATCGGGGTTCCCGCGCAAGCCGGCGATCGTCTGGATGCGATTCATCTCAGGACGCGCTTTCGATCACGCGTCTATCGCTACGAGATGCCCGGCCACCGCCGCATCGATCGTCCCCAGTTCCGCCGCGCTCAGTAAAATCTCCCCTGCCCTGGCGTTGTCGAGCGCCTGCGTGGCCTTTCGCGCTCCACACAACGCGAAGGTGATGCCGGGTTGCGCCAGCGTCCAGGCGATGACGATCTGCGCCATGCTTGCCTGGTGGATCTCAGCGACCGGGGCCAGGGCATGTTTCAACGCGGCTACCTTGCGCCGGTTAGCCTGAGAGAAGCGCGGATTGTCTTTGCGCTGGTCGTCGCCGCTGAACTCACGCGCCGGATCGATGGCGCCCGAGAGCAGGCCGAGTGCAAGCGACGAATAACTGAGTGCTGCAACTTGATGCTGGCGCGCGATCGGCAGCAATGTCTGCTCGATGTCGCGATCCAGCATCGAATATCTTTCCTGGATCGCGTCGAGCTGGCCAGCGGCGACATACTGCTGCAGCTCGGCAGCATTGAGATTGCTGGCGCCGATGGCGCGGATTTTGCCAGCGGATTTGAGGCGTTCGAGCGCTTCCATTGTTTCGGCAATGGGTGTCGTCGGGTCCTGCCAGTGGGTGATGTAGAGATCGATATAGTCGGTGCCGAGCCGCCGCAGGCTCTGTTCCACTTCATAAGCGATGCCGTCGGCGCCCAGATATCGGTTCACCGGCGTTCCATCCTGATCGAAGAAGTGGTTGCCCTTTTTCGAATGCCAGTTGAGGCCGCATTTGCTGGCGATGACCGCGCGGTCGCGCCGGCCCTTGATGGCCTTGCCGACGATCTCTTCGCTGCGGCCAAGACCGTAAGCCGGCGCGGTGTCGATCAGCGAAACGCCGGCATCGAAGGACGCCTGGATGGCGGCGATCGATTCTGCTTCATCCGTGCCACCCCACATCCAGCCGCCGATGGCCCAGGTGCCTAGGCCCACCGCCGAAGCTACAACGCCGGACTTGCCGATTGAGCGGGTGATTTGTCGAGTATTCATGCAGCATTTCCTTCGGCGAGCTCGAGGATCTTCAAGCCGGTGGTTTCGTCGGTGACGAGAGTGTCGAGGTGAGAGCCGCGCATGGCACTGAGGATCGGGACCACCTTGCTGGCGCCGCTTGCGACTCCGATCGACTGCGGAATGGTCGCGAATTCCTCGAGCGTCAGCGAGACCAGTGAGCGGTTGAGGCTGTAGTCGGCGAGCTTGCCGTCGCAGTCTATGAGATGGGCGAGCAGTTCGCCCGCCGCGCCCGAGCGCTCGATGGCCAGCCGGTCGGCGCTCGAGGATGGGTGCAGATCGTAGTAGCTCGAATCGTCGGCCAGGATGGAGCCGATGCCGACGACCGCAAGCGTTGCTTCGCGCGCCTTGTTGAAGACGTCCGAAACCGCCCGGACGCCCATCAGCATGTCACGTTGGGCCGGGCTGTCGGCAAACAGCGGCGCGTGAATCTGATAGGCGCGCCCGCCGAGCTTGTCGGCCATCAGAGACGCGACATGATTGACGTCGGTGTAATGCTTGCCCTGGACCAGGCCGGTCGCGGGAACTACCTCGACGTCGTAGCTGCGGCTCGGCTTGAGGCCGGCGACGACGGCACTCACCCCCTTGCCCCCGGTAATGGAAATCGTGTCGCCGTCCTTGATCGTCTCGAGCACCAGCCTGGCTGCGGCCTCACCGACACGCTGAAGCGCAGTCTGCGGATTGTCCGAAACGGAGGGGACGACGACGGCCCTTTGGAGTCCACCGATCGCGACAAGTCGCGCCTCGATGTCGATCAGTTGCTCGACCGGCGACTTGATCTTGATCTCGACAAGCCCGAGTTGATGACCGCGTTTGATGAGGCGGTTGACGGTCGCATGCGAGATGCCGAGCTCCTTGGCGATTTCCGCCTGCGTCTTGGCTTCCATGTAATGAAGCACAAGCGCCTGATACATCTGGCGGACGATCGTGACGTCGTCCCGCGAATTGGGTGGTGACATGATGGATGCTCAACTCTCGCGCTGCTGCTCAGGACTTCCTGCGGTGCAGGAAGTGGTCGATCGATACCGCCGCGAGCAGGATGCATCCCTTGATCATGTCCTGCCAATAGACGGAAACGTCGAGCAGGATCAGCGAGCTTGTGACGACCGAGAGCAGCGCCATGCCCAGTATGGCGCCGAAGATGGTGCCCGAGCCGCCATTGAGCGATGCTCCGCCAATCACCGCCGCGGCGATGATGTTGAGCTCCATGCCAGCGCCGAAGGTCGGGGTCGCAGCGCCAAAGCGTGACATATAGATGATGCCGGCAAAGCCCGCGAGGGTGGAGCAGAGAACCGTGACCCAGAATTTGACCTGCTTGGTCTTGATGCCTGAAAATTGGGCCGCCTTCTCGTTGCTGCCGGTATAAAAGACCTTGCGGAAGGCCGTGGCACGCCGAAGCAGAAAATCGAATATGGCCACGACCACAACAAAGATGACTATGACGTAAGGCACATTGCCGAAGCTGCCCTGGCCGATCGCCTTGAACCCGGGCGGCAGGGTGAACAGCGACAGCGGGGTTCCCTTGGTGATGACAAGGCAAAGACCGCGCACGATCACCATCGCCGCCAACGATGTGATGAAATGATTGAGCCCGATAACGGTGACGAAGAAGCCCATGACCGCGCCGATCAGCGCGCTGGCGCCTACGCCGATGAGGCTCGCGGTCCACGGGTCTAGACCCATCAGGAACAGAGCGCCTGACACGACCATGGAGAAGCAGACCACCGACCCGACGGAAAGGTCGATGCCGCCGACAATGAGGAGTATCGTCATACCGACCACGACGATGCCTTCAATGGAGAAGCTCATCAGCATGGCGCGGAAATTTCCCCAGGTCAGGAAATGCGGCGAAGCGAATGTCATGGCGATGCACAGCGCCAGCATGATTGCGATCAGCCCCGCCTCGCGCATCGACCCAAGACGCAGCCAGTTGCGCCCGCCAAGCCCCGGGGCGCTCGCCTTGATTTCGGCGTCCATGAGGGTTCCTCCGGTCTGTCTAAGCGACATTCTGAACCTGCCTTGCGTTTGATCGTTGCTGCCGGAGACCAGAAGCCAGCAGCATGATTGCCTCTTCGGTCAATTCGTCAGCCCCCAGTTCGCCGACGATGGCGCCTTCGTGTATGACAAGCACCCGGTCGCTCAGTCCGATCAATTCCGGAAGCTCGGATGAAATCACGATGACGCCGACGCCCCGCTCGGCGAGATCGCGAAGCAGGCGATGAATTTCCACTTTGGCGCCGACATCGACCCCGCGTGTGGGCTCGTCCAGAATGACCACTTTGGGGCCGACCGAAAGAAGCCTGGCGATGGCGACTTTCTGCTGATTGCCACCGCTGAGCGTCGACACCTGTGTCTCGATGCCGCCCATGCGCACAGCATGGCGCTCGACCAGATCGGTGGCTTGCTTTGCCTCGGCGCGGCGATCGAGCAGCCCAAGCGGTGTGGTCAGTTTCCGAAGGTCCAGCGCGGAGATGTTCGAGGCAACCGACAGGTCGAGGAACAGGCCAGACGCCTTGCGGTCCTCAGAGAGGTAGACCAGGCCGGCGCGCACCGCATCGCTGTAGGTCCTGATGCTGACCGGCTGGCCATTGAGCTCGATCGATCCCGACAGCTTCGCGCGCAAGCCGCAAACGTTTTGGACCATCTCGCTGCGGCCGGCGCCAATCAACCCACCGATGCCAAGAATTTCGCCTGAACGAAGCGTGAAGCTGACGCCGTCGGAACCATCTCGATAGGAGAGATTTTCGACCGACAACACAGGACGATCGGTACGCCGCTCAGGCGAGAGCTTTTGCGGATAGAGCTGCGTGATTTCGCGCCCGACCATCTTGCGCACGACATCATTGGGAGTGACCGAAGCGATAGAATCGGTCGCTACGTATCTGCCGTCACGAAACACCGTGACGCGGTCGCACAGGCTGAAGATCTCGGCCATGCGGTGGCTGATGTAGATGATTGAAATTCCGCGTGCCTTGAGATCGCGAACGATTGCGAAAAGGCGCTGCGCCTCGGTCTCGGTCAGCGCGGCCGTCGGCTCGTCGAGCATCAGAACCCGGCATTCGAGCGTCAGCGCCTTGGCGATTTCCACAAGTTGCTGGTTGGAAATCGAAAGCTCGGCGACCGGCGTCTCGACCGGGATCGGCGCCAGCAGGTCCATTATCTTCTGCGCATCGGCGTAGAGCCGGCGAAAATTCATCAGCGGCGCTCGCCGGTTGTTGACGGCCGCCATGAGGATATTCTCGGCGACCGTGGCATCCTGGCAGAGCGCGATTTCCTGATGGACGAGGCCTATGCCAAGCCGCTGCGCGGCGGATGGCGATGTGATGGTGACGTTCTCGCCTTCGAGACGAATGGCGCCTTCGTCGGGTTGCACAATGCCGGCGATGATATTCATCAACGTGGACTTGCCGGCGCCATTCTCGCCGCACAGCGCGTGAATTTCGCCGCGCTGCAGCGTGAAATCGACCCCGGTCAGCGCTTTGATGGCGCCGAAGGATTTCGAGATGTCGCGGATTTCAAGAATGGCGGCGGCAGTCACTCCGTCCCCCTGCAGCGTTGAAATTGATGATATGGCCCGAGTCGAGGGGGGGGGGGCGCGCCCCCCCCCCGGGGGGGGGGGGGGAGGGGGGGGGGGGCGGGGGGCGCGGGGGGGGGGGGGGCCGGGGGGGGGGCGGGGGGGGGGGGGGGGGGCCAAAAAAAAAAAAAGGCATTTATGGG
>NZ_JBVVPX010000001.1:164176-309943 GCF_055811375.1 Mesorhizobium sp. WSM4848
CGTCTTTTTTTTTCTTTGTTTGGGTTTTAGGGGCGGGGGGGGGGGCCCCCCCCCCCCCCCCCCCTTTTTTTTTTTTTTTTTTTGGGGGGGGGGGGGGGGGGCCCCCCCCCCCCCCCCGTCCGGTCGAGCATTCCGAAAGAGCTCCGTGAGCGGCCAGCCTTATTCCTCGATGCCCTTGGTGCCGCGCCGCTTGAGGTAGGCGTCCCAATAGAAATCGTCGGCATTTTCCGCGGTGACGATGGAAAAGCCGTTGTCGACGAAGGGCACGCTCATGCCGTTGAAACCCGACCGCCGGGCGTCGTTCATCGGGTCGATCAGCTCGGGATGCTTGGCCAGCCACAGCAGCATGAACCCCATATAGCCCTGCATGCCCTGGTTCGGGTTGACTGAGCCGAAGATTTCGCCGGCCTTGATCATGTCGAGGATCTTGGCGTTGACGTCGGCCAGCATAACCCGGATCTTGCCGCCGCCTTCCTTCGCGGCCTGAGCGGCGCCGATTGCCGAGTTGGCTTCCGGCATGAACACTGCGCCCAGATCGGGATGCGCCTGAGCAAGGCTGAGCACGGCCTGATAGGCCTTCGTCGCATCCTGGTTCGACGCCGCGCGGCCGACGAGCTTCATATCCGGCCATTTGGCTTCCATGCGGGTGATGAAGGCGGCAATGCGCTTGTCGTGATTGTCCTGTCCGGGGTTTTCGAGGACCGCGTATTCGCCCTTGCCGTCCATCGCCTTGGCGACTGCATCGGCGGCATAGGTGCCTTCGGCGACGTTGTCGGAGGTGATGTAGGACACTCGTTTGGAGTTGGGCGAGTCTGCGGCGAATGTGACTACTGCTGTTCCCTGCTCAATGGCCCGATTGATGGGCTCGATGAACGGATCGGAGTTCATCGGATGGACCAGGATGCCAGCCGGCTTCTGAGCCAGCGCCTGGTCGAACGTCGCTATCTGCTTGTTCACGTCGTATTCGGGCGTCCCGGTATATTCGGTCTCGCAGCCGAACTGCTTTCCAGCCTGCTTGAACATCTCGTAGACCGGGAACCAGTATTCGACGCCGGAAACCATGACGTTCATGACGTATTTTTCACCCGGCTCGCACTTGAACGGGTTAGCGGCCTGGGCAGCAGCGTGACCTGCCCCCAACACTGTGATGGCGGCTGCCGAAATGGCGAGCATGCTCAAAAATTTGCGCAAGAGTCCTCCCTCGGAAGCCTGGTCAATGAGCGGTCGGACACTGACGTGCCGCCGCTTGTGGTTGATGAGGCCAAACCTCCTCCCGAGGCCCAGCAGCTGATCATTCGCAGGAGTTGGCTTGAGTGTCAATAAAATTCACATACAGAAATATATTTCACGCCTGCTTGGTGAGCCCGACCGGCCGAGACGACAAGCGCCGCCATCGCAGCGGCCGTCCTCGTGCGTGTGAACGGTCCGGAGCCGACTGGCTGGCAATGACGAGCACCGATGGGACCGCCAGTGTTGGTGAAGAACAGCCGGGCAGGCTCAGGTCAGCGGTTTCAACTGACCTGTCGATGCTTTCCTGAATGACTACGACCGTTTTAGGTCAACGCAGGCAGTGGTTGAATGTCAGGGACGGGCCTGCTTCGCCTCTCAGGGGACTTCAGATCGTCCAGCCTTATACAGGCACGGCAATCGAATTGCGTTCCACCAAGCGGGCCGCCAGGACACGGTGCTCGAAAGGTAAGGTGGCCTCCGCCAGCCTCTTCAAGAGAAGCTCCGCCGCCGCCGCTCCGATCAAATGCGCGGGTTGCGCGATGGCTGTGATACCTTGGGCCACAAACTGCATCCAGTCGAGATCGTCGAAGCAAAGCAGCGAAACGTCTCCTGGAATCGCAAGCTTCAATGCGGAAGTCGCCTCCAGAACGCCTGTCGACATCACACCATCGGCGGTGAATAGAGCAGACGGCGCATTGCGCATCGTCAGCAGATCGAGCGCCTCTTTGCGGGCCGCCTCGCTGGAATAGACCGCCACGCGGCGGATCAACTGCAGATCCGGCTCGATACCTGCGGCACGATGAGCTTCCAGATAACCCAACAGCCGTTGCCAGCTTGGATGGTGGCAGCGAACGTCAGCGCTGGAGAGATCGCGGTTCGCCACAAACGAGCCGACATCATCGCGCTGGCCCGGACCCAGTTCGGCCAGTATGCCGATGCGGTTGTGTCCGACCTCAATCATCGCGGCGATGCTGCTGCGCGTTACAGACACGTTGTCGACCACCACGGAATCGGTTTCCAGGCCCGCCACGATGCGGTCGAACTGCACGACTGGACAGCGGGCCGCCACTGCCTCACGAAGATGATCCGGCTTATCCGCGAAGGTCGACGAGACGATCAATCCGTCGACCTGTTTTTCCAGCAGCAGTTGCACTGCCTCTCGCTCGAGTTCGGCATTTTCGTCACTATTCGTAACGATAACCCCGAAGCCGCCACGGCGCGCGACATCGCCTATTCCACGCAAGACGCTCGCGTAGAACGGGCTTTCGATATCGCCGACCACAACTCCGATAGTCTGCGTCTTACCGGTGATCAGACCTTTTGCCAGGCGATTGGGGCGATAGCCGAGCGCAGCTGCGGCGGCGCGCACCTTCTCCTGAACCTCGGGGCTGCTGTAGCCATAGTCGCCAAGCACACGCCCCGCCGTGGCGGAGCTGACCCCGGCCCGGCGAGCAACCTCTATGATGGTTGCGTTTTTTGACAATCTTTGAATCACTCAGCAAGCCCCGCCGCCCATTCGTGCGTCGCAAAGACGAGCTAGTGGCAGTTAGGCCCACCCCGCAAGCCCGAACACAGCAGCACTCGCCGTTGCACACACTATTGCAATCAGAGCACCTCAGACAGAAAGCGCCGAAGACGTGGGCTTTGCGGATTGTCGAAAAGGTCCGCTGGTCGCCCTGCCTCGACAATCCGCCCCTCGTCCATGAATACGACCTGGTTTGCAACCTTGCGGGCGAAGTTCATCTCATGCGTAACGACGACCATCGTCATCCCGCCTCGCCCGAGCTCGGCCATCAAGTTCAGGACGCCCTTCACCAATTCCGGATCGAGGGCGCTGGTGACTTCGTCGAACAGCATAATCTCCGGTTCGAGGGCCAGGGCGCGCGCGATAGCCACCCGCTGCTGCTGTCCGCCCGAAAGATTTGCCGGCCGATGGTCTTTGCGCTCCAAGAGTCCGACTTCATGCAGCCTCGCTGAGGCCGCGCGCTCAGCCTCCTCGCGCGACATGCCTCTTACCTTGCGCAGCGCCAGGGTGATGTTGGCGAGCGCACTGCGGTCGGGGAACAAGTTGAATTGCTGGAAAACCATGCCGACACGCCGCCGGAGCTGGTCAGGGGTCTGGCTGTAGATGCTTTCGCCATCGAGCAGGATGTCTCCGGCTCGACATTCGATGAGGCGGTTGAGGCAACGCAACAAGGTCGACTTGCCCGAGCCGGATGGCCCGATCAGGCAGGTGACCGTCCCGGGCTCCACTTTCAGACTGACGTCATGGAGCACCTGGATGGCGCCGTAGGCCATGTCGATATTCTTGACTTCGATGCTGCCACCCTTGAAGCGTGCGGGCGACTTCGCTGCGCCCGGTAAACCGGCGTCAGCCAGTTCGGCGACTTCCTTGAGGCCGCTCTGCACGCCGGTGATACGCTTGCCGACGCGCATGCGCGCGTCGATGTAGTTGACGAGGTGGGTTAGCGGCACCGTGATCACGAGGTAGAACACGCCGGCCAGCAAGAGTGGTGACAGGTTGCCGGTCAGCACAGCCTGATCCTGGCCGACACGGAACAGTTCGCGTTCGGAGGCGAGCAGGCCAAGGAAATAGACCAGGCTGGAGTCTTTGACGTTGCCGATGAACTGATTGACTAGTGCCGGCAGGACGCGGCGGATGCCTTGCGGGATCACCACCAGGCGCATGCCTTGGCCATACGTCATCCCGAGCGTGCGGGTGGCGTCGATCTGACCGCGCTCGACGCTCTGAATGCCGGCTCGGAAAATTTCTCCGATGTAGGCGCCGGCAATAAGGCTGAGTGCCAGAATGCCCAGCGGATAAGGCGATGGACCGAACAGGTCGCGGCCCAACCGTGCGAAGCCCTGGCCAATGATCAGAATAGTGACAATGGCGGGAAGCCCACGGAAGACATCGGTGTAGACCCGCGCGAGGAGCTTCAGCGGCCGGTTCTCGGAGATCCCCATCACCGCGAGAACGATACCGATCAGCGTCCCGAAAAACGTCGAGGCGACGGCCAGGATCAGGGTGTTCTTGAGGCCGACCCTCACCATGTTTGGCAGAACTTCTGCCATCGCCTGGAAATCAAGGAAGCTGCGGGAGAAGGTGTCGAACCAGCTCATATCAAGTCCATCTATAACTCGGCCGGGCACCGTTGCTCACGGGCCCGGCCGGAAAACACAGCGAAGTCGCTCGAATTCACATCTTGGGCAGATATTGATCTGGCATGGGGGTGCCCGCGAACCATTTTTCGTGCAGCCGTTTCCAAGTGCCATCCTCCATGGCCTCGCGCAGTGCCTTGTTCAGTGCCTCGCGGAAGGCATCGTTGCCTTTCCTCACGACGAACCCGGCTGGCGCATCGAAGGACGGCACGTTCATGGTTATCTTCAGGTTTTTATAGCGTTCTACATACTGCTTGGCCGACTCATAGTCGGTGAAATGGCCATCGATCGTCCCGTTGTTCAGCGCCGCCACCGCGGTGTTGTTGTCGGGGAACTTGACGATGTCGCCCTTCAGGTTCTTCTCGGCATAGATTTCCTGCAGCGTCCCCTGGATGACGCCGATGCGCTTTCCGGCGGTGCTCTCATTGCTCGTCAGAGCCGGATCGGCCGAAATGATCGAAAGGTAACCCGCGAGATAGCCATCGCCAAAATCCACGGTCTTCTTGCGCTCCGCGGTCGTGCCAATGGCGGCGACAGCGACGTCGAAGCGGCCGTTGGCGACGGATGGCAGCAAGGCCGAGAATTCTTGGCCGGTGAAGACGACCTGCTCCTCCTTGAACCCAAGCCGGCGCGCCACGTCGCGGAAGAGTTCAGCATCGAAGCCGGTGAAGTTTCCATTGGCGTCGGTGAAGACGTAGGGTTTCGCATCGCCCATCGTTCCGACGCTGATCACCGTCGGGTCGATGAGATTGTAGGGGTTGTCGCTCGCTTTTGCCTGCGTTGACCAGGCCAGTGTGCCAAGTCCTGTCACCAGCGCGATGGTCAGCGCCAGACCGCATTTCACCAGGTGGCGCCTGCTCGAATTTGTTTGCATGTGTCTTCTCCTCTTAATCGGCCGAACCCGGCCTTGCGGTCCCACTCGACGTCTGATCCATCAAAAATGCTCTTAAGCGGCGTTTCGTTGAGCGGATGAGAACGTTATCACTTTTCCTAGCACTGTCCGATCATCGGGTCAATTGTTTCGGAGAATTTCGCGGCTAGACGGCTTCCCGGGTGGAGCGTGCCGCGCGGTGCTGAGGATCTCGGGCGATATGTTGCCGATATCGATTGCTGACGCATGGCCGATCGCGCCGTAGTACTGGCAGGTTGCAGCCGCCGCCTCTGCGGCATGGCGGAGAATGTCGTGAGGCGCCTCTTCGTTAAGCAGGCCGAGCAGCGTTCGGGCGATGAAGGTGTCGCCCGCGCCCAGGGTGTCGACGGGTTCGACCATCCGCGCCGGAGTGTGGTAGGAAACCGAGTCGGTGTGAAGCACCGCGCCGGCTCGACCGCGAGTCACCAAAACCCACTTTGAACCGCATGCAAGCAGTTCGGATACCATTGCGGTCAATTCCTTGTCGTCGAGACCATCCCCTGAGACAGAAGCCAGATAGCAATATGGTCCAACCTCGCGCCGGTGTTCCGGTTCCCGCCGTGTGGAAAAATCGTACGATAACCGTGATTTACTCGAAACTGCGGCAACCCATTGGTCTAACCCGCTGGACTGGCCGATGTGGACGGCCTGAAAGCCTGAGAGAAAATCCAGATCTTCACGCGTCGGCGTGAACATCGAAACGCCGAGGTCGAAATCCAGGAAAATCCGATCGGCCTTGTGGTGACCGATGAGGCAGTAAGCGGTCGGCCCTTCGAGGCGCCGCAATCGGGTGACGTCAACGCGCTCCGACGCCAGTGCAGTGCAGATCAGGTCCCCAGCCCGGTCTTTGCCGATCGCTCCGACATAGGCCGACTGCCCACCGAAGCGGCTCAGGTAGACGGCGACATTGAGGCAGTTTCCGCCAGGATACATCTCGCCGCGAGCAAGATAGCAATCGACCACGTTATCGCCCATGGCGGCAATCTTGACCATTGCAGGACTTTCAGCTTATAGGATGTGATAACGTTCGCACAATGACTGCTGCCTGTCAATTGTGCGCCGGCCCAAGCTCTGTCAACGAGACGAGGAAGCTCATGATTTCCGCCCTGCCCGCCGACCTAGAACGCGCTCTGAACGCCACGGCGGGCAGGCAGTTTTCGCACCTCTTTCTCGTGGCGTGCGGCGGCTCGCTCTCAATCATGATGGCAGGCAAATACTTCCTCGACCGCCACAATGGCGCAATTGCCTGCGACAGCTACAACGCGGATGAATTCGTCTGCCGAGATCCGCGGCGGTTGGGACCTGACACGCTCGTTGTCCTTTGCTCGCAGACAGGAACTACCAAGGAGACAGTGCGGGCAGCCAATCATGCCAGGGCGCGAGGCGCAACGACAATCGGCATGACGCTCGACCAAACATCGCCCCTCGCGCGGGCGGTCGACCACCCGATTGCCTACCAGGCCTCGTACACGACGGGCAAAGCAATCGATGCAGCCTATAGCAATTACGGTGTGCTCTACATGCTGCTCGCCGGTCTGATCGATGCTCGGGAGGATGGCGGGCTAACCAACGACCTGCTGATCAGCCTGAGCCATCTTCAACCGGCCATCGAGCGCGCGCACCGGGCCTACGCAGACCGGTTCGAGACCTTCGCCGCTCGCTTCGCACCTCGACAGGCAATCTACACACTGGCCAGCGGTGCCAGCTACGGTGCGGCCTACTCCTACGCCATCTGCGTGCTCATGGAAATGCAATGGTACGACTCGCAGGCAATACACGCGAACGAGTTCTTTCATGGCCCATTCGAAGTGGTGGATAGGGATGCTTGCTTCATTGTCTTGCTGGGTTTGGACGAAACGCGGAGCCTCTCCGAACGTGCCCGTGATTTCCTTTTCAAGTACGGCAGCCGGGAAAACATCCTGGTGCTCGATGGAGCCGAACTCGACCTCGGCGGTATGTCCGAACACATCAAACCCTATCTCGTGCCTTTGGTCTTCTTCGACACTCTATGGCGTTTTGCCTACAAGCTGGCAGGTCTGCGCGATCGGCCGATGCTCGAGGGCCGGCGCTACATGAAGAAGCTGTCGGACTACTAGGCCCGCCGCACGTGTGGCGATCTCACACTCCCAGCCCATCTTCTGCGTAGAAGGATTTCTCTATGACTGCATCCCCAAAGCCGCGCCATGTCGTCGTTGTCGGCGCAGGCATCTTTGGCACCTCGACCGCGCTGCACCTCGCCCGCCTTGGGCTTGACGTGACCATTGTCAACGACGGCGCGCCGTCCAACGGTGCATCCGGCCGTTCACTTTCCTGGCTGAACTCAGCGCGACGCGCGGACACTGCCTATCACCGCTTGAGGCTTGCAGGCATCGATCGTTATCGGACCCTGGCCGCTACAAGGCCGGAAGCCGCATCGTGGCTTCGCTTTGACGGCGGCCTCACCTGGGATGCAGATGACGAGGCGAACCAGATCGCGTCGATGTGGCAGTTGGAGCAGGATATTGGTTATCACGCGCTTCTGCTCGACCCTGCCGAAGTTGGCGCAGTGACGCCCGGCATCGATGCCAGTGCGATCGCCCCGCAGGGCGCCATCTTCAATCCTGGCGAAGGATGGGTTGACCTGCCGTCTTTGATCGATCGGCTGCTCAATGAATTCCGCTCCCGCGGCGGCAAGCTTGTTCAGGACGCTGGACGCGTGCGGATAGTTGCCACAGGCGGTCGCGCACGTGGCGTCATCACTGCTGGCGGTACGCCGGTCGAGACGGATGCAGTCGTCCTTGCCGTAGGGCCAGCGACGCCTTGCATGCTTGCGGAGATCGGAGTCCATGTCCCCGACGCCACCCCGATTTCACTTCTCTTGAAGACCAAACCGATCAAGACCGACCTCCGTGCCGTGCTGAATACGCCGCGTGTTGCGGTGCGCCCGACGCCGGATGGCGCACTTGTTTTGGATTCGGCATGGTCGGAGGAAGAAGTCGCGGTCAACTCAGACGGCACTTACACCGTGCACGACAAGACCGTAAAGGGACTGCTCGACGAAGCTACCGCCGTGCTCGACGGCAATCCGCGGCTCCAACTCGCAACCTACGCCGTTGGCCCGAAGCCTATCCCCGGCGATGGCGAGCCGGTGCTTGGCTCCGTCGAGACCGTCGCCGACCTTCACGTCGCTTTTAGCCACAGCGGCGCCACGCTTGGACTGATCGTCGGCGAATTGCTGGCCAAAGAAATCGCCTCCGGCAATCCGCACCCCATGCTTGCAACCTTCCGCGCCAACCGTTTCGGCTAAAAGGGCAATCGCGGCCGAGATCGAACTGTCCAGATGAGCCGCGGTGGCATTGCCCAGATGACTGCCTTCGGAGGTTGATCCGCGCAGCTGACTAGGATAACATGACAATCGTAGTTTAGTTTTAGCCGCGGCCGCAGCAAGGCTGGCCCTTCACGCGCGGCGCCATCAAAACCTTTGAAACTCAGCGCAGAGCGCCTGCCCGGCGTCTGTGCGACATGGCGTCCGCAACGAATGATCGACAAGAATCAGATTGCAGCAGAACAGGCAATTTTTCGAGCCTTGGCAAACAGCTATTTGCGTGAGCTGAATTCCGGGATTCCGGTGTTCCACCGCATCGGAGAACGGAACTTCGATTGCGTGGAGATTTCCCTGCCGTCGCGGCATGCCGTGCTGCGCATCGAAATGAAATCCCGATCGCTTTGCGGAATGCACCTGTTTGGACAGATCTGGATTCGTCAGGATGTAGGTCCGAACTGGCACGAGATAGAACCGATCTTGGCCGTGCATCTGCTTGTGCTGGGAGCCAGAGAAGCCGGATCGGCCACGCATCGACAAGCCGACGTCGAGCTTCTCGAGCGGATTCTTCAGAGCTGTCAGGCGACGAAGCGTTACCTCGACGCCGCCGATCGGGCGCCGCCACCGATCGGCTTTATAGCCGCGGAACAATCCCTGTATTTTGGACATCCGCTGCATCCGACGCCCAAGAGCCTGCAAGGCATGTCGAACTGGCAGCAGGATGTCTATGCCCCCGAATTGCGCGGCGGTTTCCAGCTGGCGTATTTCGCTGCCGCTGCCCACCTTGTCCGCGAGGATTCCGCCGGCATCGCGGTGACCTCGATCGTCAGCTCACTACTGGGGAATGACGCCGGCACGGTTGCCGCAGGGAACGGCGAGACGCTCCTGCCCATGCATCCGCTTCAGGCGCAAGCATTGATGCTCGACCCGGCGGTGCGCGCGCTCATGGATTCAGGGCAGATCCGGTATCTCGGTCCGGCAGGGCCGGTGTTCACGGCGACTTCTTCGGTGCGCACGGTTTACAGCGACGATGCCGCCTGGATGCCGAAATTCTCGCTGCCCGTCCGCATCACCAACTCCAAGCGCGTCAACAGGCGGCACGAGCTGGAGGCAGGCGTTGCGGTGGCGCGCCTGTTCGAACGCGCCGGGATCGACATGTTCGAGCAGCGCCTCGGCTTTCTCCACGACAGCGCATACGCGACGCTGGATATTTCCGGACAGGCCGAGAGCGGTTTCGAAGTCATTTTCCGTGAAAACCCGTTCCGGGGCCGCGCCGACGATCCCGTGATCACCGTTTCGGCACTGACGGCCGAACCACGTCCCGGGCACAGCTCATTGTTCGAAAAAATCGTCCGGCGTGTCGCGCAGGATCAGGATATATCGGTGCGGCAGGCGTGCCGTCGCTGGTTCGAATGCTATCTCGACTGTGCGCTCGATCCGCTGGTCAAACTCTACGACCGGTTCGGCGTCGCGCTGGAAGCGCATCAGCAGAACAGCTTGCTTGACCTGTCGCAACAGGGGCTGCCCAGCCGATATTTTTATCGCGACAGCCAGGGATTTTACCTCTCGAACGGCGCCAAAGCCCGGTGGTATGGCCTGGTGCCTGAGGTTGTCCAGATCCGCAGTCTGTTCTTCGACGACCGCGAGATTCGCGAACGGCTCTCCTACTATCTCATCGTCAATCAGATCTTCTCGGTCATCGCACGCGCCGGGCATGACGGCCTGGCAAGCGAGGCCGAACTGCTCGGTATCCTTCGAGCGCGGCTCAAAAAACTGGCGGGAGAACTCACTGGCGCGGGACGGGAATTCGCGACTAGCCTGCTCGACAAGCCGCACATCACCGCAAAGGCCAACCTGGCGATCCGACTCGGGGATGTCGATGAGCTGGCCGAGGGCGGCAGCGCCATCTACACGCATTTTCCCAATCCACTGAGCCGTGTCGGCCTGTTTGTGGCCGCGGAGCAGGCACATGCCATTGCCTCTTGATCTCCACGGCATCCCCGAGCTGCGTGTGATGCGCCAGCTCGCGGAAGCCCTGGTCTATGAGGGCCTGGTCGGTTGCGCGGTGTCGCGCGGCGGCGCGAAAGCCGGTTTCGAATGGCGCTGCGGCGGCGCCTCGATACGCTGCGAGGGATCGATCGGCGCCTTCGGCCGGGTCAGGGTTGTCGCCGAAACGATCGTGCGGGGCTGCGACGACCAATGGCGACCGGCGACGCTCGGCGATCTCCTGGCGAGCATAGACACCTGCCCTGAACGGCGTGCACAACTCACATCCGAACTGGATCGGACGCTCGATTTCAGCGCCTGGAACGGGCGCAATCTCCGGCCCAGACCGCGCCGCGATCTGCCATTTGCGCAACTCGACAGCGCGATCGATGAGGGTCATCCCTATCATCCGTGTTTCAAGTCGCGCACCGGATTCGACTACGCCGACCACGCGGCGTACGGCCCGGAAGCAGGCAACGCCTTCCAACTGGCCTGGCTGGCGGTCGCGCCCGAACGTCTGCACTCGGCGTTTCCCACGGACGAGCAGGCTTTCTGGACGCACGAACTCGGCGCCGAAACCTGTTCGCTGCTGGACGAGCGCCGTGCCCGGCTCGGCGACAATGCAAGGCGTTTCGGCCTGATGCCGCTGCATCCCTGGCAATGGAAAGCGTTACAGGGCTCGGAACTGTCGCGCTGGCTGGCGGAGGGCTCCGCCGGATTCCTCGGCCAGGCCGGCGATCGCTATACCGCCAGCCAATCCGTGCGGACGCTTTTCAATCGCGATCACCCGCGACGCGCCAATCTCAAACTGCCGATGAATCTCGTCAACTCGTCGGCCATGCGCATCATCGAACCGCATTCGGTGTGCAGCGCGCCGTCGATCAGCCGCTGGCTGAAGGACATGGTCGCCAGCGATCCGCTGTTCGAGGCGCGATATCCGCTCACCATCCTCGGCGAATATGCCGGCACGATCGCAAATCGGGAAGGACCGCTGGCAGGACAGATCGCCGCGATCTGGCGGGAGGACGTTACCAGCAGCCTTCAGGCCGGCGAATCCGCGGTGCCGCTCAACGCGCTGATGGCCCTGGAAAGTGACGGCCGGCCGTTCGTCGCGGACTGGATCGATGAGTACGGGCTGGACGCCTGGCTAGACAGGCTTGTGGCTACGGTGGCGATGCCGGTGTTTCACCTGCTCGTCGGCCATGGCATCGCGACGGAAGCGCATGGCCAGAACCTGGTCCTGATCCATCGCGATGGCTGGCCAGTGAGGCTGGCGATGCGCGACTTCCACGACAGCGTCGAATATGTGCCTGGCTTCCTGCGCGATCCCTCCACTGTTCCCGACTTCGTCGCCTTGAACCCTGCCTATCGTGACGCCGCGCCCAACCAGTACTACTGGATGGAGAGCGCCGATTTGCTCGGCGAGCTCTGCCTGGACGCCCTGTTTGTCTACAACCTGGCCGAGATCTCGCATCTGCTGCGCCATTGTTACGGTCTCGACGAAGACAGCTTCTGGTCCGGAGTCGGCAGACGGTTGCAGGACCATTGTCGGCAGTTCGGACTGTCGCACCGGCAAGCCGCGCTTGGCCTGTTCCAGCCGCGCATCCGCACGGAATCGCTGCTGCGACGCAAGCTCTCGCCGCCGGGCAGCGAATGCGCCCACGAAATCCCAAACAGCCTTGCAGTCGCGTAAGGAGACACAAACATGATCGCAATCAACGACACGGTCTTTGATCAAACCTATTTCCGCGACGCGGCGGACCGCATTGCGGCCGCGGCGCAACTCGACAAGCGCGCAGGCGACCGTTTTGCAGTCTGTTTCTCCGAGGCGCAGGATTGGCTGGTGTTCTTCTTTGCCGCGCGCGCGGCCGGCGCCAGCGTGCTGCCGCTGCATCCCTCGACGCCATATGCCGCGGCGCGCCGGCAGGCGGAGACGGCGAAGTGCAACTGGCTTTTCTACAACCGGCTGGAAGGCGAGCCGATCTGCGAGGAGCGCGCCAGCGAAGCTGGACAGCTGTTGCAGATGAGCTCTGGCACGACCGGCGAGCCGAAATGCGTCGCGCGCGCCTGGAGCGAGATAGACGACGAGGTCGACAGCTACACCTCGGCGTTTGTCGAGCCACAGGACATGACCCCGTTGATCGCCGGTCCAACCACCCATTCCTACGGCTTGATCTGCGGCGTAATGGTGGCGCTGAAGCGCGGCCAGTCGCCCGCCATACTGGACACCGGGAACCCCAAATTCGTGCTGCGCAAGCTGCGCGAAACGCAGCGGCCCTATCTGATCTCATCGCCGGCCATCCTTCACACGCTCGCCAGGCTTTTGCCGGCCGGCGAGCAGATCCACGCAACGATGACATCCGGCACCCTCTTACCCGACCCCTGGTTCGGGCAGATCAGGGCCAAATCAAAATACATGTTCCAGCAGTACGGCTGCTCGGAAGCCGGCTGCATCGCGATCAACCCGGATGTGCAGGCGGCTAATGAAGTCGGCTATGTGCTGCCGTGCTTTGCGTTGCGCGACGCCGGCACGGCCAGTGAGCCGAAGGAAATTGCCGTCGAGCGCAAAGGCGTGGCGGTCGAGACACGCGACCTGGGTTATCGCCGCGATGACGGCATGCTGGTATTCCTGTCGCGTCTCGACGATTTGATCAACGTCTCCGGTCTCAACGTCTATCCGAAGGAAGTCGAGGACGTGGTCATGACATTCGGCGGCATTGGCGACGCGGTCGTGTTCCGCAAGCAGGATGCATTCGCTGGCGAGCGCGTCGCGCTTCTGTTCAGCGCCGAACATGCGGTCGACCGGACGCAGCTTCGGCAATGGTGCGGCGAGCGACTTGCAGCACACCAGATGCCAACCGAGATCGTTCAGGTGGAGCGGATTCCGCGCCAGGCGAACGGCAAGATCAGCCGGCGCGACGTGGCTGTTCGCTACGGCACGGGCGAATTCGCGCCGGTACGGACGGAGGCAGCCTGATGACCTACGATCAAATACTCGACGCGATCGGGACGATCCTGCGCGACAAGCTCGACAGCCAGCACATGGATGCCTTCGCGCCGCAAGCCAGGCTGAACGAGGATCTGTATCTCGATTCCGTGCTTATTCTCGAGATCATGCTGGCGCTTGAACTCGACCACGGTGTCGCGCTGCCCGAGGAGGTGATCAGTCGCCAGGATCTGGCCACCGTGGACGACCTGGCGCGGCTGTTCGTCAAGGCCTCGGAACCGAATGGAACACTTGTGAAGCCGGCAAAGGAACTTGTTCTCGCTCGCGCCGAACGAGAAGTGGCCGAGCGGATCGGTGTGCATGGCGAGGACTTCGTCGACATCAAGGTCCATTGCTTCGTCAGCAATGTCTGCCACGCGGTGAAGCAAAGGCAGCTTGATCATCGACCTTTCTTCTTCGGCGTCTGGGATGCGGGTTTCGCCGTCGATAAAAGCTGGCGGCTGGCGTATCACGCGCCTGAAATCAACCACGACTTCTTCCGCGATTGGTTCGAGCGCCTGTACGGCGCCAAGGTCCGCCGATGGTATCGGCCGGACGCCGCCAAGGTAGAGAACCTGGCGACGATGCTGGAGCTTCTGGAGCGCAAGAAGCAGAGCGAGTACCTGATGGTCATGCTCGATCTCTTCCACCTGCCGGAGCGCGAGAACAAGTTCAACCAGAATCCATTCCCGCACTATCTGATGTTGGAACACACCGAGGATCCGGCGGTTTGGATGGTTCTTGACCCGGATTTCCGCTGGGAAGGAAGGATCGAGAAGCAGAAAGTCATCGATGCGATCATGCAGCCGACCGTTGCCGGCGGTTTCATCTTTGACGCTGCCGACATCAGGAAACCGTCCGCCGTCGATCTGCGCGACTATTTCCTTGCCTGTTTCCATGAAGACGACAATCTGCTGACGCGCGCAACGGGCGAAGTCGTTCGGGCGCATTTGGACGGCCGCGACGGCGTGAAACTGCCCGAGTTGTCGATGGCGCTGCGCGAGCTGCCGGTCATCTCGATCCGCAAATACGCGCTGGAGCACGGCTTTGCCTTCTTCTGGCGATCGCTGCAGCTTTCCAACGCCGAGTTCGACACGATCTGCGACGACATCGAATCTCTGATCCAGGAATTCAAGGCGCTTCATTACGCCATCATGAAACTCAGCCAGACAGGCGACGAAGTCCTGGCGTCGCAGGTATTCGAGAAACTCGATGTGCTGGACGCGAAGGAGCGGTCGCTGAAGCGCCGCCTTGCCCAAACCTATCGGGTGTGGTGCGACACGCGCGGCCTCCTGCACGCGCCGCACCACGATGTCGAGGACGCCGTCGCATGAGGCTGTCGCTCTGCACGATCACCTTCCGCCATCATCTGCTGTCGCTGGAGGACATCGCGCGGTGGGCGGCGGCGAACGATTTCCAGGGTATCGAGCTCTGGGGAGCACATGCGCGCAACATGCAGCATATGACCGACCGCAACGCCGACTGGATGGCGGCGTTCGGCCTTTCAGTACCGATGCTCAGCGACTATCTGCCTCTCGATGACGATCTCGCGTCGCTGCGCCACGCCACGTCGAACCTCTGCCGCCTGGCCGGCCGCTGGGGCGCCCACAAGGTGCGCACGTTCGCCGGCAAGTCGGCAAGCCGGGATACCTCGCCCGAAGCGCGCTGGCGCCTGTCGGCGCGGCTCAAGGATGCCTGCATGATTGCGCAGGACCAGGGCTGCGAGATCCTGGTGGAGACACATCCGGGAACGCTTGCCGACACGCTTTCGTCGACGCAACGCCTGCTTGAGGAGGTCGACCATCCGGCGCTGGGCGTCAATTTCGACACCTTGCACGTCTGGGAAGGCGGCGCCGATCCGATCGCCGCGCATCGCGCCCTGTTGCCGCATATCCGGCACTATCATCTGAAGAATGTCCGATCGCGCGCCGACCTCGCCGTCTTTGAGCCGGCAAACGTCTACGTCGCGGCCGGAAAGCGGACGGGCATGACCGCGCTTTTCGATGGCGCGGTGGACTATCTGCAATTCCTCGACGAATTGTTCGAGCGCGAGGAGGTGGATGCCTCGCTGGAATGGTTCGGCGGCGACTGCTTCAATATCCTCGCCAACGACGCCCGCAACATGCGTCTGCTGCGGGCGGACCGCGAAGCACCGATCCGCGCCGGCGTGGCGTGATGGCTTGTTGCCCTGCCAGTAGCCACACAGGTACGTGATGGCGTGCAGGACGCGAGAGAAGAAGCTTTCCACCTAGTTGGTGTTGGTGCCGTCCTCAGGCTGGCAGACATTTGAATGGTTCACCTTCAGCTTGTTCAGCCCAGCCAAGTCGTTGTAGCTGGCGTGCTCGTCGGCGATCACCGTCGCATATCGCGAGACGTGGCGCGGACAGTCGCCCAAGCGGTGCCGCCGTTAGCGCCAGGCGGTGAATGCAAGATCATGCCACCGCCTGACGCGCGCTCCGCTTTTTCTTTTTCGCCGATTCGGCACGATTTGGAGCACGCGGCACCTCGGCGAGACTTTCCTCACCTACCCCCGCCAGTACAACGGGAGCATGGTCCTTGAACCTGACGACGAGATCCAGTTCGCCACCGAGTGCCCTAACGTATCCACGCAGGGTCGACAGGAGAAAATCTGACCGCTTTTCAAGCTGGGCAACTGAGACTTGCTTCTTGCCCAGCTTCTTGCCGACATGCTCTTGGGTAAGTGATCGAGCCTTGCGAAGCTGCTGAAGTGTCTCAAATTCCTCGAGCAGTTCCCTGGTACGGCGGTCAGAAGCCTCGATGAGTTCGGGAGACATCGTTTCGGCAAATACATCATCAGCGGAAATAGCCATCACTTTTTCTCCTTCTTCTGCTCTTGCTTACGGATTTTCTGCTTTTCTTTCAGTCGCTTCAAATGAGCATCGAACCTCTGGTCGGCGATCTCAATCAGCTTCCTGTAGAAGCGCTTTTCGCTGACGCCAGATTTGTCTCCGGCAACGAGAAGAATCGCTTTCCTCTCAGGGTCGAAAGCGAACGCGACTCTCCAGACACCGTCGGCGGCGTCGAAACGCAGTTCCTTCATGTTCGCGTGCTTCTCAACCTTATATAGCGTCAAGTGTATGCCGCAGGCAACGAACCGGAACCGCGCTCGGATGGCGACAGAACCTCGAAATATCCTATCAGTAGTTGAAACTCCAGCTGGCTATCCCAAAGGCGTGGGGCCGACGTTTCTTGTCAGAACCGCGCCGTCGCGCTTAGCCGGAACGAGCGGCCGGGATCAAAGTGCGGCGCCACGCCGACGAAATCCTGCCCGTAGGCAGCGCGGTCGGTGTAGGCCTCGTCAAAAATGTTGAGGGCGTCGGCGCGCAGCGTGAAGTTCGGCTTCGAAGGCGGCGTCCACTCGACATAGGCGTTCACCACCTCATAGCCGGGCAGTTCCTTCTTTGCGCTTGTCGGATCGGTTGGATGCCGCACCAGCGTCCTGTCGGTCTTCAAGGCGATTTCGATGTCGCCACCGACTTTGACGCCCCAATCGTCGAATGTGTAGCCGGCGCCGATCATCACGATCTGGCCGAGAGGGGTCGTCAAATAGCGGCCGATCTCCGTATCAGCCGGTTCGCCGTCGACGTCGGCGTTGATGTCGGCGTATTTCACACTGACGAAGCCGGCGTCCCAATCATAGCGACCGCCGATCTCCCAGCCCTTGGAAACGAGATCGAGCGTTCGGATCGACGTCACCTCTGGGACCGGCGCGCCACGTCCGAATACCGGCAGGCGCGCGTCGTTGATGTCGGTGCGAAACACGTTCGCCTCGAAGGTGAAGCCGTTGTAGCGCGCCTCCAGACCGGCCGTATAGTTGTTTGACGTCACCGGTTCCGGGCCGTCGCCATAGGTCCAGGCGGGGTTCTGCAGATAGTTTTCCGCCAGCGGAACGCCGCCCCAGACATGCGAGGTCCCAGCCTTTACCGTCAGGAACTCCGGCATAAGGTCATACTCGCCCGAAATGTTGCCGCTCAGGCCCGCATTGTTCCAGTCCGAGTCGTCGACGCCGGTAAACCATTGGTGATCGGCGCGCCCGCCGAAGGAAATCCTGGTGCGGTCGAAGGGCTCCAGCCGCGCCTGGGCATAGGCGCCTATATTGGTGGCGCGCTCGTCCGTAAAGAACGGCTCCGTCGGGTTGAGATAATCCAGGTCGGCCTTGTCGTTGTAGAAGTCGAAGCCGGCAGTGACGCTGCCGATGTCGAGCGCGAACCGGTTCTCCACTTTGCCATTGAAGCTGCTGGTTGCGCCTTCCGTCGGCGAAACAACGTCGACGAAATATTCAGGCGCCGCGATCTGCGTCTTGCTATAGGCGAGCACGATCTTGGGGTCCCACCAGCCTTCCGGAGACGTGTCCGTATAGGTAAAGACCGTATTCTGGCGGCGCAGATCGTAGTTCCGCAATTCGGGTTCCCGGCCCGGCCGATTGATATAGACGTTGGCGCGATAGGGGCGCAGCGCGTCGTCGCGGACCTGCTCGTGGCTGAGCTCGAAACGATGGCCATCGACGCTCTCGTAGGCGATCTTGGCCAGCCCGCTGATCAGATCGGTGCCGGTCCCCGGCATCTCCTGGCCGTTGCCGGCGGTAAAATTGCCGCCACGGCCGTAATTGATGTAGCCGAGGTACTCGAAGCCGTCCTGCTGACCGAAGCCGCTCACCCCGGTGGTGAATGTTTCGCTGTTGGTGTCCCATATGCCGGTGACGAAACCGCCAAAATTGCGGCCGGGTTCGAGCAGATCGACCGCGTCCTTGGTTTCGAACCCGAGCGACCCCGCGAGTGCCCCCGGACCGGCGTCGGCCGGCGCGACGCCTGCCTGCACCGACGCTGCCTTTAGAAGTGCCGGGTCGAGCAGATAGGTGCCGTTGTGGTGGAACACCTTGTTGTTCTGTCGTGACCCGTCGACGGTCACGGCCAGATTGTTCTCATCGACGCCGTTGACGTAGATCTTCTGCGTGCTGGGGATCGCGCCGCCAACCGCGATCTGCGGTTCACCGGAGAACACCTCCCTCAAATCCTGCGGTTTCTTGCGATCGATCTCCTGCTGGTCGATGGTGATCAGGTCGGCGCCGGCCGTCGCGTTGGCGCCCGCCCCCACGTCGACGACGAGAATGGTGTCGAGTTGCGTGTCCCCGGCGGGAGCTTGGGCTTCTTCATTTTCTTCGGTCGTGCTCGTCCTGGCTTCCGTTTCTGGGACGGGAGCAGACTGCGCCAGCGCTTCGGGACACAAGAAAATGGACATCGCGGCGCTGACGGTCAGCGCTCGCAACAGTTCTGGCGACATCGGCTAAATCCCCTCGAATACGGTAGCCTCGGGCTGGCGCGAACCGCGCCTGTTGGGACTGCCTTAACGCATCGGTTGCGCTGCGGCAATAAACTTGATAGTAAAAATCCAGTTATGCAAGCCGTTGTAACTGTTGCGCTCTTCGAGCGCAGCAGGCGCGGAGTTTACTCAGGCGTGGTGCAGGACGGTCAGCCGACCGGCGATGTTTTCGACCCGCATCGAGAAGCCAAAAATGCTCTCCAGTATATCCGGCCGGATGATGTCGCCGGTTTCGCCCGATGCGATAACGACGCCGTCCTTCATCGCGACGATACGGTCGGCGTATGAGGCTGCATGATTGATGTCGTGGAGCACGATGAGCACCGTCTTGCCGTGCTCGTCGGCGATGCGTCTCAGCGTCCGCATCAGGTTTCTTGCATGAAACATGTCGAGATTGTTCAGAGGCTCGTCGAGAAGGATGTAATCCGTCCCCTGGCAGAAGGTCATGGCAACGAGGGCGCGCTGCCGTTGCCCGCCCGACAAGGTGTCGATGAAGCGCAGCGCCAGATCGCTGAGATCGAACTGTTCGAGCGACGCCGCGATGATTTCGCGGTCTTTCGCCGTCAGCCGCCCGCGGTTGTGCGGGAAACGACCGAACCCCACCAGCTCGGCGACGCGCAGGCGGCTTGCGACGCCGGGATCCTGTCGCAGGATGGCCATGATCCTGGCCAACTGCCGGCTCGGCGTCGCATCGACCGGCAGCCCGTCGACAGTGATGCGGCCGCTTTGCAGGGGCTGCATGCGGGCGATCAACGACAACAGGCTGGACTTGCCGGCGCCATTCGGTCCGACAAGCGCCGTGACGCCGCCCTTCGGCACGATCAGGCTGACATTATCCAGAATGCGGCTGCCGCCAAGAGCCAGGGAGACGCCAGCAATCTCGATCATCGCCGGCCCCTGGCAAACAGAATGGCGAGGAACACGATGCCGCCGACAAATTCCACGACGATGCCGAGGCTGCCTTCCCCGCCCAGAGCATGCTGGAGGACCGTCTGGCCGCCGACGAGCACGATTATCGCCGTGAGCGCGGCTGCCGGCAGGAGGATGGCGTGCCGGTTGGTGCCGACGATGCGCCCAGTGAGCGAAACCACCAGCAGCCCCAGAAACGCCATCGGTCCAACCAGCGCCGTTGACGCCGACACGAGGGCTGCGACAAGAACCAGCAGCCCGGCAGCCGTGCCGCGCCACGCCAAGCCGAGCCCAATGGCTGTGTCGGTGCCCAGCGCGAGCACATCGAGAACATGTCGCGCCCGCCAGGCGATGGCGACACAAGCCACGGTGATCACGCCGGCCAACAGCAGCAGATCGGGTTCGACCGCATTGAAGCTGGCGAAGACCGTACCCTGCAGTACGGCGAAATCGTTCGGATCCAGCAGCCGCGCCAGCAATGTCGTCAGCGATCGGAACAGCACGCCCAGCACGACGCCGGTCAGCAGCATCAGCGTCAGGTCGAAACGCCGGCGCAGCATCGGCAGGAACAGCGCCAGCGCGAGGCCCGTCATTGCCGTGAAATTGCCGAGGAAGTGCAGGCGGGGATCGATGCCGGCAAAGCCGAAACCGCTCAGCGCAAAAACCAGCGCGGTCTGGCAAAAGACGTAGAGCGCATCCAGGCCCATGATCGATGGCGTGATGATGCGGTTGGCGCAAACGGTTTGAAACACGACCGTTGAAACCGCCACCGCCACGCCGACCAGAACCATCGCCGCCAGCCGCACGGCACGCAGTTCGACCACGAAGGCGAGATCGCCGCGCAGGCCGATGGTCATGAAGGCCACGCCGACCAGTACTGCGACCGCCGCCATCATCGCGAGGCGGCCCTCGTACCGCACCAGGCGGCGTTGCATCACGACTTCAGTCATTGCGGTTTCGGCCAAGCAGCAGGAACAGAAAAAGCACCGCTCCGACGACGCCGAGGATCGTGCCGACCGGAACCTCGTAAGGGAAACGTATGAGCCTGCCCAAAATATCGCAGGCAAGCACCAACGCCGCGCCACTGCCGGCGACCCATGGCAAGGTGTGGCGCAGGTTTTCGCCGGCGAAGCGCGATACGATGTTGGGCGCGACAAGGCCGACGAACGGGATCGTTCCGACGACGACCACGGTCAGCGCGGTGATCGCCGAGACGATGACCAGGCCGAGCCGAAGCATGCCGGCATAGTTCAGGCCGAGCCCTATGCTGACGTCCCTGCCTAGTGAAAGCATCGTCAGGCGGTCGGCCGTCCACCAGGCCAATACGACCAGTGCGCCCGCAACCCACAACAGTTCATAGCGCCCACGCAGGATGCCGGAAAACTCACCCGTCATCCACACTTCGAGATACTGCAGAAGGTCCAGGTGCCATGCGGCAAAGATCGCGGCAGCGCCAATGAGGCCGCCATAGACCAATCCGAACAGCGGAACGAGAAAAGGCTGTGTCGGCGACAACCTATGCGCGAGCATGAGGAAAACGGATGTCCCGGCGAGAGCGGTCACCGCCGCGCCGGCTGCTTTCCAGCCAAGCGATGCATCAGGCCAAACCAGCGTCACCACCAGTATGCCGAGTGCTGCGGATTGCGCGGTTCCAGCCGTCGAAGGCTCGACGAAACGGTTGCGGGCAAGCGTCTGCATCACAAGCCCTGCGATGGCCAGGGCGCTGCCGGCCAGAAGTGCCGCCAACGTTCTCGGCAAGCGGCTGATCATGATCAGCCGCAAGGCTTCCGGATCGGAGGCCAGACTGCCTAGGGCAAGCTCGCCGACGCCGACGAACAGACTGGCCACAAACAGCGCCAGCAGGGTTGCGGCACCGATTGCCTGGTAGGCGAAGCTTTGAAAGCCAAGCGATCCTGCGGTCATTGGGTCCGCGAGAAAGCGTCTCGAATGGTCTTAAGCACGCGCTTCGTCGACTGGACGCCGCCTGCAGCGATGTAGAAATCGGCTGCCGGCATGTAGACCACCTGCCCTTTCTTCCAGGCCGTGGTTTCGGCCACCAGTTCATTGTCGAGCGTCGCCCTGGCATTCTGCTCCCCCGAACCAATCGCCGCGGCGCGATCGAGCACGATGAGCCAGTCCGGATTGGCGTCGCGGAGGAACTCGAAGGAGATCGCTTCGCCGTGGGTGGCGGCCTCGACATCCTCGACCGCCGGCGTAAGCTCAAGCGCCGAATGCAGCCAACCGAAGCGGGACTCCTTGCCGAAGGCGGTCACCTTCGGGCCACTGGTCATCAGGATCAGTGCCGTGCCCTTGCCCTTGACGGCGGCACGTGTCGACGAAAGCGCGTCGTCGAGTTCCGAAGCAAGCGCCGCCGCCTCGGCCGGCTTGCCGACGAGTGCGCCGTAGGCCATCAGGCGCTGCTTTGCCTGCGCGAACAGATCATCGCCATTCATCGTCATGTCGATGCTCTGCGCAATCCGGCTGGTCGCCGCCAGTTGCGGCGAGGAGCGCCCGCCGACAATGATGAGGTCCGGCGCCAGCGCGCTCAGCGCCTCCAGATCGGGCTCGAAGAGGGTGCCGACGATTTCCGCGCCATCCCTCAACTCGGCGAGTTCGGGCATATAGAGCTTGTCGGGCAGACCGGCGATCTTCACGCCCAGGCTGTTCAATGTATCGACGGCCGCAATGTCGAACACCGCGAGCGTTTGCGGCGTCTTGCCGACCGTTACCGGGCCTTTCGCGGTTTCGATCTCGGTTGCGAACGCCTGAACGAGGAAAAGCGCCAATGCCGGCAAGGCCAGGACCGACTTGAGCCATCTCATGAGCATGCTCCGTGTCGCAAACGACGCTTCAATCGCGCCAGGCCAGTGGCTGGAGATATTTGCCCGCATTCGGCGTTTCGCAGCGCGTGGTGGCAGTCAGCATCGAGACCTCATAATATGATGTTTACACTCCACTTATCGTAAGCTATCCGTTCGGACAAGTCGGCGTCGCTGAGCAGTCGCCGCATGAAATGCCTGTAGCGACAGCCCTCGCATAGCCAATGCTCCTGGCAGGCCAGACCTTCGAACAGAAAAAGCGTCCCGATGCTGCGCAGATTTTTCGCCTACTACCGCCCCTGGAGAGGTCTGTTCATCCTGGATTTCTGCTGCGCGGTTCTGTCTGGCCTGCTGGAACTCGGGTTTCCGATGGCGGTCAAGCTGTTTGTCGACGAACTGTTGCCGACTGAGCAATGGCTGCTGATCCTTGCTGCGTCGGCCGGCCTGCTTGCCATCTACGTGGTGAACACCGGACTGATGGCGGTCGTGGTCTACTGGGGCCATATGCTCGGTATCAACATCGACACCGAGATGCGCCGAAAGAGCTTCGATCACCTGCAGAAGCTCTCGTTCCGCTTCTATGACAATCACAAGACCGGCCACCTTATCGCCCGGGTCACCAAGGACCTGGAGGAAATCGGCGAGGTTGCCCATCATGGCCCGGAAGACCTGTTCATCGCGATCATGACGTTCATCGGCGCCTTCGCGCTGATGTTCCTGGTCAATCCGCAGCTTGCGCTGATTACGGCGGCAATTGTGCCGCTGGTCGCCTGGGTGACAAGCCGCTATGGCGCGCGCATGACGCGCAACTGGCAGGCGCTTTACGGGCGGGTCGGCGATTTCAACGTTCGCATCGAGGAGAATGTCGGCGGCATGCGGGTAGTGCAGGCCTTCGCCAATGAAGACCACGAGCGCAACCTATTCGCGCGCGACAACGCCAGCTATCGCAAGACCAAGCTCGACGCCTATCGCATCATGGCCGCCAGCACATCGCTGAGCTACGTGAGCATGCGCTTGATCCAACTGGTGGTGATGATCGCCGGAAGCTACCTCGTGCTTGGCGGCGAACTTTCCAGTGGCGGCTTCGTCGGCTTCCTGCTCCTGGTCAATGTGTTCTTCCGGCCGATCGACAAGATCAATTCGGTGATCGAGACCTATCCGAAAGGCATCGCCGGATTTCGCCGCTATGCGGCCCTCCTCGACACTGAGCCGGACATCGCGGATCGGCCCGGTGCATTTGACGCACCGACGCTCCGGGGTGACATCAGCTACCGGGATGTCAGCTTCGGCTATAGCGGCGAACGGCCGGTCTTGAAGAGCATCAATCTCGACATCGCAGCAGGGCAGACCATCGCCTTCGTCGGGCCATCCGGCGCCGGCAAGACGACGCTGTGCTCGCTGCTGCCGCGTTTTTACGAGGTCGACAGCGGCGCCATCACCATCGACGGTCTGGATATCCGCGACATGACGCTGGCCTCGTTGCGCGGACAGATCGGCATCGTGCAGCAGGACGTGTTCCTGTTCGGCGGCACGATCCGCGAGAACATCGCCTATGGCCGGCTGGACGCGGTCGAGAGCCAGATCGTCGAGGCGGCGCGCCGCGCGCGCCTCGACGACCTCATCGCCTCGCTGCCGGAGGGCCTCGATACGATCATCGGCGAGCGCGGCGTGAAACTTTCGGGCGGTCAGAAGCAGCGCCTGGCAATCGCGCGTATGTTCCTGAAGAACCCGACCATCCTCATCCTGGACGAGGCGACGTCGGCGCTCGACACGCAGACCGAGCGGGAGATCCAGCAGTCGCTGGCAGAGCTTGCGCAAGGCCGAACGACACTGGTGATTGCGCACCGGCTGGCGACGATCCGCAATGCCGATCGCATCGTGGTGGTCGCCGATGCAGGCATCGTCGAACAAGGTCCGCATGACGAACTGGTGGCGCGCGGCGGTGCCTACTCACGACTTGGCGCGGCTTCAGATTAAATGATGATGCAGCTCTCAAAGCTCGGGCCGAGGGGAGTTCTCCTGAAACGCACCCGATTGGGCTGCGCAACCAAACCCGCTCCAGCCCACGCTACGAGATCGAAAAGGATCTTCCCTCCGCTGGGCGTGAGGTGATTCCAAGCGGCGGGCGAGCCCGCCGCCTGGAAGTCGAATCTCGACCGTGCGGCCGAACGCTGTTGTCAGCGCCCCCAATTCCCCCGGCCATAACCAGGCGCGGGGATATCGAAGATCGAATTTCCTGCCGAGGTCGGTGCGCTGTCGGCCGTGCCGACACTCGCTGTGCCGCTCGGGTCGAGCGCATAGCCGTTGTCGGACACCATCGAATTGTGACCGGTCTTCGGATAGAAGGAGCCATGGCTGTAGTCGGAGCCATAGTGGTCGCTGCCGGCAAAAGCCATGCCGGAGGCAAACAGGAAGGTGGCAGTGGCAAGAACGATCTTAAGCATTTCAATTCTCCATTTTTGAGGGTTAGCGTTTGGCCTCGACGCGCCGTGCCCCGCACCGCATCGATGAGGCCGTCTTTTCACGCCCTTTGGGCCAAACCGACCAACCGCTATCCTCCTGGATGTGCGGCGGCAGGTTGTTCAGCGCACGGTCTCTTGTTGCGCTCGTGCGCTGTTCGGTGGGCTGCTCAATGGCAGCCGAGATCAACACCAATCGGCGGCGTCAGCGCGGCCTGTACGAATGGCTGCTGTTCCCGATCAACCGTCGCATAGCGGGGTTGACGACTGCCCCTTGTCGATCATGGCGTTGTATGAGCCGGCGAGCCCCTTCATGGGCCGGATGGTTTTGGTCAACAAGGCTCGCGCGGAGCCGGTCGGGGAAATCGTATGAAGTAACTGGCCTATGCATTTTGAACCACAGGTTCGGAGCAAAACGTGTCGACCCTCGCCAAGACTAGATGTTCGGTCTTCGGCTCTGGATATTTTCGTTTCGCCCGTTGAATCTTCCGCGTCTTCGGTTCTTATTGTCATACACCGCTTTCGTTTCAGGCGTTTTTCTGTAGTGCGGTGGAAGTGTTTCGTTTGTTTCAGCGGCACGAGCGATGGGGCGGGCCGCATTTTGTTGATGGTTGTGTGTCCGGGTCGTTTGCTCCGGATCCACAGGCCTGTCCGCCTCGGCGCGACCCAAAGGACGGACAGGCTCAGCCTCGGCTTACGGCCGGATGTTGTGGTTGACGCGGAAGAGGTTCGCCGGGTCGCATTTGCGCTTGACCGCGACAAGCCGCTCATAATTGGCGCCGTAGGCGGCGCGTACGCGCGCTTCGCCTTCATCGTCCATCATGAAGTTGATATAGCCGCCACCATGCGGGTTGTGCTTGTGCACCGCGGCCCAATACTCGCTTGCCCAGCGTCTTAGCTCCGGCGCCTTCGTCGGGTCGGGGTCGATGCCGGCGATAACCATGGACCAACGCGCTCGCCGCGCTCCCCAGGCGGTGGCGTCCGGAGCCACTTCCTGGACCGCTCCGTCGATGGGGTAAAGATGCATCAGCGACAGCTCGCTCGGGGTCTTCGAGCCGTGCTCGGCATGGGCTGCGATAGCCGCATCGGACAGCTCGTCGACATAATCGCCCTTCCAGTACCACTGCAAGCCCTTCGGCAGCAGCGGATCAAACAGCGCCTGCAGCTCGACGAAGGGCATCTGGATCATACCGTCCATCAGAGGCTTGGGAAGCGCGGCTCGCACGGGCTGCATCACCCGGATGCCGTCCTCCTCCGCGCCGTTGTAGCAACTGATCAGCGCGCAGATGCGCCTTCCCCAGATCTCGCGCGGGAAAGGGTCGCAGGAGGGCACCGTCTTGATGCCGAAGAATATCCCGAGCTCTCGCGGCGCCCCGGGCAGGAAGTCACGGTACCAGCGCATGATCTCTGGGGCATGTTCGATGTCGAAGAAGATCGGCCCGGCATAGACATCCTTCGCCGGATGCGCCTGAAATGTGAAGCGCGTCACGACGCCGAAGTTGCCGCCGCCGCCGCGCAGCGCCCAGAACAGCTCCGGGTGTTGGTCCTCGCTTGCCGTCACGACGCTGCCGTCGGCCAGCACGACCTCGGCCGCAAGCAGATTGTCGATGGTGAGGCCGTGCTTGCGCGTCAGATGGCCAGTGCCGCCGCCCAGCGTCAGTCCGGCGATGCCTGTGGTCGAGACGAGGCCAGCCGGCACCGCCAGCCCATGAGCGCTGGTGGCGCGGTGTCGACATCGCCTTGGGTGCAGCCGGCCTCGACGCGGACCGTGCTGGTCCTAGGATCGACATCGACCCGTTTCATCGGCGACATGTCGATGACCATTCCGCCGTCGCAACTGCCGAAGCCTGGACCGTTGTGGCCGCCGCCGCGAATGGCAAGGAGCAAATGCTTCTCTCGGGCATGATTGACTGCCGCGACGACGTCAGCGACCTCGGCGCAGGGGACGATCCAGCGCGGCCGCTTGTCGATCATGGCGTTGTAGAGCCCGCGCGCCTCTTCATAGGCCGGATGATTTTGGTCAATAATGTTGGCGCGGAGCCGGTCGGGGAAATCGTACGAAGTTATTGGCTTATCCATTTTGAACCCTCAGGTTTCGGAGCAAGACGCGTCGGCAACTCGCCAAGACTAGATGTCCGTCCTGGGCGCTGGGTATTTGCGTTTCGCCGGTTGAATCTGCCGCATCTGCGGCTCTTCTTGTCATACACCGCCTTCGTTTCAGACGTTTTTCTGTGGTGCGGTGGGAGTGTTTCGTTTGTTTCAGCGGGACGGCGTCGGCGCTGGCGAAGACTCCAGCGCGCCGAAACAGTTGAAACAAATCACGCAGCGTCTGAATGTGTGCTGAAACAAAGAGGGGCTATTATCCGCCCTCGCGGGATCACCGCGAACAAAGGGAAACAACCATGCGGCCTGATAATCCGGTGCCATCCACACATACAGGCTATGCCCTTTTTGACGCCAACAGCGTTCTCGTCGACAGCAATCCGCAGATATTTGGAAACCAGCGGCTCGACCGCGGCGAGAAGCAGCCGATGGACGCCATTGCCGCCGTCGCCGAAGCCCTGTCACATCTAAAGAGTTTCGACGGCCGCCCCATCGAGCCGGGCAACGCATTCGTTGAAAGCGCCGCGGCGCGATGGACGCAAATCGACGACGCTCCAGTTGAAGCCGAGACATTGGATGGCCGGTGGAAGTTGCTCACCGCACATCCTCGGCTGGATGGCGGCATGGCCCTGGTAAGCGTCGACATTACCGAGATGAAGCGAGCGCAGATCGCGCATCAGGAAAACGCAGAAATATTCCGCTGCATCACCGACAGTCACCCGCTGCCGGTTTGGGTGGTGGACTCGGAAAACGGGCAGATCCTCTATGAAAGCCTCGATGCGTCGAACCTGCTTGGCCGAAAATGGACCCCGAACGAGCCGCAATTCCTGACCGATCATTTCGTAAATTCTGGCGAATTCGATGAAATCAGTTCTCTCGCCAGCAACAGCGAGATCGTCCGGGATCACGAAATCCAGCTCAGAAACACGAGCGGATCGGCCGTCTGGTGTTCGACCAACTGCCGTCGCGGCGTCTATGGCGGGCGCCCCTCGCTCATCATCGGGGTATTGGATATCACCGAACGCAAGCAGCGCGAGGATCTGTTTGGTTTCCTGATCAAGCATCATCCGTTGCCGGTATGGATGAACGATGCAAGTTCGGGGGAGCTCATCTACCAGAGCAATGCTGCCGAACGGCTGCTTGGATGGAGCAAAAAGGCGCAACGTGAGACGGTGCGGCTCGGCGACTACTTTGTCGACCCCGAAAAACACCGGGAAATCAATCGGGAGCTCATGCAAAAAGGCGTCGTTGAAAATTGCGAGGTGCTGCTTAAAAGACCCGACGGTCAGGAGTTCTGGGCCACGGGCAATCTCAGGATCGTCGAGTTCCAGGGCCGGCAAGTGGTTCTCGCCGGCATCGCCGATGTGACCAAGCAGAAGAAGCGTGACGGCGAAGTCGCCGCGGCGCGGGAGATGCTCGCAGACGCCGTTGAATCACTCTCCGAGGGATTCGCGCTATACGACGAAGACCACCGCCTGGTCATGTGCAACAGCCTTTACCGCGAACTGAACCACCCGGTGCGGGATCTCCTTGAACCGGGCGTGGAATGGAACGAACTGCTTCGCGAATCCGCCAGGCGCGGCGTGTACCGCAATGCGATTGGGCGCGAGGATGAGTGGCTCGACGAGCGGCTCCAAAGCCGGATCGAGTTCCACTCCCATTTCGAGGTCCCCCTCGCCGACGGCAAATGGCACTCGGTATCGATACATCCCACCGATCTTGGCGGCTTCGTCGTAACGCGCGCCGACATCAGCGAGCGCAAGAAGGCCGAGGCTTTCGAGCGCGACGCCACGACACTGCTGCAAAAGGTGCTAGATGCCTGCCCTTCGCCGATACGCATGACCACCTTCGAGGGAGAAACGCTCTACCGCAATCCTGCTACCAGAGATCTCTACGCCGACCGTCCTCGGATAACCGACCACTATGTCGATCCAGGCTGCAGCGCGATATTGGAGCGCACCTTGATCGAAAACGGCAGGATCGATGATTTTCGGGTCCAGCAGTACAACACCGAGAACAAGGCCTTCTGGGCTTCGATTTCCGCTCGCCTGATCGATTTCCAGGGAAGGCAGGTGATAGTGTCGAACACGACTGATATCACCGACATGATCACCGCCCAGGAAGAAACGCGCAGGGCCAACGAGCGGCTGATCGACGCGATCGAATCTCTCGCCGAAGGGTTTGCCCTCTACGACAGGAACGATTGCCTGGTGCTGGCCAACAGCAGATACCGCCAGATGCACGCGATAAGCGCGGATGTACTCGTTCCCGGGGTGAACTGGTTCGATTTCCTCCGCGTGACCGCAGTGCGCAACCAGTTTCCGGTCCCACGCGACAAGATCGATGACTGGCTTGCCGAGAGGGCAAGGGACCGCCGCGAATTCCGGCAACAGGAATTCCGTCATACGGACGGGCGCTGGTTCTTCGTCTCGAACTGTCCGACCCGCGAAGGCGGGTTCGTGGTCACCCGTGTCGACATTACAGAGCGCAAGCGGGCCGAGGAGGCCGCCAAGGAAGCGGATGAACTGGTCCGGAAAGTCCTCGAAGCCTGCCCCGTCAACATCCAGATGACCCGCGCGCATGACGGGAAGCTGCTTTACCGCAGCCCCGCCACCGTTGATCTGCTCGGCGACGTCACCAGCGCCGTTGACTATTATGTCGATCCTTCAGAGCGGATCCGATACGTCGAGCGGCTGCTCGCGACGGGGTTGGTCGACGATTTCGAAACGCAGCTCAAACGCAAGGACGGTGGAACCTGCTGGTGCTCGATTTCGTCTCGACTGATCGATTTCCATGGTGAGAAGGTGATCGTTTCCCACGCCTACGATCTCACCGACCGTATCCAAATGCAGCAGGAATTGGAGCGGCAGCGCGAGACGCTGCACCAGAACGAAAAAATGTCGGCGCTCGGTGGATTGCTGGCCGGGGTGGCGCATGAGCTCAACAATCCGCTCTCGGTGGTGCTTGGCCTGGCATCGCTGTTGAAGGAAACCGCTACCGACGCCAAGGTCGTGGAACGCGCCGACAAGATAAGCAAGGCAGCCGAACGCTGCGCCAGGATCGTCAAGACTTTCCTGGCTATGGCCAGACAGCAGCCGACGCGAACCTCAAACGTTGCGATCGATGATATTATTTCCGAAGCGGTCGAAGTGGCGAGCTATTCGATTCGATCGTCGGACATCGGTCTTTCGGTTCACCTTGAACCTGGTCTTCCCCCGATCTGGGCGGATCCCGATCAGCTTGGCCAAGTGCTGATCAACTTGCTTGTCAATGCAGAACAGGCGTTGCACGGCTGGGAAGGGCGACGAACGATCACGGTTTCAACGCGGCTTGATCCCATAACCGGCAACATAGTCGTCAGCGTTGCCGACACGGGTCCGGGAATTCCCAAAGAGATACTTCCCCGCATTTTCGAGCCGTTCTTCACGACGAAAGAGATTGGGGCAGGAACCGGGATCGGGCTATCCTTCTGTCATCGCATCGTTCAATCCCATGGAGGAACCATCGAGGTCGAATCTCCCGAGGGGGGTGGCTCGACCTTCATACTTTCGCTGCCTGCCTCGGACCGTATGGACGAAGGAACCGAAACGGCCGAAGACGAGCTCCCGAATTCAACCGGCATTGCTTGTCTGGTGGTGGACGATGAAGAGGAAGTGGGTGAGCTGGTTGCTGAGGTGCTCAGGCGAGATGGTTTCAACGTCATCATTGCCAGATCCGGCGAAGAAGCGCTGCTGCACCTCAAGAACCGCAGTTTCGCGCTGATCCTGAGCGATCTGAAAATGCCTGATATGGACGGACGGGGATTGTTCAACCAGATTGCCAAGCTCCATCCGGCCGAGCTCGACAGGTTGGCCTTCCTGACGGGGGACACGATCAGTCCGGACGCGCAGATGTTCCTGCGCGCCGCGAAACGGCCCTATCTTGAGAAACCGATCAAACCGAACGAGCTCCGTTCGTTTGTCTCAAATCTGGTCAACAACAATACTTGACAGGCCCGTTGATTTGCACGTCACTTTAGAGGCAACTTATCCATTAGGCTGGTTGCTCGGTGGTCGATTTTGACGACGCACGCACACATAGTGGTCTGCGATGACGAACCGGATATCCGCGACACGGTGGCGGAATATCTGGAGCACCATGGCTATGCCGTGACGCCGGCCAATGCGGGGCCTGCCCTGCGTGAACTTATGGATAGCCAGCACGTCGATGTGGTCATCTTGGATATCCGAATGCCAGGTGAGGACGGCCTCTCCCTGGCGCGATATCTACGAGAGCACTCAGACGTTGCCATTATCATGCTGACCGGATCGGCGGAAATCGTCGACCGCGTTGTCGGATTGGAGATTGGCGCCGACGACTATGTCGCCAAGCCCGTGGACCTGCGGGAGCTGCTGGCGCGGGTCAAGGCGGTGCTGCGCAGAACATCGGCGAGCGAACGAGCTGCGGAGAAAGCGGGTACTGCGGGCCCTCTCCAGGTCCAGTTCGGCAAGTGCCGCTTCGACCCGGACGCACACAAATTATACAACGCCGACGGGATCGAAATAGCGATCACCCCGATGGAGTTCCGGCTTCTGAAAGTATTCAGCGAACATCGCGGACGCGTACTCAACCGCGATCAACTGCTCGATCTCGCCCATGACCGCGGGTGGGATCCCTTCGATCGCAGCATCGACATTCGCGTTTCGCGCCTGCGCAAGAAAATCGAGGTCGATCCCTCGAAGCCCGAGGTGATCAGGACGATCCGCGGCATGGGTTACCTCTACGCTTGAGCGCGCCGCTGGCTGGTTGGACCAGCGCCTCAGCCCTTGCGGCTTATGCGATTTTGTGGCGCCAGGGGATAGCCCCGCTCAACCTCTGATTTTCGGGATCAAGCTGCGTTGCGTTTCCACTATGACGTGTGGCACTGAAAGGCAGGCTTACCGGCCAAGCATTGCCTTTTTCGACCTGGGATTGTGTGTCGCAGCCGGGTTGCGAGGCTGCGACACGTTTCCTGAGCCGACAACGACGCCGGCACCTTAAGCGCGGGTCAGAGCCGTTCGATGCCGAGAAAATCCGGCGCTCCCACCCAGGCGGCCTTGAAGCGCGCATCCATCTCTTCGGCGTCCGCTGTCCTGTCGGTCCTACGGAAAACCTCGCGCAGGCCCCACAACGCCCAGGCGTTGTTTGGAGTCTGCTCCAGGACGTGCTCGAAGGCTGCCGCGGCCGCCTCGTGCTCACCCATGGCCATGCAGACCGCGCCGAGGGTCTGTCGGACCGGATAATACCAGTAGGCCGGTTCCATATAGGCAAGGCCGTCCTCGATCGCGACCGCCGCCTCAAGCTTATTGCGCGCTTCCCGCAGGTTGCCCTGGTGCTGGGCAATGCGGGCCTCCACGATCAGCGCGCTCAATTCCAGCAAATCCGGCGCCGGAAGTCCTCCCGCCGTCTCCGTGGAAAAATCGGTCTCGGCGGCGAGTTTGCGGATTGCGGCGGTCTCGGCCCGCGCCGCCTCGCTCGCACCCTTTGCGGCGAAGGCGACGCCCCGCGCATATCGCCAGGCTGCCTCGACATAAGGCAAGGCGTTTGCCGGCAGCGGCAGCGCGAGTATGGCCTCGGGATCGCTATACTGGGCGTGGGCAAAATAGGTCGCCGCCTTGATCGGCTGCAGCCCGGCCACCTTGCTGGCCGTTGTATTGGAGACCAGCGATTCGAGCTTTTTGGCCGCCTCGGCGATTGCCTCGACGTCGCCCGCCATCTGTGCGGAGGTCATCAGGAAATGCAGGTTGTGCGGATAATAGCCGTCCGTGTAGACACCGGGCGTGCTCTCCGGCGCTATGCCGACGCGCTCGAAATAGGCCTCGTCCGCTGCCACCGCCTCGCGGTTGATCTCCAGGCTGTCGATCCACCGGCCGACCTGGTGATAGATGTGCGCTGGCATGTGCACGATGTGTCCGGCGCCGGGCATGAGGGCGGCAAGCCGGTCGGCATGACCTTCGGCCCTTTCCGGCGTCGCGGATGCTTCGACGGCATGGATATAGAGATGGATCGCACCGGCATGATCCGGATTGCGCGCCAGCACCCGCTCCAACGAGGCCACAAGCTTGGCCGTGTCCGGCTTTGGCGTTACCCCGCCGTCAAGCCAGTAGTCCCACGGCATCAGGTTCATAAGTGCGTCAGCGTAGAGCGTGGCGATCTCGTCGTCCTGCGGATGGCGGTCTGCCAGTTCCGCCATCGCCGCGGCATAGGCCTGGTTCAGGGCACCCTGATCGGCCGAAGTATCGGCGCTGTAGCGCTTGGAGAGCGCGGCGACAAGATCCTTTTCCCGGCTGGAGGCGAGGTGCGCTAGCTTGCGCGCCTGCGCGACGGCTTCGGCGGCATTCGCTGCCGCCTCCTGGCCCATGCCGGCGTTGATGTTGGGGCCGAGCACGTAGGCCTCGCCCCAGAAACATATGGCGCAGGTCGGGTCCAGCTTTTGCGCGGCCCTGAAAGCGCGTTGCGCTTCGGCGTGGTTGAATGCCCACGCCCAGCGCAGGCCCTGGTTGAAATAGGCCTGCGCCAGCGGGTTGGCGGTGGTGACAGGGTAGGAATGACTGCCGAGGTTTTCGACTAGCGGGACGCTTGTCGAATCCTCTGCAACCGCCGCCTTGGCCTGGCGGTGCGGAACGCCCGTTTCATGGGCATTCGCGACGGGCGCCGCCAGAAGGGCGGCCGCGCTCGCACAGGCCAGTAGCGGAAGCCTAAATGAAAGCTTCATGGTTCAGCCCGCCTTGTCTTCTTGGCCGCGCTGCAAGCCGCGGACCACCAAACCAATTTCGGACCGGCTGATCCCGATGTCCCTCAGGAAGCCATCGTCCATTGCCGCCAGAGTCCGTTCCGCCATACGGTGAACCCGATAGGCCCGGAAAGAGCGGTAAGCTGCTCGCATTATCGACATTGCAACACTCCATTGATTGGCGCCGCGGGTGCAGCGATGGCATTGGATTTAAACCATCGCTGTTTCAGGCGTTTTTCCACGCCGAACGCGAAGTGTTTCGTTTGTTTCAGCGCCGGGAGCGCTTCCCGCGCGGTGTGAATTCCGAGCTGCCGGAGTCGCGCGGGAACCCGCCTTCTTTCTTGGGGCTGGATGGTGAAACCGGCGTCCGCGATCAGCCACGCTGGCTCGCGCGTCAGATGGCAGCACCGGGAGCCAGCCCCTCAGTCCGACAAGATGCCTTTGCAGCGTGCTCGGGATCTGAGTCTCACACCTGCCGCCCGCCGAGCTTCAGGACGCGGCGGAACTCAGCCAGCGCGCCCTTCGGGTGGGATGCTACAAGGCGAGTGGATAACGACTACGGTCTCGGCCATAGCGTCACCCAGAACGTCTAAGGCAGGTTGAAGGTGGAGGAGGCATCGCCGGCGCCCTGCCCTTTGAAGTCGATGATTTGCCTTTCCAGGCGATCCGCCGAAACTTCTGCTACGGCAAATTCTGCGAATTAGCTCCGTGCTGTTCAGGCCCGGAACGGCCCCAGAGATAATGCAGCCCGCCTACCGATCTAATCGCAGATTATCTGCTGCCTTCCGAAACGGCACAATGCGCCAATTCTGGATCTTCCCCAGTGATGCTGCGAAGGTTAGCGTGCATTTCGTTGGGCAGCGCAGATGGTTGCACAGCAAGGAGCCTAGCGTCCCGGCTTGCGCAGTGCAGGCCGTCAGCGAACCCTGTAGAACGGATTCGGCAGCAGGAACAGCTTCTCGGCGTGTCCCCCAAACAGGTCGGATGGCTGGTCACCGACATTGGCAATGATCGTGTAGCCGGCCTTTTCGATTTCGGCTCTTATGGGTGCCTTGAAATCTGCGGCGGAACCATATTTGGCTCCCGGCTGGACCATATGAAGTTGCTCATAGCCGGCATAGCCCGCCGATTGCAGATTCTGTTCGGTCGCATGACGCTGGTCCTCCGGACGTCCGGTGATGAAGAACACTGCGACTTTCGCCGTTCGCGCTTGCCGGAAGACCTCCAGGACAGGCTCGATGGCCGGATCCTTCGCGAGTTGGTCCCAGGCGGCCCAGCCACAGGGACCGTCGATTGCGATGTCGCAGGCGCCGCCGATCGGGCGGCCGAAATTGTCACGCGTGATCACTTCCCAGTTGGCCAAAGCCGTCTCGTCGATGTCGAGCACCAGGGCGGGGCGAGGCACCTCAGTTGCGCGCTTGACGACCCAATCGCCTGCCTGCTTCGCTACTGCGGCAAGGTCGCGATCATATGCGCCGGAATCATGATAATTGGCGGCCGCCAGCATCGCGTCGCCGACATTAGCTGGCTGGGACGGGCTTGTGAGAAGGAGCGGGCCATCGGCACGCGCGGGCACAGGCACATTTGTGCCAATCATCAGCACGATTGTTCCGATGGCCGCACCACGCGCAATTCTATTCCAACTAATCGTCTGCATCACTGAGACCTTGCGGTCGCGACAAGTCCTCTGTCAAGCGAGGCAAGGCACAGGTCCTCGAACTGCGGCGCTGAATTCGAGGATTGCGAAAACAATCGACGCACGTCCTGAATGCGCCAATTCCATGGTCCGGCCGACGACGACACTCAAAACCACCTCCTCAACGATGCGGTGGACCAGCCAACCGCAGCGGAGTAAGGGAGCGGTGTTCGAGGCCGTTTTGGGTTACGAAAGCAGGTGGCGCCGCGTGACGTGCAAACGTTGCGAATGCGATCAGGCCGGCTATCGGTGGAGTACTCGTGAAAAAGACTGTCGTTAGAGTTGTCTGTGCCATCGGCCAAGCGGGGCAGCTCGGCCTCAAAGGAGGCCTTCCCTGGGAAGGCAACCGGTCGCCGGAGTTCGTCGCCGACGTTGCACGATTTTTCGACCTCACCAGAGGACACGTCTTGCTCGCCGGTCCCAAGACGATCGCGAGCATTCCGGATTTTGCTCGCGCGGATCGGGAACTTGTCGTCGTTCGCTCCAGCATGGATCCTGAGGACACACTGCAGCGCTTCGTCGGCCGCGTCGTCTTCATCGGCGGCGGTCCACCAGTATGGGACGCCTACGCGCGCTTCGTCAGCCATTGGGATATCACGCGTCTGCCCTATGACGGGCCGGCGGACCGCTGGTTCGACGCAAGATGGCTTACGGCGGGTGGCGAGTTCGCCGGAAATCACCGCGACCCCAAAAATCACCGCGACCAATGAAGGCTCGGCTCGCAGCGGGCACCGCGGTGAAACGATCGCGGTGCCGTAGTCTGTAGCCGCACACCTAGCAGTTCGCCCCAGTCTGCGGATCGCACGCCTTGTTTTCCTGCTTCTGTGGTTTGGGCTCGGCCGCCTGTTCCGGTTCGGCCTGCTCCTGCTCGGCGGCGGGCTGCTCCTTGGCCTTCGGCTTCTTAGGCTTGGCCGCCTGTTCCGGCTCGGCCTGCTCCTGCTCGGCGGCGGGCTGCTCCTTGGCCTTCCGCTTCTCAGGCTTGGCCGCCTGTTCGGGCTCGGCCTGCTCCTGCTCGGCGGCGGGCTGCTCCTCGGACTTCGGCTTCTCAGGCTTGGCCGCCCGTTCGGGCTCGGTCTGCTCCTGCTCGGCGGCCGGTTGCTCGTCGGTCGTCGGCTTCTCAGGCTTGGCGGTCTCTTCCGGCTTGACTTCGTCATCCGGCGCCTGTTCGGTCGTTGCTGCGCCTTCCGTCGGCTTCGATTTCCGGCCTGCCTGAATCTGCTTCACCTCCTCGATGTCTTTGAGTTCAGCTGGTTTGGCCTCGGGATCGGCTTTCACCTCAGCTTCAAAGACCGTGACCGTATTGTTTTCCACTTTGCCGGCCTGCTCGGGCGTCTCGGTCTCGCTGACCTCAACGACGGTCACCTGCTGGTTCGTCTCCTTCTCGATCACATCAACATCAATGACTTTGTTGATCACCACGTTGTTGTGGATCGTCACGTCGCCGGCCGGCTCGGCCGCCTCGACAATGCGCACAAACTCCGTCTCATCACGGATAACGACGACGGAAATGTCGTCAGCGAGGAATTCGCGGGTGGGGACCACGACCCAGTAAAAATCCGGCGCGGTGTCGAAGGTCACCTCGATTGAAATCAAATCGGGATCGCGGCGCGGCGGCAGCGGAGCCCAGATGACGTGCTCCCGTTCGCGCCGCCAACTCACCCATGCCGGCGCCCAACGAGTGCCGGGAACCCAGTACCAGCCGATGTCGTCGGCATAGCCCCAGCGGCCGTAATGGTAGGTCGCCCACCCGAACGGCTCATCGGACACCCAGAGCCAGCCATACTGCTCGGTATAGACCCAATGTCCAAGGGTATACGGACGCCAATCGTCAGCTACATCAACCGGGACGAAAACGGTCGCTCCCCGGTACGAAACCCAATCACCATGGGAAGACAGTTCATCGTAAAATGTGCTGATCGAAATGGAAACGTCGGTGGCAGCCCTCGCCTCGGACACAAGCGACCATGGCGCCACCGGGGGCGCCACCGGGTTGGTAATCTCGACGACCGTGAGCAAGCCGACGGTTACGCCGCCCAGCATCAGCCGTACAGCGGTTTGGGCAAGGACGCGTTTCATCCCAGTTTCCTCCGAAACAGATCGCCCTTCATCCTGAAAACTCACCGGCTGTCGAATTGTTCCGGCTTGGCATCACGAGATGATACCGGGATCAACATCAGAGTCGCTTCATGAGGTCGGCGCGCCGGATCACGACCGCCGTGCGCAGCGGGGCCCCGACGCAAAAGTCGCACATCGACGGTAAAGCCTGCCCGGCCCAGCCCGGCGATCGGCAGCGAACGTGGAGTCAGTGGCGAATCGCAAACCTTTGAGACTAGCGAATGCATCCCACACTTTCGTCATCCCAGGGTCTCCGCGACGTCGCTTCGCTCCTGCTCCGCCCTAGGATGACGAAAGTGTGGTGGCCTGTGGCGTTGGATCGGCGGCTGCAGGCCGCCCTTGGCTGCCTTGTCGACAAGGCGGGACAGATGCGTCTTGGCCTCGTGGATATTGACGATGCGCATCGCGAACTCCATGGCTTAATCCACAAAACTTAGTCTACTAGGGCATGAACTTCAGGGGCATCTGCCGAAGAAGGCTGATGGCCGCGCCTTGCTACAGGGTCGTCTTGACTTCCCCGATCTCGGCACCAACTAGGGTTATATGAACGCCACAAAAAAGATCCGTCGCGATTTTCTTTTCCGGGTTTGCCCCATCGCGGGATCGTAACCCCCGGCTCGGCTGCCATGCGCCCCGGGCCGAGGGGCAAGCACATAAATCAACATCGAACGTAGGCAGGCCAGCACCGGCTCTTGGGGCATCAGCTTTGAGCAAGATCTGCCTCGAATTGGCCGGTTCCACCATGCTTGAGGCAGCCCGCTCAACTGAGAATACGAGTACGCAAAAATGCAAGATAACATGAAGGCCCGGCGCAAGCCCACCATCCGCATCTCGAAATCGGACCATACGCGTTTATCGGCGCTTGCCAGCGCCGTGGCCGCACGAAATCCGCAGGCTTCCGATGAATTGCTCGCCGAACTCGAGCGAGCGCGCATCGTTTCCGATGGTTTGATCTCCGCGGGCGCCGTCCAGATGGGTTCGACGGTGACGTTCAAGCCCGATACTGGTGACGCGAAGACAGTTACGCTGGTTTTTCCTGGCGATGCGGACATCGCCGACGGCAAGGTTTCAATCCTTACGCCGATCGGCACGGCCCTGCTCGGTCTCTCGGCCGGACAGTCGATCATGTGGACCGCGCGAGATGGGCGCCGGCATGAATTGTCGGTGCTTGCCGTGAACCGGCCTGGTCGGGAAGGCGATGCAGCCGATCAGCGTGCACCAGCACCTTCGACGACGGCGGGCGACTAAAGCGCGTCGCGTTTGACCGGCCTCATGCGGCGCACTTCAAAATTGTTGTTTTTATGCATGTTGTCATCGCAAAACCGCTGCACACCCTCGGGTCAGGCCCTGCGTCAGGCCCGAGGCATGCTTTTGAGCGTGTTTCCGCGAAGGGCATCAGCGCGCCGAGGACCTCAAGCGCCTCCTTCGCGAACGCCTCGCGATATGGACAACCGGTGCTGAAGCAAACGGCCCGACCCTACGCCGACCCGCCCTTCACCCTCTTGACGTGGTCCAGAACAATTGCAGGGTCATAGGGCTTCGCGAGGTGAGGCCTTGGTCGGGCAATCAGTCGTTCACCAGGCACAGAGGGATCGACTCGGTTAGGCCAGCCGCGTGGCAAAAAAATAAGGGTTGGTTGTCGGGAGGCGCGCCACTTGTTCGTCCTTTGGACACGAAGCAACGAATATGGGTGAAAGACCCGTGAGAGAGTTTAGATCATCGAACACGTCTCTGGTCGGTGTGATCCAGGCCAACCTTATTAGGGCGTTCATCGGTCCCGTTCTGGCCGGCGAGGCGCCCAAGGTCTGGTTCGACTGAGATCTGGCAGTCGCGGCGCAAACAAATACCCCCAGGAACCGAACAAGAACCGAGGAGATTAGATATATGGCGAAACTCGTAACCTGCCTGTGGTTCGACCACGGCGAAGCACGCAAGGCGGCAGAGTTCTATGCCGCCACCTTTCCCGACAGTCATGTGGATCGGCTGAATGCGGCCGCATCGGACTATCCCGGCGGCAAGGAAGGCAATGAACTGACGGTCGAGTTCACTGTGCTTGGCCAGTCTTTTCTCGGCCTGAACGGCGGCCCGAATTTCAAGGCGAACGAATCCGTCAGCCTAATGGTGCTGACCGAAGATCAGGAAGAGACCGACCGCTACTGGAATGCGATCGTTGGAAACGGCGGCAGCGAGAGCGCCTGCGGATGGTGCAAGGACCGGTGGGGCTTCTCCTGGCAGATCACGCCGAAGCGGCTGATGGAACTGACGACCAATCCCGACCGCGCCAAGGCCAAGCGCGCGATGGAGGCGATGATGACGATGAAGAAAATCGATATCGCAGCGCTGGAAGCCGCAGCAGCCGGCTGACCCGATCCAAGGCAAGACGCCCTGGTGAACTCGATGAATGGAGATGATCATGCCCAACACCGTTAAACTGCACCGGGTTTTGGCCACGAAGCCCGAAAAGGTCTATCGCGCATTTCTGGAACCTGACGCGGTCGCGAGTTGGCTCCCGCCCTTCGGTTTTACCTGTACTGTGCATGAGCTTGAGGCGAAGGAAGGCGGCAAGCACAGAATGTCCTTTCGAAACTTCACGACCGGCCACAGCCATTCCTTCGGCGGCACCTATCTGAAACTCGTCCCCGGCGAGACGCTCGTCTACAGCGATGTGTTCGATGATCCGAACCTGCCGGGCGAGATGAAAGTGACCGTCACGCTGAAGGCCGTTTCAGTCGGAACGGAGATGACGGTGGTTCAGGAGAACGTGCCCGATCTGATCCCAGTGGAGGCATGCTATCTCGGTTGGCAAGAGTCGCTGCGCAAGCTTGCTAATCTCGTCGAGCCCGAAATCACGCAGTAAAACGCCTGCGTGATCTTATCCGACTGCGACGACAAGGAAAGCAAAAATGACCAACCAGCAGATCACCATTGCCACCACGATCGCCGCGCCGATCGAACGCGTCTGGGAGGCCTACACGACGCCCGGCGATATCACGCGGTGGAACTTCGCTTCCGACGACTGGTGCTGCCCAAGCGCGGAAGCCGACCTAAAGGTGGGCGGCGGCTACAAGGCGCGCATGGAAGCCAAGGACGGCAGTTTCGGCTTCGATTTCGAGGCGGTGTACGAAGAGGTCGAGCCGTACAAGGCGATCGCATTCGCCATGAGCGACGGGCGCAGGGCGCGTACGACCTTCGAATCCGCAGGGAACGGTACGAAGGTGACGACCATATTCGATGCCGAGACGCAGAACTCCATCGAGATGCAGCGTGACGGCTGGCAGGCGATCCTGAACAACTTCGGGCGTTTTGTTGAATCCAGCGCAGGACATGAGCAACTTCAAGGAGGTCGTTGAACTCCGCCGGAAGTAGTTTTTCCAGGCCTATAGGCTGAGACGATCGTCGAGATCAAAGCCCTCCAAACACCCGAGGCGATGATCGAGATCGAAGCCATGGCAGCCGTCGCTGCAGACGACGGTCTATTCGCCTCGGGATCTTTCAACGACCGTCCGCTGCTGACCGGCCGCGCTATGCGCTCAAGCGAAACCGTGTGACGTCGATGGCCGCGGCCATCAGCGTCTGCGTGTAGGGTGCCTGCGGATTGCTGAAGATCGCCTCGCTCGGCCCTTCCTCGACGATCTTGCCCTGCTTCATGACGATGATGTAGTCGGCCATGGCGCGCACGACGGCAAGATCGTGGCTGATGAACAGGTAGGACAGTTCATGGTCGGCCTGCAGCTTGCGCAGCAAATCGACGATCTGCTTCTGGACGGAGCGATCGAGCGCCGACGTCGGCTCGTCGAGGACGACCACCTTGGGCTTGAGGATCATCGCCCGCGCGATGGCGATGCGCTGGCGCTGGCCGCCGGAGAATTCGTGCGGGTAGCGATTGCGCGCATTCGGGTCGAGCCCGACTTCCTGCAAGGCCTCGACGGCGCGCAAATCGCGTTGCCTGCCCGACAGGGTCGGCTCATGCACCAGAAGCCCTTCGGTGATGACCTGGCCGACGGTCATGCGCGGCGACAGCGAACCGAACGGGTCCTGGAAGACCAGCTGCAATTCGCGCCGCAGCGGCCGCATGGCCTGGCGGTCGGCGGCGGAAATATCGCGATCGCCAAAGCGGATGAGGCCATCGCTTGGCAGCAGCCGCAGCAAGGCTCGGCCGAGCGTCGATTTTCCCGAACCGGATTCGCCGACGATGCCGATGGTCTGGTTGCGTTGGAGCCGGATCGAAATATGGTCGACTGCGCGCAGGATCAGCGGTTCTCCGGCGAGAAACCCGCCGCCGATCTTGAAGGTCACCTCGACATTCCTGCCTTCGAGCAGGACGGGCGCATTTGGCGGTGGCGGCGCCTTGGTTCCGGTCGGCTCGGCGGCCAACAGCATCCTGGTATAGGCATGCTGCGGGCTGACGAAGATCGCTTCCGCCTCGCCCTCCTCGACGACTTCGCCATAGCGCATGACATAGACGCGGTCGGCAAAGCGCCGGACGATGCCGAGATCGTGGGTGATGAAGACGATCGCCATGCCGAGCTTGCGCTGCAGTTCGGCGAGCAGCATGAGGATCTGCGCCTGGATGGTCACGTCGAGCGCCGTCGTCGGTTCGTCTGCGATCAGTATGTCGGGATCGTTGGCCAGCGCCATGGCGATCATGACCCGCTGTCGCTGGCCACCCGACAATTCGTGCGGATAGGATTTCATCCGCCGCTCGGGATCGGGAATATGGACCAGTCGCAAGAGCTTGAGCGCCTCTTCGCGTGCTTGCGCCGCGCCAAGCCCACGATGCCGGCGGATCGGTTCGATCAGTTGGTTGCCGATCGAATAGAGCGGATCGAGCGAGGTCATCGGCTCCTGGAAGATCATGCTGATCCTGCGGCCGCGGACTTGGTTGAGCTCGGACTTGCTCAGGCTCAAAAGGTTGCGGCCGCGATAGTCGACGACGCCCGTCGCCTCGCCGTTCGAGGCCAGCAGGCTCATCGCCGCCATCATCGTCTGGCTTTTGCCGGAACCGGATTCGCCGACAACGGCAACGGTTTCGCCTGCATTGACGTGGATGTTGATGCCCTTGACCGCCTCGACCACACCGTCAAGCGTGCGGAAGCGGACGCGAAGGTCCTTGACGCTGAGGATCGTTTCGGAAGTGTCCATCTCAACGATCCCTGGGGTCGAGCGCGTCGCGCAGGCCGTCGCCGACGAAATTCAACGCGAACAGCGTCGAGACAAGGAAAAACGCTGGGAACAAAAGCAGCCAGTTGGCGGTGCCGATGTTCTTGGCGCCGGTCGAGATCAGCACGCCCCAGCTGGTCATCGGTTCCTGCACGCCGAGCCCGAGGAAGGACAGGAAACTCTCCAGGATGATGACCTGCGGCACCAGCAGCGTCATATAGATAACTACTGGGCCAAGCAGGTTGGGAATGACGTGGCGGATCAGAATGCCGCGCTGGCCTACGCCCATCGCCTCCGCCGCCTGGACATATTCCTGCCGCCGGATCGACAGCGCCTGGCCGCGCACGATGCGCGCCATGTCGAGCCACAGCACGGCGCCGACTGCCAGGAACATCAGCACGAAGTTCCGGCCGAAGAACACCACCAGCATGATGACGAAAAAAATGAACGGCAGCGAATAGAGCACATCGACGATGCGCATCATCACCTCGTCTATCCTGCCGCCGGCAAGGCCGGCCGCAGCGCCGTAGAGCACGCCGATGACGCCCGCCACGACCCCGGCGAGCAGGCCGATGGCCAGCGAGATGCGCCCGGCCATCAGCGTCCGCGACAGGAGATCGCGGCCGGTATTGTCGGTGCCGAACAGGAAATACTGCTGCCTGATTGAAGCGCTCATCACCGCTTCAAGGCCATCAGCCGATTTGCTCTCTATCTTGGTGTTGTCGAAGGCATCGGAACGATCGAGGTAGCGGACATTGCGGTCGTCGATCGGCTTGCGCGATGTGACGGTGACGAAGATGCGATTGTCTTCCTGCCGCCACTGCTTGATCTCGACACGCATGCGCTTGATCGCCTCGTTGAGCGCGGTTTCTATCTTGTCGGGCTTCGGATAGGCCGACAAGCTCGGTGGCATGCGCACATAGTCGGCGTAGATGGTGGTGTATCGATGCGGCACCAAAGAGGGTCCGAACACGCTGAGGATCGCGATGAGGGCAAGATAATACAGGCTGAACATGGCGGCGCGGTTGGCCTTGAGGCGGGCCCAGGCATCGCCCCACAGGGAGCGGCCGACGATGGCCGGAGCGGTGGCTGCGATGTCAGTCATAGCGCACCCTCGGATCGACGAAGGCATACATGACGTCGACGATCAGGTTGAAGACGATGGTGAACAGCGCGATGACCACCACGGTGCCCATGACCAGCGTGTAGTCACGGTTGAGCGCGGCCTCGACGAAATAGCGGCCGATGCCGGGAATGGAAAAGATCGTCTCGACGATGATCGAGCCGGTGAGCAGTGCCGCCGCCGCCGGGCCGGTGAAGGAGACGATCGGCAATATGGCACCGCGCAGCGCATGCTTGACGACCACCGACCAGTCCGACAGGCCGAGCGCACGTGCGGTGCGAATGTGGTGCGAGCGCAATGATTCGATCATCGAACCGCGCATCAGGCGGGCGACGATGGCGATCTGCGGCAAGGCGAGGGTCAGCACAGGGCCGATCTTGTTGAGCAGGGCGCCGTCGCCCCAGCCGCCGATCGGCAGCAGTTTCCAGGTCAGGCCGAATAAAAGCTGGATCACCGGCGCGATGACGAAGGTCGGAATGGTGCTGCCGGCGGCAGCCAGCGCAATCACCGAGTAGTCGGCAAGCCTGTTCTGGTTGAGCGCGGCGATGGTGCCGAGGAGGCCGCCGAGCAGCAGCGCCAGGATCAGGGCCGAGGCGCCGATCTGGATTGAAACGGGCAGGCCCCTGGCAAACAATTCGGTGACGGTGAAATCCGGCATGTTGTAGCTCGGACCGAAATTGCCGCGCAGCAGATTGCCGAGATAGTGGACATATTGCAGCCACAGCGGGTCGTTGAGGCCGAACTGCGCTTCAAGATTGGCCTTGATCTCGGGGCTCAGGCCCCGCTCCTGGTTGAACGGGCCGCCCGGGGCGACACGTATCAGGAAGAACGCCAGGGTCACGATGACGAACAGCGTCGGGATGGCGGTCAGGAGCCGCCGGAATACGTATCGCAGCATCGGTTCCCCGCTTTGCTAGCAAACCGGAACCGCCGCCCCTGACGCATGACCCCGAACCGAAGTTCGGAAAGGATCAGGCGTAATCAAGGCGTTACAGCGCCCTCTGCGCGTCCCGAAGGACGCGCGGCGCTGTAAAGGAGCGGCAGTCCGGCCAAGGAGATCAGTCCTTGGAGATGAAGCGGGATGGATGCACGTCCATAACGTTGTCCTCGAAGCCATGAAGCTTCGGAGAAACGATATCCTTGTAGCTGTAGTAGAGAAGCGGGATGTTGCCGACCTCGTCGACGAGGATGCGCTCGGCCTCGGCGAGTTCTTTCATGCGCTCTTCGGGCTTGCCGCCGGCGGCGGCCGCCTCGTCCATGGCCTTCTCGAATTCCGGGCTATTGTAGCCCGAATAGTTGTTGCCGCTTGCCTTGCGGGAGATGCCGAGGAAGGTTTCCGGATCCTTGTAATCGGCAATCCAGCCAGCACGCGCCACGTCGTAGTCGCCCTTCTGCTCAAGGAAGGAGTAGTGGGTCTTGGTGTCGGTGTTGAGAAGCGTGACTTCGACGCCGAGCGGCTTCAACTGCTCCTGGATGGCGACCGCAGTGTTCTTGTGGTTTTCCGACGTGTTGTAGCGGATTTCCATCTTCAGCGGTTTCTCGGGCGTATAGCCAAGCTTCTCGAGTACCTTCTTGGCCTCATCCTCGCGGTCGATCTGCGACATATCCGCGTATTTGGCCATTGCCGGCGTATAGCCCTCGATGCCTGGAGGCACCATCGAATAGCCGGGCAGCATCGAGTTCTGCCAGACCTTTTCGGCAAGGAAATCACGGTCGACTGCCATGGAGATGGCGTTGCGCAGTTCGACGTTGTCCCACGGCGCCTTGTCGGTCTTGATCGCAAAGTAGTAGGTGCCGAGGTAGGGCCCGACGCGAATCTGATCGCCAAACTTGGCCTTGAGGTCGGCGAGCTGCTCGGTCGGGAGGTCGTCGTAGCTATCGAGTTCGCCGGCCTCGAAGCGCTTCATCGCCGACGAGCGATCTTCGGTCGGGATGTAGTTGACGACGTCGAGCTTGACGCTCGCAGCATCCCAGAATTTCGGATTCTTGACCAGTTTGATGTGGTCGTTGGGAACCCACTCCGCCAGGGTAAAGGCGCCATTGGAGACCAGATTGCCCGGCTTGATCCAATCGGCGCCGAGCTTTTCCATGGAGGCCTTGTTGACCGGAAACGCCGCCTGGTGGGTCAGCATTTCGAGGAAATAGGGCGTCGGCGCCTTCAGCGTCACTTCCAGAGTGTTTGCGTCGATTGCCTTGACGCCCATCTCCTCGGGCTTCGCCTTCTTGGTGTTCACCTCCTCGGCGTTTTTCACGGGATAGAGCATCGAAGCGTATTCTGCGCCGGTGGCCGGATCTTCCAGCCGTTGGAAAGCGTAGACGAAGTCATCTGCCGTCACCGGAGCGCCATCCGACCAGACGGCGCCCTTGCGCAGCTTGAAGGTGTAGACGGTGCCGTCGTCCGACACTGTCCAGCTTTCGGCGGCACCCGGGATGAGGTTCGCCTTTGCGTCCTGCATGGTCAGCCCCTGGAACAGGTCACGCAAAATATTTGCTTCGTAGATTGTCGAGGTCTTGTGCGGGTCGAGCGACTCCGATTCGGCGGCGCTGCCTCTGTTGTAGACGACCTCGGCCAAGGCTGGCGTGTAGAACGTTCCGGCAGCCAAAGCCATGGTTGTGGCGAACACCGTCGCCTTCAGCATGTTTTTCAGCATGAAGTTCTCCCTGTCGAGGCGGCCCTTGCGCTACGCCTCTTGAGTGTTGACGCCCCGAAACCGATTCGCTGGCCCCTTTGAGCGCGCCGCCGGTTCCCTTTCCGGTAGCTGGTGGCCAAACAGTAACGTGGTGATTTTTTATTTCAACAGACTCGTGAGGTCACCCTAAGTAAGGCGCAGCGACAGCTACTTCGCGACCGGCAGAACAGCGGTCGAAACCATGGACCGAGCCTTTTCAGCTGCTGCTGTCAATGTTGCGGATGCTTTCGCTCTTGGCGGATCGCTGTTCGTCAGGCCGGAACGACTTCTGATGCAGCCTACTCGGCTGCCCGCAGACGATGTTCGAGCTGCCTTCAACAAACAGTGCCGGACGTGCGGCTTCAGGACCATTGGTTCCGCTTGCCGCCAGCGTGCGCGCCGCGCCGTCGGGAGCCGAACGGGGGCCAAGTTCTCCGGCCATTCGCTTTCGCGCCAGACTTGCCTCGTCGGCCGAGGTCGACAAGCGCTATGCGCAAAAGCAGCTCGGCCACGCCTCGGCCGAGCGATGATACGCAGATACCAGCGCCGACGTGACCGGTTCCGCGTCAATCTCACCAATGCCTCTTGAGAAAGCCCCTCCCCGCTACGCGCCAAACAGCCGCCGGTCCCAGTAGACCGGCTGGTGCAGGCTTGTCTGGATCTTTGAAAACTCCGGATGCGCCGGATTGATCAGCACATTGCAATCCAGACGCGCCACGACACTCGGCACCAGCAGGATGGCGCTGCGCCGTTCTAGACACCAGGTTTCCCCGAATCCCTGGCTGACCATCGCCGGCATCGTGTCCCAGCCGGGCAGTGACGGGTGGGAAAAGACCTCGTAGCTCAGTCCGCGCGGGATTGTGATTTCGATGTAGTGTTGGTTGGGCGGCAGTCGGCCGCTGCCATGCACCAGCTTTTCCAACAGGGCCGTCGAATAGTGCTCGCTGGTGTAGATGATAGGACTTCCGGGCGTGTTCCATCGCCCTGGCGCGATTGTCGAGCCGGTCGCATCGAAGATCGGGTAAGTGCCGGCCGGATCGCCGATACGAAAGGACGATAGTGTGCGATCGAGAGTCTGCGCCGTCACGCAGCACTGCCGTACTTCAGACCTGCGAGAATATCGACCACCATTTCGGCACCGAACTCGCTCATGATAACGACGTCAATCGGTCGCTTGTCCTCAATCATCGGGTGCGGCCGAAACAAGAAATCGCGCGCTTCCTGTTCGTTCTGCCAGACATCGACGGCAAGGCCCCAGACGCGCGCGACGCGGGCCAATCGTGTGCCCTCGTCCGACGAGAGGCGATGTACCGTCTTGCGTCGCTCGTAGGTCGCCTTGGGGATCAGCCGGTATTTGAACTGAGCATCGCCAGGCGCCAGAAGATGCGCAACGCGCTCAAGTGCGCCAATGGGAAGTCCATCCTCGATCCGGGAGATCAGCCCGAAGGGCGACCGCGCTGCCACCTCTTTAACGGGCAGCCCCAACACGTCGGCGACATTTCCGAGCGCTAGCATATCACTCTCCATTCCATGTGAGGCGATAGTTAGCCTCACATGATGGGTCATGCAAGCCACCCGTTCGATCTGCAGCCTGTCTGCGGGTGCTAACCGAGAAGGCGAGGACAGGGATTTTCGGTCGGGCCGATGCTGATGGCGGCATTGCCGCGAATGGCGTGGCAGCAAAGATGAGGGTCGTTGGCGGATCGGTTCGCACTGATGCGGGGATGCGAGAGCGTAACCGCAGGCGCAGAGAACGTCGACGCGTTCATCCTCTCTCTAATTCCGATCCGGGTTTGGTTAGGTGGAGCAATCGTGCCAGTCACGATCACGCGAATACCGGTCCGAACCCGGTGGTTGCGACGATGCAGTCGCGCCCCCTGTTCTTTGCCACATAGAGATTCTGATCAGCGCGCAGCAGGATGTCGTTCAAGGTTTGGCCTGGTCCGTGCACGCAAATCCCGATGCTGACGGTGATTTCTCGGTCCTCGATGCCGACTGCCCGCCTGACGCCGCGCATGTTCTGTCTGATGCGCTCGGCTACTTCCAATGTCTTGTCGCGGCCAGCTTCGACCAGGAACACGGCAAACTCCTCGCCGCCGATGCGCGCCGCCAAGTCGCTTTCCCGAATCGAGCTCCGAATAACACTGCCCATTTCCTGGAGGACGGCATCACCGATGGCATGACCAAAGGTGTCGTTGATGGATTTGAAATGATCGGCGTCGATGAACAGTACGGCGCCTTCCCTAAAGGCCTCGGAACCCACGATTGCCTCGGCCTCCTCAAAGAAAGTTTTCCTGTTGGCAAGGCTTGTGAGGTGGTCGAGGCGTGCCGCCCGGTCGAGCCTGGCGGCCATCAAGGCGAGCTTCAACTGTTGCCTCAGGAAGAAATAGCCGAGCGGAAATCCAACCGCGATCGTGATGACCGTTGTCAAAAACAAGTCCAAGAGGAGGCGGTCGGCAAAGAAGATACCATAGAAAACGAGCGTGAGTGTATCCGCGCCGATGATGGCTGCCAGAACCACGACGCAGGTCTGCCTGAAAGGCGAGAGCTTCCCGAAGCGTGTCAGGAGATAATGTGATGCCGTCATTCCGCCAACCGCCTTTGGGTAACTCTAACCCGTGAGTGGTAAACACAAGTTGCAACTAGCGGCAGCAATTTTGAAACAACCCGCACGTCAGATCCTGCACGAAAACCCTTGCACCTCGAGGGACGGGCAATGCCCTCAGCGGATCGCATGATATTGATGCGGGTCAATGGGGTCTGGTTCTGCAGCCGTTGAGATCGCAACAACGATCCGACGATCTTGACCTTCAAACAGCACCGACATCGTCGTTCAGTGAGCTGACAATAGCGAGATCAGCCGGCTCGCCCGAGAAAGCAGCCCAAGGGCGGCAGCGACAGAATTCTTTCCTGCAAGGCGGCACCAGCGCCAAGGTCGATCGTCTCTGCGACATCGATACCCTGCGGCAACGGCCAGTTGGCCGGCTCCTCGGCGAAGTTGAAAACGCACAGCAGCGTCTCGCCGCCGCCTTCGCGAATGAAGGCAAGCACATCGCCCTCGGCATCGAGAAAGCGGATCGAACCCTGTACCAGCGCCGCATGCTGCTTGCGCAACGCCAGCATCGCCCGGTAGCTGGCCAGAACTGACTTTTCTTCGCCGTTCTGGATATCGACCGCGCGGGCGCGATGGCTTTCCGGGATTGGAAGCCACGGCCTGCCGATCGAAAAACCGGCATTGTTGGCGCCTTTCTCCCACACCATCGGCGTGCGGCAGCCATCCCTGCCCTTAAAGCCGGGCCAGAAGCGGATGCCGTAGGGATCGCGCAGATCCTCGAACGCCAATTCCGCCTCCTCCAGCCCGAGTTCCTCACCCTGATAGAGGCAGATCGATCCACGCAGGCATGACAGCAGAGCGATCGAGAACTTCGCCATCCTTTCCGGATCGCCGCCGGGCCTCGTCCATCGCGTTACATGGCGAACGACATCGTGGTTGGAAAACGCCCAGCAGACCCAGCCGTCGGAGACAGCACTCTCGAACGCTTCGACACATCCACGCACATGCGCCGCCGAGAATTGCGGACCGAGCAGATCGAAAGTGTAGCACATGTCGAGCTTGTCGCCGCCGCCGGTGTAAGCGGCGAGCGTCTGCAACGAACGGGCTTCGTCGCCGACCTCGCCGACAGCGGCGCGGCTTTCATATTCGTCGAGCAGCGCCCGAAACCGCTTGAGGAAAGCGAGGTTTTCGGGCTGCGTCTTGTCAAACAAATGCTCCTGATAGAGGTAGGGATTGGTTTCGGTGTTGGTGCCTGCGACGCTTGACGCCAGGGGCGGGTTGCTGCGCAGCCAGAGGTCATGGACATAGTAATTGACCGTATCGAGGCGAAACCCGTCGACGCCGCGCTCCAGCCAAAACCGCACCGTTTCCAGCAGGGCGTCCTGAACCTCCGGATTGTGGAAATTGAGGTCCGGCTGCGAGGCGAGAAAATTGTGCATGTAATATTGCCTGCGGGTCGCGTCCCACTCCCAGGCGGGGCCGCCGAAGACCGACAGCCAGTTGTTGGGCGCGGTGCCATCTGGCTTCGGATCGGCCCAGACATACCAGTCCGCTCTGGGATTATCGCGGCTCGCGCGGCTTTCGACGAACCATGCGTGCCGGTCGGACGAATGCGACAGAACCTGGTCGATGATGACTTTCAGGCTGAGACGGTGCGCCTCGGCGACCACTGCGTCGAAATCCTCTAATGTGCCGAACATCGGATCGACGGCCGTATAGTCGGAGACGTCGTAGCCCATATCGGCCATCGGCGACTTGAAGAAGGGCGACAGCCAGACGGCGTCGGCGCCAAGCGATGCGACATGCGCCAGCCTCGACGTGATACCGCGCAGATCGCCACTGCCGTCCCCCGTCGTGTCCTGGAACGAGCGCGGGTAGATCTGGTAGATGACGCAGCCGCGCCACCACTCGGCGTGGTCACTTGCCAATCGGGTTCTCCTTTATCTGAGCCTGCGCGGCTTCGTGTTCGATCATGAAGATCACCGTTCGCCCCGGCACCGGCCGTGAAATTCCGGCTGCGCCGTCCGTTGTTTCGATGGCTGGCTTCCAGCGAAATCCGTCGCGCTCCGGCAGCGTGAACATACACGCCCGGCGATCGCCATTGATGACAACGGCAAGGCGGCGATCATCGCTGCCGAGCATCATGACCAGGCGGTACCGCTCCGGATCGTGCCAGCCTGCCTCGTCGAACGGCGTGCCGGTTTCAGTGAGCCAGACCGCGTCCGGTTTTTCTGATCCGGGCGGCGGCTCTCCAGTCAGGAAGCGCGTGCCGGAAAGCGCCGGCACGGAACGACGCAACGCGGCGAGCAAAACGGCGTATTGTTCCAGCGCCTGATCGCGGCCGGCCCAGTCGAGCCAGGTGATCTCGTTATCCTGCGCATAGGCGTTGTTGTTGCCCTTCTGGGTGCGGCCGAATTCGTCTCCGGCGGTCAGCATGATCGTGCCGCGTGAGCCAAACAGCGTGGCCAGCAGCGCACACCGGTCATCGAAACGGGTCGTAACGATCGCCCGGTCGCCGGCCTCGCCCTCGACGCCATTGTTCCAGGATAGGTTGTCGTCGTGGCCATCGCGGTTCTGCTCGCCATTGGCCTCATTGTGCTTGTGCTCGTAGGCAACGATGTCGGCCAGCGTCATGCCGTCATGCGCGGCGATAAAATTGACGCTGCGGCTCGTCTGCTGGCCTGGCTTGGCAAACACGTCGGACGAGCCGGCAAGCCGGGTGGCGAGCGCGCCGACCATGCCGCTATCGCCGCGCCAGAACCGGCGGATGTCGTCGCGATATCTGTCGTTCCATTCGAGGAAGGGTGGCGGAAAATTGCCAAGCTGATAGCCGTCCGGGCCGATATCCCAAGGCTCGGCGACCAGCACCAGGTCGCCAAGGACCGGATCATTCCGAATAGCCATGAGCAGTGGCGCAGCGGCGTCGAACGCGCCATCGACCCGCCCCAGAATTGGCGCCAGATCGAAGCGGAAACCATCGACGCCGGCATGGCAGACAAAGTGACGAAGCGTGTCGAGGACCATTCCCCGGACGACCGGATGATCACAAGCGACGGTGTTGCCGGTGCCGGTGTCGTTGATCAAGCTGCCGTCCGGCCGATGCCGGTAGTAGGCGCGGCTGTCGAGGCCGCGCAGCGACAGCGTCGGCCCAAGCCTGTCGCTTTCGCCGGTGTGGTTGAAGACAAGATCGAGGATGACGCCGATGCCGGCCCCACGCAGCGTGGCAACCGTCTGCCGCAATTCGGCGAGACCGCCGGGCGCCAGGCGCGGATCGAGCGCCATGAAGGTCACGGGATTGTAGCCCCAGGCATTGCGCAGCCCGAGCGGCGGCAAATGCCGCTCGTCGATCGATGCCGTCACCGGCATCAGTTCGACCGCCTCGACCCCGAGTTTTTTCAGATACTCGACGATGGCCGGATGGCCAAGCGCTGCAATCGTCCCGCGCTGGTGCTTCGGGATGTCCGGATGCAGCATGGTGAAGGCGCGCACCGGCACTTCATAGATCAGGCCGCCGGGCTGGAACAGCGGCGGCAAGGCAGGCACCGGCTGCGGCAGGGTGGCGGCAATCGCCTTCGGCAGCAGCGGCGCAGTGTCGGTGCCCTCGCCCCGGCGCGCGGCGAGCCTGCCGTCATAGACATAGGGCCTGTCGATCTCGACGGCATAGGGGTCGACCAGCAGCTTGTCGGGATCGAACCAAAGCCCAGTCTCGGGCGCATAGTCGCCATCGGCGCGAAGCCCGTATCGGGTGCCGGCGGCGACGCCGGCAACGAAAAGCGCGTGAACGCCCTCGCCTTCCGGTTGGAGTGCGAGCCGGTCGATCTCCCTCTCTCCCCGCTCATCGAAGATCGAGACCCAGAGCCGGCTGGCCGCGGACGACCATGCGGCAAAGCGGATGCCGCCGCGGGTGACGGTGGCACCGAGCTGACTCACGCGCACTCACAGCAACGGATCGTAGGCAGTTTGGGGCGATTGCAGGTTGGCTCCCCCTTCTCCCCTTGGGGGAGAAGGTGTCGCCAAAGGCGACGGATGAGGGGTGCTCCAGCCTGGCACCTACGGCGATCCGTCCAACACCCCTCAACCGTCTCGGCGCGCTGCGCCAGGCTCACGTAATCACGCTCGGCTTGGCGCGGCCGGTATGGCTGCGAATCCCGGCAATATCATCGGCTGCCGCAATCAGGTCGGCAAGCGCCTCCTGCGTGTCGAGATCGTGCCTGGACTGGTCCGGCTCGTAGCGCTCGATATAGACGCGCAGCGTCGCCCCCGAGGTACCGGTGCCGGAGAGACGGAAGACGACGCGCGATCCGCCTTCGAACAGCACCCTGATGCCCTGGTTCCTGGCTATCGAGCCGTCGACCGGGTCGTGATAGGCAAAATCGTCGGCGCTGGCGATCTTCATGCCGCGCACGCTGCTGCCGGGCAAGGAAGCGAGCTTGGCCCGCAGTTCGTCGACCAGCGCATTGGCCCGGTCGGTTTCGACCTCCTCGTAGTCATGGCGTGAGTAGTAATTGCGGCCATAGGCGGCCCAGTGCTCGGTGACGATCTGCTTGGCGCTTTCGCCCCGGGCCGCGAGGATATTGAGCCACAAAAGCACAGCCCACAGCCCGTCCTTTTCGCGGACATGATTGGAGCCGGTTCCGGCACTTTCCTCGCCGCAGATCGTTGCCATGTCGGCATCGAGCAGATTGCCAAAGAATTTCCAGCCGGTCGGCGTTTCATAGATGCCGATGCCGAGCTTTTCGGCGACGCGGTCGGCTGCGGCGCTGGTCGGCATCGAGCGGGCGATGCCTTTCAGGCCGGCCTTGTAGCCCGGCGCCAGATGAGCATTGGCGGCGAGGATAGCCACCGAATCCGACGGGGTGACGAAAATGCCCTTGCCGATGATCAGGTTGCGGTCGCCGTCGCCGTCGGAGGCGGCGCCGAAATCCGGCGCTTCCGGTCCCATCATCTCGTCATAGAGGTGCTTTGCGTGGACCAGGTTCGGGTCTGGGTGGTGGCCGCCGAAATCCGGCAGCGGAATGAAGTTGCGGGCGGTGCCTTTCGGCGCGCCGAGCCGGTTTTCCAGGATCTCCTTGGCATAGGGACCGGTCACGGCATGCATGGCGTCGAAGCGCATGCGGAAGCCTGACTTGAACAGCCCACGCAACGAATCGAAATCGAACAGATTTTCCATCAGCTCGGTATAGTCGGCGACCGGATCGATCACCTCGACGGTCATGCCGCCCGCCTCGACGGTACCGATCGTGTCGAGGTCGACCGTGCCGATATCGGCGATCTTGAAGCTCGAAATCACCTTGGTCTTGGCGAAGATCGCGTCGGTCAGCTTTTCCGGTGCCGGGCCGCCATTGCCGGCATTGTATTTGATGCCAAAATCCTCGTGCGGGCCGCCCGGATTGTGGCTGGCCGACAGGATGATGCCGCCGAAGGTCTTGTATTTGCGAATGATATTCGAAGCGGCCGGCGTCGACAGGATGCCGCCCTGCCCGACCATCACCTTGCCGAAACCGTTTGCCGCCGCCATGGCAATGGCCTTCTGGATGACCTCGCGGTTGTAAAAGCGGCCGTCGCCGCCGATCACCAGCGTCTTGCCCTTGAACCCGTCCAACGCATCGAAAATCGACTGGATGAAGTTCTCGGCATAGTGCTCCTGTTGGAACACCGGCACTTTCTTGCGCAGCCCGGACGTGCCGGGCTTCTGGTCGAGATAAGGTTTGGTGGCGACGGTGCGTATCATGCGTCAGACAGCCCTTTTCGAAAGCAGCAAGCGATAGAGTTCGAGGTATTTTTCTGCGCTTTTATCCCACGAGACATCCGCCTTCATGCCTTGCCGCTGCATCGACGTCCAGATCGTAGGGTTGGCGTGCGCCGCGACCAGCCGGCGGATGGCGTGCAGCAAGGCGCCGGCATCGGCGGGTGCGAACTGGAAGCCGGTCGCCACACCTGCCGAAATCGCCGCTTCATTGGCGTCGATGACGGTGTCGGCAAGACCGCCGGTGCGGGCGACGACCGGCACGCAGCCATAGCGCAGGCCGTAAAGCTGCGTCAGTCCGCAAGGCTCGAAGCGCGACGGGATGACGATGGCGTCACAACCGCCCTGCATGGTGTGGGAAAGCGCCTCGTCATAACCAACGACGACGCCGATGCGACCGCGATGGCGGGCGGCGGCGGCCAGCAGCGCGCCTTCGAGGCCGGCGTCGCCGGACCCCAGGATCGCCAGGCGGGCACCCCTCGCAACAATCCCGTCGACGACCGTTGCCAGTATGTCCATTCCCTTCTGCCAGGTGAGCCGGCTGATGACGCAGACGATCGGACTGTCGTCGCGGTCAAGGTTGAAACGATCCTCGACGGCGGTCCGGTTGGGGTGCCGCGCCTTCAATGTCCTGGCCGTGTAGTTGGAGACCAGATGCTTGTCGGTTTCAGGGTTCCATATCTCGGTGTCGATGCCGTTGACGATGCCATAGAGATCGACGGACCGCATGTTGATGAGGCCATCGAGCCCCATGCCGAATTCCGGCGAGCGGATCTCCTGCGCATAGGTCGGGCTGACTGTGGTGATAGCCCAGGCGGCCTGCAGGCCAGCCTTGAGGAAACCGACGCCGCCATAATATTCGACGCCGTCGAGTGCCATTGCCGCCGCCGGCAACCCGAGTTCGCCAAAGATGCCGGCGCCGAACTGGCCCTGGAAAGCGAGATTGTGGACGGTGATCATCGATGGCGTGCCGACCGCCTTGCCGTAGCGCATATAGGCCAGCGTCATCGCCGATTGCCAGTCATGGGCATGGACGATGTCCGGCTGGTAGCCCGAGACGGCGCCGCCGGCGATGTCGCCGCCAACCTGGCTCAGGGCCGCGAAACGCCGCCAATTGTCCGGCCAGTCGGCGCCGGTGGCATTGCCATAGGGGCCGCCGGGGCGATCGAACAGATGCGGCGCGTCGAGCACGAACAGGTCGAGCCCGGCGATCTGGACGGCATGGACCGAAGCCTTGCCGCCTTGCAGCAGCGGATAGTGGTGAACGGGTTTTTTCTTCTTGAAGGCATCCATGATCTGGGGATAGCCGGGAACAAGCGTACGCATCGTCACGCCCTTGCCGGCGAGCGCGATCGGCAACGCGCCGGTCACGTCAGCAAGCCCGCCAGTCTTGATCAGAGGGAATATCTCGGGCGTGACCGACAGGACCTGCATTCACGACAATCCCAGTTTGTCGATCATGGCCTGCGTGACGAGGCAGATGCCCTTTTCGGAAACGCGGAAGCGCTTGGCGTCGAGGACGGGATCCTCGCCGACCACGAGTCCTTCGGGAATCCTGACGCCATGATCGATCACCACGCGCTTCAATCTCGCGCTGCGGCCGACCTGGCAGTCCGGCAGCATGACGACGTCCTCGAGCGTCGAATAGGAGTTGATGCGCGCGCCGGTGAAGATCAGGCTTCGCTTCAGCGACGCGCCTGAGACGATGCAATCGCCCGAGACCAGCGAGGATACCGCCGAGCCACGGCGGCCATCCTCGTCATGCACGAACTTTGCCGGCGGCTTCAGCTCGGCATAGGTCCAGATCGGCCAGTCGCGGTCGTAGAGGTCGAGCTCCGGCGTGATGTCGGTGAGGTCGATATTGGCTTCCCAATAGGCGTCAACTGTCCCGACATCGCGCCAGTAGGCTTCGTTCTCGGCGGTCGAGCGCACGCAGGATTTGGCGAAGCGATGGGCGATCGCCTTCCCGTGCTCGACGACATAGGGGATGATGTCCTTGCCGAAGTCACGGCTCGAGCCCGGTTCGGCCGCGTCGCGGCGCAGCTGCTCCATCAGGAACTTGGTCTTGAACACGTAGATGCCCATCGAGGCCAGGGCAAAATCCGGCTTGTCGGGAATGCCGGGCGGATCGGCGGGTTTCTCGATGAAGGAGATGATGGTGTCCTTCTTGTCGACATGCATGACGCCGAAGCCGGTCGCCTCCATGCGCGGCACTTCGAGGCAGCCGACGGTGACGTCGGCGCCGGCGTCGACATGCTGGCGAAGCATCAGCTCATAGTCCATCTTGTAGACGTGATCGCCGGCCAGGATGACCATGTATTCGGGCCCGTAGGCCTCGATGATGTCGATGTTCTGGTAAACCGCATCGGCCGTGCCCTCATACCATTGCGTTTCCGATACGCGTTGGCTGGCCGGCAGGATATCGAAGCTCTCGTTGCGCTCGGGCCGCAGGAAGTTCCAGCCGCGCTGCAGGTGGCGGATCAGCGAATGCGCCTTGTACTGGGTGGCAACGCCGAGGCGGCGAATACCGGAATTGAGCGCATTGGACAGGGCAAAATCGATGATGCGCGTCTTGCCACCGAAATAGACCGCCGGCTTGGCGCGCCGGTCGGTCAATTCGTTGAGGCGGCTGCCACGACCGCCGGCCAGAACATAGGCCATGGCATCGCGCGCCAGCGGCTGGGTCCGTTTTATCTCTGCCATTTTTATCCTCCCAAGTTACGCGCTGCGTGACATCGCCTAGTCCGGAGCAAATTCGAGCATGATCGTCGACAGCGGCGGCAACAGCATCGTCGCCGAGATGCCTCCTGCTTCCGCCCGAGCCTCGACGGCACCGCCATTGCCCTTGCCGGAACCGCCATAGTCGGTGGCGTCGGTGTTGATGATCTCGCGCCAGCTTCCAGCCATTGGCAACGGCACGCGATAATCGTCACGCGGCACCGGTGTAAAATTGGAGATGACGGCGACCGGGTTTCCGCCCGGCGCGCTGCGCAGCCAGGCAAAGACAGAGTTGGCGCTGTCGTCGACGATCAGCCAGGAAAAGCCCTCCGGCTCGCAATCGCGCGCATGCAGGGCCGGGCGCGAGCGGTAGAGATAGTTGAGATCGCGCACCGTCTGCCAGACGCCGTGGTGGGGCCCGAAATCGAGCAGGTTCCAGTCGAGTGCGCGCGCCTCGCTCCACTCGCGGCGCTGGGCGAATTCCTGGCCCATGAACAACAGCTTCTTGCCGGGGTAGCCCCACATGAAGGCGTAGTAGGCGCGCAGCGTCGCGAATTTCTGCCAGTCGTCGCCGGCCATCTTGCCAAGCAGCGTCCCCTTGCCGTGCACGACCTCGTCATGGGAGAGCGGCAGCACGAAATTCTCGGAGAAGGCGTAGACCAGGCCGAAGGTGATGTCGCCGTGGTGATGCTTGCGAAAAATCGGCTCCTTGGAGAAGTACTCCAGCGTGTCGTGCATGAAGCCCATGTTCCACTTGAAGCCGAAACCCAGCCCGCCCTCATGCACAGGCTGCGAAACTTTTGGCCATGAGGTCGATTCCTCGGCGATCGTCATCACGCCAGGATGTTGGCCGTAGACTTCCTTGTTCATCCTCTGGAGGAAGCTGACGGCCTCGAGGTTTTCGCGCCCGCCTTTTTCGTTGGGAATCCATTCGCCGGCCTTGCGCGAATAGTCGAGGTAGAGCATCGAGGCGACGGCATCGACGCGCAAACCGTCGACATGGTATTTCTCGGCCCAAAACAGCGCGTTGTTGACCAGGAACGAGACCACCTCGCGCCGGCCGAAATTGTAGATCGCGGTGTTCCAGTCGGGATGGAAGCCCTTGCGGGGGTCGGCATGCTCATAGAGCGCGGTGCCGTCGAAATTGGCCAGGCCATGCGCATCCACCGGGAAATGCGCCGGCACCCAGTCCAGGATGACACCGATGCCGGCGCGGTGGGCGCCGTCGACGAACCGGGCAAAACCGTCCGGATCGCCGAAGCGGGCCGACGGCGCGTAGAGGCCCGTCGTCTGGTAGCCCCAGGACGGATCATAGGGATGTTCGGAGATCGGCATGAATTCGATATGGGTGAAACCCGTGTCGACGACGTACGGGATCAGCCGGTCGGCTAGCTCGTCCCATGACAGGAAGCTGCCGTCGTCGTGAAGCTGCCAGGAGCCGGCATGGACCTCATAGATCGACACCGCCTCGCGCCTCGGGTCGGCGTTGCGCCAGTAGTTGCGGTGCGCCTCGTCACCCCATTGATGCGCCGGCGGAAGCGCCGTCACCGAAGCGGTGGCCGGGCGCAGTTCGGACTTGAAAGCGAACGGATCGGCCTTCAGCGGCAGTCTCACGCCATCGGGCCCGATGATCTCGTATTTGTATGGCCGTCCGGCGCCGATGTCGGGGATGAACAACTCCCAGATGCCGGTGTCGCGGCGGACGCGCATCGTATGCCTGCGGCCATCCCATTCGTTGAAGTCGCCGACCACCGAGACGCGCCTTGCATTGGGCGCCCAGACGGCGAAATGCACGCCGGATGCACCCTCGTGATCGATGAGATGCGCACCGAGCTTGTCGAACAGCCTGAGGTGCGAACCTTCGGCGATGTAATAGTCGTCAAGCGGACCGAGCACCGGACCGAACGAATAGGGATCGGTCAGCCACCAGTCACCGCCGGCATTGCGCGCGTGATAGCGCAGCGGCTGACGCTTTCTGAGCGACAGGCTGCCCTCGAAGAAGCCGGCTTCGTCGCGCCTGGAGAGTTCATCGGCTTTCTTGCCGGTCAGCGTATAGGCAGTGACGAACTCGGCATGGGGGACGAAGCAGCGGGCGACAAAGCCCTTGTCGACCTCGTGCACACCCAGCACAGCGAAAGGATCACCATGCGTGCCGGCGACAATCGCCGCGACATCACCGGCTGACGCCAGTCCATCCGGCCCGCTTGTCGCAGCGGTCGCGCGCGGCTTCCTCATCAGGCAGTGACCCTCCCCGGACCACGTTGTTCGTGGCCTCATGCAATCATATCAGACGGGCACGTTCCAGATTTCTTTCGCATATTGGCGGATCGTGCGGTCGGACGAGAACCAGCCGACGCGGGCGACATTGCGGATTGCCTTGGCGTACCAGTCCGGGCTGTCGCGCCAGACGGCGTCGACATCGCGCTGGGTGGCGGCGTAGGCGTCGAAATCGGCGGCGACCATGAACCAGTCGCTCTGATAGAGGCCGTTCATCAGGTCGCGATAGCGTTCCGGATCGTCAGGCGAAAAGACGCCGGACGAAACGGCAGCCACGGCCTGCGCCAGTTCGGGAGAGGCTTCGATCACCGATCGCGGATCGTAGCCGTTGCTGCGCCGCTCGGCGACCTCTTCGGTGGTCAGGCCGAAAATGAAGATGTTGTCGTCGCCGACGCATTCCTTGATCTCGACATTGGCGCCGTCGAGCGTGCCGATGGTCAGCGCACCGTTCAGCGCGAACTTCATGTTGCCGGTGCCGGAGGCTTCCATCCCGGCGGTTGATATCTGCTCCGAAAGATCGGCGGCCGGCATCATGATCTCGGCCAGGCTGACATTGTAGTTCGGCACGAACACCACTTTGAGCAAGCCACGAACGGCCGGGTCGCGGTTGATGACTTTGGCGACGTCGTTGGCGAGTTTGATGATCAGCTTGGCGTTGTGATAGCTGGGCGCCGCCTTGCCGCCGAAGAATTTGACGCGTGGCGTCCAGTTGCGCTCGGGATGGGAGCGGATCTGGTCGTAGAGCGCGACTGTTTCGAGGATGTTGAGGAGCTGGCGCTTGTATTCATGGATGCGCTTGATCTGGATGTCGAACAGCGCCGAGGGATCGATCCTGATGCCGAGGCGGTCGGCGACGAGATTGGCAAGCCTGGCCTTGTTCGCCCGCTTGACTGCGGCAAACTTGTCGCGGAAGGCGGCATCGTCGGCAAAGCCATCGAGCTCCTTGATCGCGTCGATATCGTCGAGGAAGCGGTCGCCGATCGCCTCGCGGGTGAGAGCGGTGAGACCGGGATTGCACTGGATCAGCCAGCGCCGCGGCGTGATGCCGTTGGTCTTGTTGTTGATGCGGTCGGGGTAGAGCCTGTGGAGCTCGGCAAACACCGTTTCCTTCATCAACTCGGTGTGCAGGGCAGAGACGCCGTTGATCGAGTGCGAGCCGACAAACGCCAGATTGCCCATGCGCACCCGGCGTTCGCCGTTTTCCTGGATCAGCGAGATCTGGCTGATCTGCTCGTCAGAAAACTGGTCGGAGGCGCGCGCCTCCAGCAGCACTTCGGCGTTGATGGCGTAGACGATCTGCATATGGCGCGGCAACAGCCGCTCGAACAGCGGCACCGGCCAGCTTTCGAGCGCTTCGGGAAGCAGCGTGTGGTTGGTGTAGGCGAAGGTGCGCTTGGTGATGCTCCAGGCCTGGTCGAAATCCATGCCGTGGACATCCATCAACAGGCGCAGCAGCTCGGCCACAGCAATGGCCGGATGGGTATCGTTCAGATGGATCGCCGCCTTGTCGGGCAGCGACAGCAGGTCGCCATACTGGCTGAGATGACGCTGAATGATGTCCTGCAACGATGCGGTGGAAAAGAAATACTCTTGCCTGAGCCGCAGTTCCTGACCGGCCTTGTGGGAATCAGCAGGGTAAAGGACGCGCGACAAGGCATCGGCCTTGTTGCTTTCGGCGAGCGCACCGATGTGATCGCCGGCGTTGAACTTGTCGAGCAGTATCGGATCGATCGGCATGCCGGACCAGAGCCGCAGTGTGTTGACACGGTTGGCCCGCCAGCCAACCACCGGCGTATCGTAGGCAACCGCCAAAACATGTTCGATCGGCTTCCAGACGTGGCGCTCAAGCCCGCCGTCCTTTGAGGTGATCGAATCCACCGAGCCGCCGAAGCCGACCTCGAAGGCGCGTTCGCGCCGCTCGAACTCCCAGGGGTTGCCGTGATCGAGCCAGGTTTCGGGCAGCTCAACCTGCCAGCCGTCATGGATCTCCTGACGAAACATGCCGTTGGCGTAGCGAATGCCATAGCCATGCGCGGGGATGTCGACGGTTGCCATGCTTTCCATGAAGCAGGCGGCGAGCCGCCCGAGACCGCCATTGCCAAGCGCTGCATCTGGTTCGAGGGCGGCGATGAGGTCAAGGTCGACGCCGAGAGACCGCAGCGCTTCGCGCATATTGTCCATCAGGCCGAGATTGGAGAAGGCGTCGCGCATCAGGCGGCCGATGAGGAATTCCAGTGATAAATAATAGACGCGCTTTTCCTGATGGGCGTAGGCCTCTTGCGTCGCCTGCATCCAATGATCGACGATATGGTCGCGCACGACCTTGATCGAGGCGGTGAGCCAGTCATATTGCGTCGCGACGCTGGTGCCCTTGCCGAGCCTGTATTTGAGGGCCTTCAAGACTTCATCGGCAAGCGCCTTGGGATCGGAGTTTTCGAGAATGGGTGCTTCGGTCGTTGTCGCGTGCGTCATGCTGCCTCTTGTGCGGTTGCCAAGATCATACCGGCTTTCACCATTCCTCCCAGCCCATGCTAGCTCATATTGTTAAGCGTTCAATCGAGTTAGATTGCCGCGGGAAAGCTTACCCAACGGCAATTAGCAATTAAAAGCGCATCGCGTTTGGGCGGCCTCTGCGACGCACCTGAGGTTCTTACTTATGTGCATGTCGTTGTCTCAAAACCGCTGCGCACCCTCGGTTCACGCCCGAGGGCATGCTTTTGGGCGACATGTATTTCTCTTTGATGCATGTCGTCATCCCAAAACCGCTGACCACTTTTGGGCGATATGCATCAGGCCGCCAGTGCCGCCTCCGGCGGACGCGTCGCTCCGGTCATGAAGGCGACGGCGTCGGACATCGTATATTGCTTGGGATCGATGACGGCGAGGCGACGGCCCAGCCTATGGATGTGGATGCGGTCGGCCACCTCGAAGACATGCGGCATGTTATGCGAGATAAGCACGATCGGCAGGCCGCGCTTCTTGACGTCGAGCATCAGCTCGAGCACGCGGCGGCTCTCCTTGACGCCGAGGGCGGCGGTCGGCTCGTCCATGATGACCACGCGACTGCCGAATGCGGCGGCGCGCGCCACAGCAACGCCCTGGCGCTGACCGCCGGAGAGCGTTTCGACCGCCTGGTTGATGTTCTGGATGGTCATCAGCCCCAGTTCGGAAAGCTTTTCACGGGCGATCCTTTGCATCGCCGAGCGGTCGAGCCTTCGCAGCCACCGCCCGACAAAGCCAGGTTTGCGGATCTCGCGGCCGAGAAACATGTTGTCGGCGATCGACAACGCCGGCGACAGCGCAAGGTTCTGGTAGACGGTCTCAATGCCGGCCACACGCGCCTCGATCGGTGAGCGGAAATGCACCGGCTGGCCATTGAGCTCAATCGTGCCTGAGTCCGGAATGACCGCCCCGCACAGCGCCTTGACCAGCGTCGACTTGCCGGCGCCGTTGTCGCCGATGACAGCGAGGATTTCGCCTGGCAAGAGGTCGAAATCGGCATTGTCGAGGGCAACAACCCTGCCGTAGCGCTTGTTGAGACCCTTGGCTTGGAGAACCGGAGTGTCGCTCATGCCGAAATTCTCCTAATCCATTGGTCGATGGTGACAGCAACGATGATCAGCACGCCCACGGCGAAGTCCTGCCACAGCAACTCGAGGCCGGAAAGCGCAAGGCCGTTGCGGAAGATACCAACGATCAAGGCGCCGATCAGCGTTCCGACGATTGAGCCGCGGCCGCCGAACAGGGAGGTGCCGCCGATCACGACAGCGGTAATGGAATCGAGGTTTGCGGTCTGGCCTGCCTGGGGGCTTACGCCGCCGATGCGCCCTATCAGCACCCAGGCGGCGATCGCGCAGATGAAACCGGCGAGCCCGTACACGGCGATCAGGGTCCGTTTGGTGTTGATACCGGCCAGCCGGGCTGCATCCGGATCATCACCAGTGGCGTAGATATGCCGCCCGAACGCCGTTCTGTTCAGCACGTACCAAATGATGAACGCTAAGATCAGCATGACCAGCGAACCGTAGGTTAGCACCCAGCCTTTCAAAAAGATCCAGTCGAGCCCGAGCGTTTTTGAGAAGAAATCATAAGGTTTGAAGATCGTACCCGTCCATTGCAGGAATGGCGCCGCCGCCTCCATGTCCTGCTGGCGAATGGTTTCGCTACGGGAATACCAGACATTCAGCGCGCCAAAAATGCTCCAGGTGCCAAGCGTGACGATAAAGGGCGGCAAGCGCAGCATGGTCACGATCAGGCCGTTGACGATGCCGCATGCCAGGCCGCAGAGCAACCCGAGCGGAAAGGCGATCAATACCGGAACGCCATAGACTACCGCGGTTCGTCCCATCACCACCGAGCACAGGATCATGATGGCGCCGACGGACAAGTCAATGCCGGCCGTAAGGATTATCAGCGTCTGGGCCACGCCGAGCACGGCGATGATCGTAACCTGCTGCAGCACCAACGAAAAGTTGAATGGAGCAAAGAACTTGTCCGGCGCAGCAACCGAGAAGATGGCCACACCCAACAGCAGAACGATAAAGGGAATGGATGTGGGAAACTGATGAAGAAAAGCCTGGACACGGCGGATCGCGCCGGCATCCGACTCATCAAAACTGGCCAAGGCTTCTGTGGCGCCTTTCAGCCCGCGTTCGGCTGTGGCCGAACCCGCGGTATCATCACTCATCAGGCAATCCTCTCCGACGCCTCATCGTCAGGGGCGCCACGAGCGCCCCCTCCGAGTTTCTGGACAATAGTCTTCGTGGAACGATGTTGGAAGGCACTCAGCCCCAGCAGAGCTTCAGGCCTTCCTCGACCGAGATCGACGGCACGCCCTCAACCGGCTTGGCTGTGATGAGTTCCGCACCGGTGTCGAGAAAGCCCATCTTCGGATCGATGTCCGGAATCTTGCCCGAGACGATCGCCTCGAGCGCCATCGACGCCATCTTCAGCGGATACTGCTGGCTGGTTGCGCCGATTACACCCGCCTGAACGTTCTTGACGCCCGGGCAACCGCCATCGATCGAAACGATCATCACGCTGCCGTCATCCTTGCCGACCGCCTTCAGCGCTTCCCAGGCGCCAGCCGCTGCCGGTTCGTTGATCGTGTACACCACGTTCACGTCCGGGCACTTCTGCAGCGCGTTTTCCATTGCCGTGCGGCCCTTCTCCTGGTCGCCTTGGCTAATTTCGTGAGTGCAGATGCGCTTGTCATCTTCGTCGCCGTATTTGTTGGGGTCCTTCACGTCGATGCCGAAGCCCTGCATGAAACCCTGATCGCGCAGAAAGTCGACGGTCGGCTGGTTGGTCGCGAGATCGAGAAATACGATCTTGGCGTCCGCTGCCTTGTCGCCCAGTGCTTTGGACGCCCACTGACCGATCAACATGCCGGCCTTGCGATTATCGGTCGCAAAGGTCGCATCTGCGGCGTCCATCGGATCGAGCGGCGTATCGAGCACGATTACCATGAGGCCTGCGTCGCGCGCCTTCTTGATGGTCGGCACAATCGCCTTCGAGTCGCTCGGCACGATGGCAAAACCCTTGGCGCCGGCCGAGATCAGGTTCTCGATCGCCGCCACCTGGCCGTCGTTGTCGCCGTCGAACTTGCCTGCGGCAGCGATCAGGGTAACACCAAGCTCCTTAGCCTTGGCCTGCGCGCCCTCACGCATTTTCACAAAGAAAGGATTAGTTTCGGTCTTGGTAATCAGGCCGACGGTATCAGCCGCATATGAGGCCGTAACCGTCGCACCATAAAGGGCAAAGCCCGCAACGGCCGCCTTTAGAATATTCAGTTTTCCCATGACTTCCTCCCAGTGGATCCAGTTTGGATGCCGGCCAACCCGGCATCGCATGAGCATCCAGCGACTTCTCCCAGTGTGGACGCTTGCCCCAAGAGAATACCAGACTGAGGTTTCTGTCAATAATTAAATCACTCTTATTTATTATTGACAGCGTGGCGCCGGTCACCCATTCTGGCCAAAAGCGTTGAGGAAAACGACGGGAGGAGAAGGGGTGGAGACCGGCATCACAAGGCACGGTTCGCCCGAGGCAGCCAAAAGCCGCATTCACCGCGGCACCAACCAGAGCGGCATGCGGGACCACAATGAGCGGCTGGTGCTGTCGCTGGTGCGTCAGCACGGCAGCCTGGCGAAGTCCGACATTGCGCGCATGACCGGACTTTCGGCCCAGACGGTTTCGGTCATCATGCGCGAGCTCGAGGAGGACAACCTTCTTGTCCGCCAGGCGCCGTTGCGCGGCAAGATCGGCCAACCTTCCATTCCGATGGCGCTCAATCCCGATGGCGCCTATTTCATCGGCCTGAAGATCGGCCGTCGCAGCGCCGAACTCGTGCTGATCGATTTTCTCGGCAATGTGCGCTCGATGCTGCAGCATTCCTACCGCTATCCGGCACCGCGCGAGACGGTCGAGTTCGTCACCTCCGGCATGAAGACGATGCGCGCCGAACTCACCCCGGCGCAGGACAAGCGCATTGCCGGACTTGGCATCGCCATGCCGTTCGAATTGTGGAGCTGGGCTGATACGGCAGGTGCGCCGCGCGACGTCATGGACGAATGGCGCCACCGAGACATCCGCGCCGACATCCAGACACAGTGCGAATTCCCGGTCTACCTGCAAAATGACGCCACCTCTGCCTGCGGCGCCGAACTGGTGTTCGGCAAAGCGGGCACGCCACGCGACTTCGTCTATTTCTATATCGGTGCCTTCGCCGGCGGCGGCATCGTGCTGAACGGTCACCTTTTCGGCGGACCGACCGGCAATGCCGGCGCGCTGGGTTCGATGCCGGTGCCTGGACCGGACGGCAAGCCCGCCCAATTGATCGACGTGGCGTCGATCGCCATGCTGGAAAAGGCACTCAACGCGCGCGGCGTCGAAGCCTCACATCTGTGGACGTCACCGGAGGATTGGGGCGAAATCGGCGTCGAGCTCGACGATTGGATCGCCTGCGCCTCGCAGGCGCTCGCCTATGCCATTGTGGCGGCGTCATCGGTTATCGATTTCGAGGCGGCGGTGATCGACGGATGGATGCCGAAGGCCGTGCGGCGCCGGCTCGTCGATGCCGTTATCGATGCTATCGGCAAGATCGACGGTGAAGGCCTGAAGCTTCCGGCCGTGCGCGAGGGGACTGTCGGCATTCATGCACGTGCCCTGGGCGGTGCCAGCCTGCCGCTTTCCGAGCGCTTCCTCATCGGCTCGACCACGATTTCCAGGAGTGCCTGAGCGATGCTGATCGGAATCCCGGTGCTGCTCGGTCCACAGCTGCTGGCGACGCTGCATGCCATGGGTCATGGCGACGAGATCGCCCTTGTCGACGGAAACTACCCGGCGAAGGAACAGGCACACCGGCTCATCCGCGCCGACGGTCATCATCTTGTTCCGATGCTCGACGCCATCCTCAGCGTATTGCCTGTCGATGACGCCGTGCCGGAGGCGCTGTTTCGCGCCTCGGTCAAAGGTGATCCCCTGCTTGCCGATCCCGTTCATCACGAGATGGAGGCGATCTGCGCCAGGCGTGCTCCGGGCCGCAAGGTGGTTGCGCTTGCCGGCGCCGACTTCTATCAACGGGTCAGGTCCGCGCACGCGATCGTCGCGACAAGCGAGCCGCGGCTCTACGCCAACATCATCATCCGCAAGGGTGTGATCTATCCGCCGGAGAACAGGAAATCATGATCCTCTGTTGCGGCGAAGCCCTGATCGACATGCTGCCACGCACCACGACTGAGGGCGAGCCGGCCTTTGCCCCCTATGTCGGCGGCGCGGTCTTCAACACGGCAATAGCGCTCGGCCGGCTGGGAGCGCCCGCCGGTTTCTTTTCCGGCATGTCGACGGATCTGTTCGGCAGCCAGTTCAAGGACGCGCTGAGGGCAAGCCAGGTCAGTTCCACCTATGCGCACACATCGCCCAGGCCGACCACGCTCGCCTTCGTGCGGCTGGACAACGGCCAGGCGACCTACACGTTCTACGACGAGAACACAGCCGGACGGATGCTGACCATCGACGATCTGCCGAAACTCGGCAGCGAGATCGAAGCCATGCTGTTCGGCGCCATCAGCCTGATCTCGGAGCCGGCCGGATCAGCCTACGAGGAATTCATGCGGCGCGAGCACAGCCACCGCGTCATGATGCTCGACCCCAACATCCGGCCGAATTTCATACCGGACAAGGCCAAGCATCTCAGGCGCATCCGCTCGATGATGGCCATGGCCGATATCGTGAAACTGTCGGACGAGGACCTCAACTGGTTCGGCGAAGCCGGCTCGCACGAGGACGTCGTCCGCAACTGGCTGGAGCGCGGCCCGACGCTGATCGTCGTAACCCATGGCAGCGAAGGCGCCGTCGGCTACACCAGGGATCACAAGGTCACGGTCGTGCCGGACAAGGTCGAGGTGGTCGATACGGTCGGCGCCGGCGACACGTTCAACGCCGGCATCCTGGCCTCGCTGCACGAGCAAGGTCTGTTGTCGAAGGAGGCGATCGCCAATCTGTCGGAAGACGCCATCCACAAGGCGCTGGCGCTTGGCGCCAAGGCTGCGGCGGTAACCGTGTCGCGGGCCGGCGCCAACCCGCCCTGGCGGCATGAAATAGCCTGATGGACGGCTATGCGCTGAAGATGCGCTAAACATCGATCACTTTATGTTTCGCCCAGCCGGGCGCGTGCGACACGAACGCCATGTCGTGCGCAGCAAAGCCCCGGATTTCCGGCGTCTGATGGGGACCTGTCGGACTGAGAGGTAACAGGCTGCGACGTTTGAGCAATTCGTCGATTGGTCCGTACAGCTTTCTCGGCCGCGCCAAGTCTGATACCAGCGGCCGGTTATCTGGCTAGTCCCGTTTTGAGGCCGACATGCAGTTCATCGATCTTGGCGCGCAGCGCGAACGAATCCGCGACAGGCTGAAAGCAGCCATCGACCGCGTCGTCGACGAGGGGCGCTATATCCTCGGACCTGAGGTCACCGAATTCGAAAACAAGCTCGCCGTCTATGTCGGCACCAAGCATGTTGTCGCCTGCGCCAACGGCACCGACGCACTGCTGCTGCCGCTGTTTGCGGCCGGCATCGGCCTAGGTGACGCGGTGTTCGTGCCGAGCTTCACCTTCGCCGCCACGGCGGAAGTGGTGGCGCTGGCCAAGGCCGAGCCGGTTTTCGTCGATGTCGATCCGCAGACCTACAATATCGACATCGCCAGCCTCGAAGCCGCCGTCGCCATGATCAAGGCGGAAGGCCGGCTGAAGCCAAGGGCGATCATTCCCGTCGACCTGTTCGGGCTCGCCGCCGACTACGAGGCGATCATGGCCATCGCCAACCGCGAAGGGCTGATGGTGATCGAAGATGCCGCCCAGGCGATCGGCGGCTCGAGCGACGGCAAGATGCTGGGTTCGTTCGGCGCGGTCGGCTCGACCAGCTTCTACCCGGCAAAACCGCTCGGCTGCTACGGCGACGGCGGCGCGATGTTCACCAATGACGATGCACTGGCTGAGCAACTTCGCTCGTTCGCCTTCCACGGCAAAGGCGAAACCCAATATGACAATGTCCGCGTCGGCATCAATTCGCGGCTCGACACTCTGCAGGCGGCGATCCTGATCGAGAAGCTGGCCATTCTCGAAGACGAGATGGTTGCTCGGCAAGCGGTCGCCAATCGCTATGCCGAAGGCCTCGGCGATATCGTCAAGGCGGCGCGCAACCTGGACGGCGGCCGTTCGGCCTGGGCGCAATATGCCATCGAGACGCCGAAGCGCGACGGGCTGAAGGCGCATCTCGGAGAAAAAGGCATCCCGTCGGTGATCTATTACGTGAAGCCGCTGCACAGCCAGATCGCCTACCGCGACTATCCGCGCACGCCGACAGGCCTTGCCGTCTCGGAGGAACTGCCGAAGCGTATCCTGTGCCTGCCGATGCATCCCTATCTGAGCGAAGCCGACCAGGACCAGATCATCGAAACGATCCGTAACTATATCGGCTCGAATTCGGCGCAAATCGCCGCCGCGTAGCCGCGTAATCTCCCCCCTTGAGGGTCCCCGCAAGGGGGAGATGGCCGGCAGGCCAGAGGGGGTTCCCACGCGTAAAGCGCCGACTTCCCTCTTTCGTTTCCATATGCGTCGCACCTGCTGAGGCGACCCCCTCTGTCGCCTTCGGCGACATCTCCCCCTCAAGGGGGGAGATTACCGGCCCGCGCTCTTCCCGCTGGCGATGAAATGCGGATTGGCAAAATCCTCGTCATCGCTCTGGTTGCGCTTGCCGTAGGCCAGCGGCTCACCATCGAGCGTGCGCGTCATCCCGCCGGCAGCGCGCAGCACCGCGTCACCCGCTGCGGTGTCCCATTCCATGGTGCGGCCGAAGCGCGGGTAGACGTCGGCCTCGGCGCTGGCGACAAGACAGAATTTCAGCGACGAGCCTACCGAGACGATTTCGGCAGCGCCCACTGTGCGGATATAGGCTTCGGTCTCGGGCGTATTGTGGGACCGGCTGGCGACGACGGTCAGAGGCGCCACGCCCGTTCTGGCCGAAATCGGCCGACGGCCGATGATCTGGTAATCGCCATTGATATCGATTGCTTCCGCCCTGCCCGGCCGGCCGGAAAAGAAACGTCCGGTGCATGGCGCAAAGACCACACCGATCTCCGGCACGCCGTGGCGAACGAGCGCGATGTTGACGGTGAAGTCGGTCCTGCGGTTGACGAATTCCTTGGTGCCGTCGAGTGGATCCACCAGGAAGAAGGCGTCGTCGAGGTCGGGCGGCACGATGCCGGCCGATGCCTCTTCCTCAGCCACGCAAGGGATATCGGGGAAGGCGGCGCGCAGCCCGGCGAGAATGATCTTTTCGCTCTCGCGATCGGCTTCGGTCACTGGCGAGTTGTCTGATTTCTGGCCGACCGCGCAGCCGGCATCAAAAACTCGCATCACCTCTCGCCCCGCCGCTAGGGCAAGGCGCTCGAACACCCCGAGCATCGCTTCGTCGTCAGATGCCGCCGCCGCTATCATATTGGTTTTCGGCAATGTCGCGCTCGTTCAGCCAGAGTTCCAGGGCCTCTACCATCTCCTCGGCAGACTTGCCGAGTGTCTTGAGATGGATCTCGGGATTTTCCGGGGCTTCATACGGTGAATCGACGCCGGTGAAATTTTTGATTTCGCCATTCAACGCCCGCGCATAGAGGCCCTTCGGATCGCGTCTGGCGCATTCCTCAAAGGATGTGTCGACAAACACCTCGACGAATTCACCGTTGGCCATCAATTCCCTGGCCATGCGCCGCTCGGCGCTGAATGGCGAAATGAAGGAAACAATGACGATCAGCCCGGCATCGGCCATCAGGCGCGCCACTTCGGCTACGCGGCGAATGTTCTCGACGCGGTCGGCGTCGGTGAAGCCAAGATCGCGATTGAGCCCGTGGCGGACATTATCGCCATCCAGGATGTAGGTGTGGCGGCCGGTGGCGAACAGCTTCTTCTCGAAAAGATTGGCGATGGTCGACTTGCCCGAGCCAGAGAGCCCGGTGAACCAGAACACTGCGGGCCGCTGATTCTTCAGATCGGCGCGGCCGTGCTTGCCGACATCGAGCGATTGCCAGTGGATGTTTTCGGCGCGGCGCAGCGAATGCAGGATCATGCCGGCGCCGACCGTGGCGTTGGTAATGCGGTCGATCAAGATAAAGGCGCCGGTCGTGCGGTTCTCGGCGAACGTATCGAAGGCGATCGGCGCCCGCGTCGAGATGTTGCAAATGCCGACTTCGTTCATTTCGAGCGACTTGGCCGCCTCATGGGCAAAATCGTTGACGTTGACGCGGTATTTCAGGTCGGTGACAGTAGCGCTGGTCTGATCGGTCTCCGTCCGCAGGATATAGGAGCGGCCCGGCAGCAGCGCGTGCTCGTCGAACCAGACGATGTTGGCGGCGAACTGGTCGGCGACCTGCGGGCGCGCCGCAGGTGACACCAGCATGTTTCCGCGCGAGACCTCGACCTCGTCGTCGAGAACAAGGGTGATGGCCTGGCCTGACACCGCCTGGCTCAGATCGCCGCCATGCGAGACGATGCGCCTGACATGAGCGGACTTGCCGGATTTGGCGACAACGACCTCGTCGCCTGGTGAGACCGAGCCGGACGCAATCGTGCCGGCAAAACCGCGAAAATCGAGATTGGGGCGATTCACATACTGCACTGGAAAACGGAACGGCAGTTCGACAACGGCTTCATCGACCGACACGGCTTCCAGATGTTCGATCAGCGTCGGGCCGGAATACCACGTCGTCTTATCCGAGCGGCTGGTGACGTTGTCGCCGAAACGGGCAGACATCGGGATGGGCACGATCGTCTCGAAGCCAAGCTTGTGCGAAAATTGCCGATAGTCCTCGACGATCCGTTCGAACACCGCCTTGTCGAAGCCGACGAGATCGATCTTGTTGACGGCGAGCGCAATGTGCCGGATGCCCAGCAGCGAGGCGATGATAGAGTGGCGCCTTGTCTGGCGCAGCACGCCTTGCCGGGCGTCGATCAGAACGATGGCCAGATCGGCGGTCGACGCGCCCGTCGCCATGTTGCGCGTGTATTGTTCGTGGCCAGGCGTATCGGCAACGATGAATTTGCGTTTGGGCGTAGCGAAAAAGCGATAGGCGACATCGATGGTGATGCCCTGCTCGCGCTCGGCCTCGAGGCCATCGACCAGCAGCGCGAAATCGACATCGTCGCCCGTCGTCCCGTGCTTGCGCGAATCACGCTCGAGCGCGGCAAGCTGGTCCTCGAAAATCTGCTTGGTATCCGAAAGCAGGCGCCCGATCAGCGTCGACTTGCCGTCGTCCACGGAACCGCAGGTGAGGAAGCGCAGCAGCGACTTTTGTTCCTGCACCGCCAGATAGTCGCGAATGCCGTCGGTGGGGGCGAGGCTCTCGGCCGTGATGTGGCGCATGCTCAGAAATACCCCTCGCGCTTCTTCTTTTCCATCGAGCCGGCTTCATCACGGTCGATCAGGCGGCCCTGCCGTTCTGAGGTGCGCGCCGTGAGCATTTCACCAACAATGGCCTCCAGCGTGTCGGCGGCCGATTCGATCGCGCCGGTCAGCGGATAGCAGCCGAGCGTGCGGAACCGCACCAGCCGGTTCTCCACCGTCTCGCCGGGACGCAGTTCCATACGGTCGTCATCCTTCAGAATGAGCATGCCGTCGCGTTCGACGACCGGTCGCTCCTTGGCGAAATAGAGCGGCACGATCGGGATGTCTTCCTGGAGAATATACTGCCAGATATCGAGTTCGGTCCAGTTCGACAACGGAAAGACCCGGATAGACTCACCGGTCGCGATGCGGGTGTTGAATATCTTCCACATCTCCGGCCGCTGGTTTTTCGGATCCCAGACGTGCTGGGCGTTGCGGAAAGAGAAGATCCGCTCCTTGGCGCGCGATTTCTCCTCGTCGCGCCGCGCCCCGCCGAAGGCTGCATCGAAGCCATATTTGTCGAGCGCCTGCCGCAGCGCCACGGTCTTCATCACATGCGTATGGGTGTTGGAGCCATGGTCGAAGGGATTGATGTTGTCGCGCACACCATCGCCGTTGACATGGACCAGGAGGTCGAAGCCGAGCTTTTGCGCCATCTGATCGCGAAACGCGATCATCTCGCGGAATTTCCAGGTCGTGTCGACGTGGAGAAAGGGAAAGGGCGGCTTGGCCGGATAAAACGCCTTCATCGCAAGATGCATCAGCACGGAAGAATCCTTGCCGACCGAATAAAGCATAACCGGCTTGGCGAAGGTCGCCGCAACCTCGCGAAAGATATGGATGGATTCGGCCTCAAGCCGCTGCAGATGCGTAAGCGCGATGTTCATGGACTTTAAGCGTTCTCTCGTGCCGCCCGGATCTTGCATCGATGCATCAGGCGCAATTTTTCAGCGACCCGGTCAAAGCTTCACTTCTGGGCGATGTTCTTTCGTGCAGGCGTTCTATCAGATCGCCATTATCTATAACAATGCAAGACGGGCCTGCGCTGGAGTGGTTCGAGAATGATTTTTCCACGCAGGGCCCAGAAACCGGAAATTCCTGCCCAGATCGCAGAGCCGTCGCCAGGAGGCGCTAGGACGGCGTTCCGATGGGAACGAGTAATTTTTCACCGTTGTGGTCGATCTCGATCAATTCACTCTTCTGGCGGGCTGCAAATCCTTTGTGGAAGATAATGGCGTTCATGAAGGCAAACGTCATTGCAAGCGCCTCGGTCCGCAACGGATAATCGACGAGTGAGTGGATGAGAAGAAAAAACACGGAGAGAAACGCCGCCTTTTGAAGGGGATCGCGACGAACTCTGGCAAGCGCCATAAAAAGCATCACGAAATAAAGCGCCATCAACAGAACAGCAAGAACTCCGCCTTCGAAAGCTATTTCAAGATACTCATTGTGAGCATGATTGACATATTGCTTGAATATCATCTCTTCCTTTTCATATATCTGGTAGGCCTTTTGAAAATTTCCAAACCCAACGCCGGTTGCCCAATTCTCTTTGATCCCCTCAATGGTGGTGCGAGCAATCTCTCCTCGCCCGAAATCTGGATCAATCGCGTCGGCATCGATCTTCGTCCATGCGCCTATCGAAAACACTGAAAGTGCTATGAAAACGGCAACGATGCCGATCCCACTCACCCTGGAGCGCGTTGAAAGAAAGACTATGGATAGCACGGTAGTGGCCAATCCGATCAGGACACCGGCACGCGAACCGACGGCCAAAAGGAGCAGCAAAAGCGTGGCCAGCCCGAGCGATCCGGACAAAAGATGTCCTCGGAACAGACCGTAATAAGCGACAAAGGGGATAGACACAAAAAGTAACGCCGCAAAATGATTCTCATTGGCAAAGAGCCCGGCGTTGATCGTGAAAGGCAATAATCCCTTTATGGCGACGTCGTCCGAAAGCGAATATTGAATCGCGCCTGCCAAGCCGTTGCAGATAACGCCCATAAAAAAGAACGGCAGGAGCGCACGGACCTGCTCGACGCGCAAACGCAATACGCTCAAAAAAAACGCCACCAACGCCACCAGATACAACAGACATTCGATCGTCCGTCCAACGCCGACACTGACGAACCGAAATCGGGTTTCTCCAACCAGCCCGGAATCTGCGAGCAACAATTCCGGTCGCAATCCGCTGAATATCGCCGCAGGCAGCGGAACAATTTGCAAAACCAGCAGCGCCACGGCGAAGATAAGCAGCCACAGAACAGAATGGGGGATTCTTTGGCCAGAGGCCTGGGAAAAGACCGCCGCTGCCGAGACAATTGCCGCAACCTCAATCAGCGTGTCCGTGTAAAGGCCGCTTGCAGTGCCACCGCCGATCAGCAGCGCTATAAACAGAACCGACCCGAGGAGATATTTATCCCATTCCGATGGCCGGTCGCTCAAGATGAAAGTCTCTCGATGCTCAATTTGTGCATTACCAGCGTGCCGACATATCGAAAGCGCCAGCTCTCGGCAATGGCGGCAGTTTCCAGCTTCAACAATTGCATGGGGCACCCGGCCGGTCCAACCGAAAACTCCAGACTGAGCGCCTGGCGATTGTATGTACCCTCCGGAATATTGAACCGCGCTATTTCACCAGCAGGCCCCACGCACCTGATTGACCAGAACAACTCCTTCGGAAGCTTCAGGTTTGCTGCAGACGCGGCCAGAGAAATCTTGTAGGAGCCTGGAGGGAGTTGGATATACTGCTGAAGAGGAGTATTCTTGACGGGCGTATTCAGGAAGCGGACCGTCGCTCCCCCTTCACCTTCTACCGCATCTTTGGATGCTGCAAACGCAACTTCCAGGCCCGACTGATCGCCGACCTGCCAATCAAAAGGCTTGCCGCGAGACACAGGATCAAATGTGCTGTTGAAAATGTATCCGCCCAATTTCCGTTCTTGATCGGACAGACTGAAAAGGAACAACCGATACGCTTGTTCATATTCTTTCTGACGAATATAGCCGTAGATCACATGGGACAATTCGCTCGAGTTTGGTGGCGCACTTGACCCGGTCAAATCGAGCAGCAGCCGATTCGCGAAATCGAGCCCGTCGGGGGTTTTGCCCAGCGCGACCAGCAGATTGGCCCTCCAGGGCGCCGGGGCCCCAATGGCTGTCAGCACAGCGTGGTATCCATCGGGGTTCGAGAGGATTGTCGGCAGCCCCTCGGCGATCGCCGGAAATTGATCTGGCCATCGCCGCAGCAAAATGTCGATCTCACCGACAGCCCCGGACAGATCGCCAGTTTCGATCGAGCGGCCTATCGATCTCTGGAGCGCGTGGATCTCGGTCTTGGATAATTTTCGAGCTTGATCGAAAAATTCGTAGGCTTGGTCTTTTGCGCCCTGTCGGTACTTGATTTCGCCGATCAGGCTGTAGAGACGTGCGTCCGCAAGGTCAAAGCGAAGCGCGCTTTCGGCCTGGGCAAGCAATGCATCGAGATCGGGGGCATTGCTTGTATCGTTCAGGTCGTCGGTAATCTCGCCCGTCAAGGCATTGACGTTCAACGGATCCAGCGCGAGGGAAACGGTTGGCGTTTCGGTTTCAAGAAACCGACTTAGCCCGATCGACGAAGCCGCCAACGCTAGCGCGAATCCGACGAACCAAACGCCTGAACGCCGGAGATTTTGCATAAGCGGGCTGGTCTGCTCCGTCATCGACTTTGCCCTCAATTTTCGGGGTGCCGTAGTCGTAATACTGGTGGTTCATATATTTGTAGGCGTAGTTGTAGTCGAACTTGTTCACTGCAAACTTCGACATCGCGGCTCCGACCACATTCGCGCCGGCTGCTCGCAGGCGCTTCAACGCCGTCTTTGCCGACTTGCGTGTCACCTGATTGGTGGAGACGACCATCAATGTGCCCTCGGCAAGCCGGCTGAGAATGGGCGCATCTGAAAGGCCGACGATCGGCGGGGCATCGATTATGACAAGATCGAAGCGCTTGCCGAGATTGGTGATGATCAGCGCCATCTTCGGCGAAGAGAGCAAATCAGCAGGGTTCGGCGGGATTGTTCCGGAGGTCAGAACGGTCACATTAGGATATTTCGTCGCCCTGAAGATGCTTGCCAGATCCTCTTTGCGGACAGTGTTTGTCAGCAGATTGCTCAGTCCGATCGTGTTGTCGAGGCCAAACAGCCGGTGAAGATTGGGCTTTCGCAGATCGCCGTCGACAATGAGAACCCTTGCACCGAGCGCGGCAAAATCCTGCCCGAGCTTGAACGACGTGGTCGACTTGCCTTCCGAGGGTTCCGAACTCGTGACCAGCAGCGATCGCGGCGCACCTTCGGCGCCGGAGAACTGCAATGACGTTCGAAGCGAACGGTAGGCTTCGGACAGTCCTGATTTCTGATCGGCGATGCTCGCTATGAGTTCCCGATCATCGACAAGCGGCAAGATGCCGAGCATCGCCAATCCCAGTTCCTTTTCGACCTGCTCAGGATTGGTGAAGGTGTTGTTCAACAACTCGATGATATAGATAATTGCTGCGCCCAGGCCCATGAAAATAAATAGAGCGATCGCAACATTGATGGTCAGGCGCGGAGAATAAGGGCCTTGGGGCGGCGGCGCGAAATCGACGATCGCGGCACTTTGTGTCTTGAGCTCGGAGCTCACGCCAACCTCGTTCAGCTTGGCAATAAGGCTGTCATACTGAGAGCGGTTTGAATCAACTTCTCGTTTCAAGATCGTGTATTTGATGTTTTTATCGTTGAAGATAACCTGCTGCATCTCCATCTCGGCAAGTTTTGATTTGAGGTCGGCCTCCTTGTTCTGAGCCTCCTGATATTTCTGCCGCAGCGAGTCGGTTATAGTCAAAACGCCGTTGTCATAAAGTCGTTGCAGCTCCTTGATCTGCGCCTGAAGCTGCTGCATCTCTGGGAAGCCAGGCTTCAATATACCCAGCTTCTGCTGATACTGGCTGGTCAAATCCGACAGCTTCTCAGTGATCCTCTGCAGACCTTCGCTGTCCAGGACGGGCCCGAGGCTCGCCGCGCGACCTTTGTCTATCTGGTCCACCATCCGTCCGGCATCGAGACGTTCCTGGATTGCTGTCGCGAGCGCGGTGTTCAGAGTCTCGATATTCGAGCCTATCAGCGATTTCTCGTCGCCGGTTATCGTGATGCCTGCATCCTTTGCGTAAGCGACGAGCTCCTCCTCGGACTTCTGCAGCTTTTGCTTTACCTGCAGAACCTGTTCCTGGATGAATTGCCGCGCCAGGTCTGAGGTTTCGCTGACCTGATCGAGTCGCTGGTCAATAAAACTTTGCGCGACCTGATTGGCTATATCGCTTGCATATTTTGGTTTCTGGTCGGCAAACGTAATCGACAGCAGGCTTGTATTTGAGACCAAGGTGACCTCGAGGTCATCTTGAACGCGACCGATCGCAATTTCTTCACGTTCCTCCGGGGTTGTTTCTTCAATGGCAGGCGATTTGGAAATTCCGAAGGCGCGATAGAAAATATTGCTGAGCGAGAAGTTCGGGGTCGGAAACAGGAAATCCGGCTTTTCGCTGAGCCCTAATTGGAACACCACGCGCTGCGCCAAAGCCCGGCTTTTCAGCTTTTCCCGGGCGGTTTCGAAGACCAGATAGTTGTCGCTGGCTTCAGAGACCACCTCAATGTCCTTGAAGACCTTGGCCGAAGGAACCAGCACTTCCAATTGCGCTGTTGCCCGGTATTTTGGCGTCTTCATCATGGTAACAACGACGCCGGCGACAAGCCCGCCCGCTATCATCATGACGATCAGCCACCGATACTGGACAACGTAAAAAAACAGCCTGAGCGGATTGAAGCCCTCGTCCTGCTCCGCGTAATCGCGACCATACGGGCTATAGTTTTGCCCACCGTCATAATACAGGTCAGCAGACAAGGCTTGGCCATGTCCTGGACCTGCGATTTGATGCTGTCTGTTACGGTCGAGCATTGCGTGACAACCTTGGGTTTGTCTCTGGGCTTAATTTTAACCGGCCGTGATTTACAATCCGGGGACTACGGCAAGTCTCGCTGCGCTTGATGCAACTCCGAGAGCGTCCTTGAGATTGTTCATCGCAATTTTCGACTTCGAGGCGAAGACGACAATCTTGTCGCCACCATAAATGCGTGGATTGCGGTTCTTGCCGGCGCGAATCTGTTCCACATCGTAATTTGCGACCAATGTGTTTGGGCCGATATTGCGGTAGACAAACACTTTTTTTGCATCGCCTACGGCATTGAACCCTCCGGCAAGGGCCACTGCGTCGATAAGAGACGAATTGCTCGACACCGGAAAAATACCGGCCCTGGTGACTTCGCCGTCGACGGTAACGCGCTGTCCGATCGATTCCTTGATATAGACCGACACATCGGGCGACTGTAGATAGTTGGCGCCGTAAGCCGTTTCGATTTCCTGCTCAAGCTGACGGACGGTCTTCCCTGCCGCGGTGACGGTCCCGATAAGTGGAAGCGAAATTTGCCCGCCGGCGTCGACTTGGACGGTTCTGTTCAGATTGTCGACCTGGAACACATTCACCTCGAGCACATCGTTCGGCGACAAAGGCTGCTCGTTGCCGTTCTGGGTGTTCTGCGGCGCAGGCAGTTCCTTTACGACCTGCAGGGCGCCACCGCCCGAGAGCGACGCCGACGATGCCGTCAGTTGCAGCGCATCGACGGCAGCCGGCGAAGACGATGTCGACGACGTGCTCGTGCAGGCAGACATAGAGAGCGAAGCGAGCAGGACACATATCGTGCCCATATAGCTTTTTGCGAAATGAAAAACGCCCATTACGCTGTCCCACCCTTCAACAAGCGACCCAATCCTGCGAAGCGACCGGCGTTGCCGGGGCCTGGCTTTTTCGAGCCTGCCTTTCCGACCGGCTCGAGAGTCCGATTCGCTAAGATTTCGCCTGGACGTTTCAACACCATGTTGCGGGCCTCGTCTTCCCCACATCGCTTCGCTGCCGCGGCGACGGCCTGCGCAAGCCCAGGACGCCGGCGGGTGGCGCCATGGGTGTCCGATGCGATAATATCTACCCTGCCTTCGTCAATCAGCTTTTCCGAATAGTAAAGCGCCGTACGTCCGAAAGCACCAACAATCGAGTCTGCCGTAAGCTGAACAAGGCAGCCGATTGCATTCAACCTCTCGACAACGTCGTAATTCGTCTTGATCCAGGTCAGCCGCTCAGGATGGGTAAGGATCGGAATGAACCCGTCGTTAATGAGGCGCAGAGCCAGATCTTCCAGCCTTGGCGGCAGAACGTGATGCGGCGGTTCGAATAGAAAATAACGCGACCTGTTCAAGGTCGGCACACTACCCAGCGCCAATTGCTCCGGAAGATCCGGCGTTATATGCACGTCGGCGCCCACATAAAGCGCAAGCGGTATTGCCGCACTATGTAGCGCCTGCTCCAACGCTTGAACCGCTCGGGCAATATTTGCCGATCCGTTTTCGTACATGCCTGGCACGATATGCGGCGTACACGCCATATGCGTCGTTCCATCGGCCACCGCCAGCCGCGCCATTGCCAACGATTCAGCAAGACTGGGCGAGCCATCGTCAAGACCGGGCAAGATGTGGGAATGCAGGTCGATCATTGGCGTTTGTGGCCGCATTGAAGCAACGTGGCGACTTCTCCCAGAAAACAGGCAAGTGCACCACCCGCGCGATAGCGAATGACGCATTTGCCAAGCCCACGCAATGCGGTAGATGCCAGATTCAAGCTATTCGCGGACAGCGCTATCGTCATCTTGCAAGCTAATGATCAGCGTTGCCGCGCCACCTGTCACAGCGCCACCTGGTCGAGTCGGACGAGACGAATCGCCCAAGACGAAGCGCATTCAGCTTCGACTCAAGTGATAGAGTGGAATGATTAATGAATTCCATCAATAGTCCGACTCCAGCGCGCCAAGGCCAAGGCACAGAGGCGCCGGCAATACAATACCGGCAGAGGCAGTAACATGCCTCTGCCGGTATTATCTTAACTGCGCTTAACGGCTGACAGCGCCGCCGTCGCCGTCATCCTGCGTTGCAGCAAGGACACCAGCGCCAAGACCCATGCCCCCAAAAATAAAGAGCGGGGTGTTGGACCGGGCCCCGCCCGGGGCAATCTGCCCCGTATGCTCAGGGCTCACACCAACGGCAGCCGACTGCTCGGAGCCCACGACCTTCAGGCAGATATTGTTCTCGACACGGGAAATGTCGAGGCTTGAATTTGCCGGCACATCCAGGTTGCAGCCACCGACATTGACGGAAGCCGATCCCCTGGCTCCGACCACTATGCGGCTGCCAAAATCCAGAGCACTTCCCGCTTTGGCCGGGCCATAGCCGGCGGCTTGCGAAACCATGACGTCGCCATTGGCGCGCCCGATGGAACCAATCGAATTCGCCGCTCCCTGGTAAGGGGTCGTACAAGTGCATGGCGTTTCCTGAGCGAAAGACGAAACCGGGCCGAAGCCGATCGAGGCGACAAATCCGGCCAACGCACTTTTAACTATAAGGTTCATTCGTTTCGATCCTTTTTGTCCCGCCGCACCTCGGCCCCGCCCAGACACCAAGGTATTGACCAAGCTCGTAACAGCTTTTTGCTTTGATTCCAACCTGCTTCGCACTTGCGAGATGACTTTTTGGCTTCCGCTGTGCTTCATTGGACACACTCACCTGGCAGCTTTGAACTTAGCATTTTCGCTGCCGGCCCCCTCTGGAAATTGTCGGAAAGTCAGGTCTATTTCATGGCCTTTGATGGCCGCCATCGCGCCGTGCTTCGTACAGGGATTATGGTCGACTCTGTTTGGGGTTATCGCACATCCTGCCTTTCGTTTCATGACAGTCGCGATTCGTGGAATGACGGCCGCGAGGGCGGTTAGCGAAGCCGCGAGCTACGAACCCGATAAGCAAGATTTGTAGGTCGAACCCGCCTGCGCGGGCTGTCCGCACAAGATGCCATTCTCGGCAAGTTTCGCGGCCAAATCCGTGCCATCGGACGTGAGGCATTGCACAACGATGGCATCACCAAATTTTGAGGCGACATTGCCGTCGCATGGTGTCCCCATGCCGACCGGCTTGCAGGTCAGGGCGACCCCTTGATAGTCCCGGCGCGCCGCCTCCGTTACCATCGCACGCATGGATCGCGGCTTGGTAAACGACACGCCGCACAACACAATCTTGCGGCTGGCGATGCGAAGATCATCGACTGCCTGGATGGAAAGCTTGCCGTCAAACGGCTCAAGTGCCGCTTGCGGCTTTGGCGGACGAACAGCCGTCCCTTTTTCCACGATGATGCCAAAGAAGCCAATCGCAAACGCCAAGGCAACAAGTGCCAGCACGCCTATTTTCTTGAATGACAATATCCTGCTCCCGCCGTGGCCAACGCACGCGCATTTCGCCAACGGAAACGCCCGCGCAACCACCTCCTATCCCGTCAACTGCTCTATCGAGATTTGCCGGCGGTGCTGTCGAGATATTGGGTCAGCGCACAGACCAGATGGTAGAAGATACTTGCCGGCACATCGGTCGCCAGCGAGCGGCCGCGTTCGTCGATCCGGTCTATCCACAGGCCGAGCGGTGCCGGATTGATGTGCCAACGGAACAGGCGGCCGACGCGTGCTTCGATCTCGGGCTTGAGATCGGGGCCGCCTGAACCGTCCAGTGCAATCGCCGCCTTGATTGCTTCGGCCTGCGGCCAACTCCGCGAGACAAGATCGAGCGGCAGCCCCTGTCGCGAGACAGCGCCATAAGCGAGGCCGGTGGCGCGATTGAGCCCGTTGGCGATGGCCGAGGCATAGAGCTTTCTGGCAAAGCCGGTCAGGTCACTCTGGCCGCTGCGCCCGGTGAAGTCGACCAGCAGCGAGGCCCATTCGAAATGGTGGCCGGGTTCCGTCCAGGCACCTTTCTCGCCCTCCGCCGGCCTCCACTCGGCATCGAAATATTCGCCCAGCGTCCAGCTTTCCGGATCGAAGAAATGGCTGCGAAACAGATCGACGATGCGCGCGGCGCGGCGAAGATAGGCGAGCTCGCCGGTCGCTTGATGCCAGGCCAGAAAAGCCTCGAGCAGATGCATGTGCGGGTTGGAGCGCCGTTCGCCCGTGCCGCTCGACGTTTCGAGAAAGCCGGTCATGCGGTGATCCTCGAGATGCGCGTCGAGAAACGAAAATGTTTCTTCGGCAAGCCGCAATGCATCAGGATTGCCGACCATATGGGCATGCGCCAGCGCCAGGAGCACGCAGGCATGATCGTAGGCATCCTCGGTGGGGTCGGCGACCGTGCCGTCGACATTAAGCGTGCGCACCCAGCCGCCATTGTCGGTGCGGCCGTTTCTGGCCATGAATTCGAGGCCGTGGCTGATCAACCGGTCGGCGGGCCCGTCCCAGCCGCGCGCCTTGGCGACGGCGAAGGCGTAGACTTGCCTGGCCATGGTGCGCATGCGCTTGGGCTTCATCAGCGGTGTGGCGTCAAAACCGAGCGCCTCGTGAAAACCGCCATGGCGCTCATCGACCCCGACCGTGGACCACAGCGGCACCGTCTCTTCGAACAGCCAGTGGTGCACACGGCGCCGCCAGGCGCCGCTTTCGATGACGCGGTCGCCGGCGGGTGTGAACCTGGTTTCCAGCCGGCCGCTCTTTTCGAGCTGCTCGACGATCTTCTTGACGTTCTGGCTGCGGCTGACCGGGGCGACGAAGGTGGCATCGGCGGTCGAGACGATGGCAACGTCCCTCAAGCCGATGGCCGAGAGCAAGCGACTGTCGCTGCGGATGTAGGAGTTCTCGCAATCGATGGCGACGACATCGCCGACGATGACGTTGCCGTCATTGTCGGACGGACCGACATCGAGCAGTGATTGCCAGGAACCGAGATCGTTCCAGCGGAAGCCGGCCGGCACCATGGCGATGTCGCTGGCGCGCTCCATGATCGCATAGTCGATCGACGTCGAGGGAATGGCGGCGTAGAGCTCGAGAGGCATATAGAGACCGGAAAGATCTGAGGTCGCCGCCCGGTAGGCAGTTTCGGTGGCCTTCCATATCTCGGGCTCGAAAGCCGCGAAGGCGTCGCGCATGGCGCTGGCGCGAAACAGGAAGATGCCGGTGTTCCAGTAGAAATTGCCGGCCGCCAGATAGCTCTGCGCGGTCACGAGGTCCGGTTTTTCGACGAAACGCGAGACATCATGGATGCCATCCTTCTCGCCGGCGACCTCGATATAGCCGTAACCGGTCTCCGGCTGGCTCGGCTTGATGCCGAACACCACCAGCCGGCCCGCACGCGCCGCGCCGCTGCCGTTTTCCACACTCTGCCAGAATTGCCGTGCGGTCGTGATCTCATGATCGGATGGCACCACCAGCACCAGGCTGTCGCCAAATTCGGACAAGGTGCGCAGCGTCGCCAGGGCAACGGCGGCGGCGGTGTTGCGGCCGGTCGGCTCGAACAACGGGCCACCGCCGGAAAGGTCGAGGCCGGCGAGATCGGCGTGAACGCGGTCGGCGTGCCGCTCCGAGGCGATCAGGAAGACCGGCGTTTCGCCCTTCGGCCGCGCCGTCAACCGACGCAGCGTCTTGGCCAGCATCGAACCGTCGCCGGAAAAATCATGGAACTGCTTGGGATTGTCCTCGCGCGACAGCGGCCACAGCCGCGAGCCAACGCCGCCGCTCATGACAAAACTGACGATCCGCTCGGTCATGGGGTGATACCTCTGACATTTTCAAACAAGGCAAGGAGCGCTGCCGCGTAGTCTCGGCGGCGCATCTGTTGCCGACCTTGTAGCACGGCGACACTGTCGCGGGCCAAGCGTGGGCGCTGCGCGGCTTCGAGCAGGCGCTGCGCCAGCGCTTCCGCACTATCGGGTGCGAAGAAGAGCGATTCCGGCGCCTGCTCGCGATGCAGTGCAATGTCGGACAGCAGCATCGGCGTGCCCAGCGACTTCGCTTCCTCGACCGTGGTTGACCACCCCTCGAAGTGGGAAGGGTTCAGGAGATAGTCCGCGGCACCGATCAGGGCGACGACATCGTCATAGCGAATCAATCCGAGGTGTCGAAAATGGCTTCCGAGCCGGTGCGTTTCCGCAAGCTCCATCAGGCGCTTGAACAATGTCGGGTCGCGCGGATCGGTGGTGCACCCCGTGAGGATTATCGGCGGCAAGGAGCCCAGCGCCCCGATTTGGTCTATATGCTTCAACGCCTCTATGACCAGCCTATGGTTCTTGTGGATCCAGAACTGGTTGGGGAGAAAGAAGAAACGCGCGGGCAGACCGTGTGCCTGGCGCGCCTCATCGGCACGCGCCAGGATGGCACCGGGATCGAGATCGATAGCGAACCGCATGACAGCGGTCTTGTTTCGCGAGGCCGGATAGAATGTTTTGCAGTCCCCCAGCGCGTCCCCGCTCGAGAGCATTATGGTGCGATTCCCGGACATCTGAAGACGATAGCCGAGATCCCTGCGCCACCAGGCGCTACGGGGAAAGAGGTGCGGCAGGCGACGGTCCTGGAAATCCGGAATCCATGAAACGACCGGCACTGGAAACCGGTTGCCGAACCACTGGGCGACTTCAAACACAACATCGATGCTTTCCGCGGCGACAAGACCCGCGAAGGCACGGTCACTTCCGCCAGCAAGTGCGATCAGCCCTCGCCTGCCGAGCCCGGCGCCCGTGACCCGGTTATCAACAATAGCAGGCGCAGCCAGCATATGATCGAAGGACGCGCCAATGCTTGAATGCTGCTCAGGGGTAAGAAACAGTTTCGCCTGCACCTTACCATGCAACTCGGAGGCGACGATGCTCAGCATGTTGCGCAGATAGGACTCGCCGCCTGACCAGGTTCCGCGGCCGATGAGAGTGAAGCCGACGGTAATCAAGGCGCGGAGCGTCGCAGATGGCCGACCGGTTCGGCGAGAATTTCAGCGCGATACCAATCGACATAGCCGGCAATGCCCCTGCTGAGCGGCACCTGCAACTGAAGCCCCTCCGGGACGCCGGAGGGATCCGAGATCAGATTGACAGGGTCGCCCCGCCGGGATTCTCCAGAAAACGAGAGGCGATGGTTCCCTCCCCAGGCATCCAAAACCATGCTGGAAATTGTGCTGACGGACGCAGGAGCGCCCGCACCGCCATTATAGACGGCGAAGCGCGGTTCGCCTTCAGGCAAAATGCGATGGATCAACCGCACGATATCCGAGACATGATGCCAATCCCTCATTTCCGCACCTGTGCCGCCAAGCACAATATCGGTTTCGCCTGCCGCGAGCCTTCCGCAGAGATCCCAGAGCAGTTGCTTGCGCAAGCCTTCGCCATAGACCGAAAAGAGGCGGGCCACTGAGACTGGCTGGCCGTATGCGGCACAATATGACCGGCCAAGCTCCTCAACCATGCGTTTGTGATAGCCATAGGGAGAATAGGGATCGAGCGCCGCGTCGACCCTGATCGAACCGGCATGCCCGCCGCCATAGACCGCAGCGGAGGATGCCAGAACGACAGGTACATCGGATGCGTGGCGGCGTAGGAAATCCAGGACGCGAGCCGCAGAGACAACGCTTGTTCAAAGTCCTTCAGGGGGTCGGCAATCGACTGGCCGACCGTTGCGCCGCCCGCCAAATGATACACGGCTGACGGGCGACCATGCGCTGCCAGAGCCGCATCCATTGTTTCCACGGCTATTCCACCGGAAACAAATACGCCGCCGGTCGCCGACGCAAAACCCGGTGCTTCTTTTCGACCGAAGCCGATGACATGGCATCCCTTTTGAGCAAGAAAACGAGCGAGGTGCAAGCCGATGAAACCGCCGGCTCCAGTCACCCACACAGGCTTGGCCTCGTTTGGTTGTATCAAGAAATCAGTCCTTCCCCCGCTTGTGGCAAAGGCCCGTGTTTGTGGCAAAGGAAAGAGACCAGGCGCCCAGGCCGGCGGTCAAGCAGGGCGGCGACCCTGGCGACGACACCAAAGGGCACAGTCGAAAGAGCCAGGCGAACAACCGGGGAAAACGCACCAAAGATTTTGGCGAGCCTCTCGCGAATCTCGGATGGTATCATTGGGTCATAATTCACGACGGACTGGAACGAGATCAGTTCGCGATCGATCGTCAGCCCGGCCCCCTCTATCGCAGCGCGGTAGCCCGCCAGCGTAAAGGCGTTCTCTCCACCGTAGAGATGATGAAGTGGGTGGGCGCGCAGGAAAGGCTCGAGTTGCTGCGGCCCGGAGACCACGTGGTCACGCAACGCCAGCACCGTCGCGCCTTCGCGAGAGAGACGCGCCATTTCGCGGCAGAAAGCCGGAAGATCATGGGCATGATGAAGCACCTGCCGCGCGACGACCAAATCATAGCCTGCGGCGGACAACGGGATCGCCTCCCCAAACGCTTCGACCACATCGATGGGCGTGCCTGTGCTTCTGGCGAGCGCCCGGATCGCAGCGGCGCCGACGAGCGCGCTCGGATCAGGCTCAACAGCGGTTACAGACCACCCTTCGCGCGCCAGGGCATAGGAGAGAATGCCGTTGCCGGCGCCAAGATCGAGAGCACGGCCCACCTTGCGCGGGATCATGTCACGAACCGCGTCGAACTCCGCGCTTTCGTGATAGCGCCGCGCGGCCACGACTGGATCGTCGAAATAAGCGGCGCGGGCGAGTTCCTTCATCGAAGGCTCGCTCATGCACCAGCGGACGGCATCTTCCCAACTCATGGCCGCTTCAGGCATCGAGAGAAACCATATGCTCGATCATCCGCGCCGGATTTTCGGCGACAGCCGGAATTTCGGCGACAATTGCGTAAGGCGGCACGTCCTTTGTCACAACGATCTCGGTCACAACGATCTCGAACTCCTCGTCAGATTTGTCAGATGCGGCCACAGCAGCCGCCGCCAAGGCTCAGCTTGACGAATGCGACAGCGCTCGGTCATAGGCTTGCATGCTTCGACCGTCCACCACAAAGGCGGATAATTCCAGCGTCGATCATGGTTCAGTCAGGAGGTTGTTCGAGACGTCCAGCTAAGCTACCGTTTTAAAATTCGTCAAGTTCAGGTCACGAGAGGTCGAACCGCGCGAACTTCGTCCGCGCAAAACGCCCACCTGAGAGTAGCGCCCCGGCTCTGGTTCTTCTATAGACGGGGCACTGCCTCGGGGACCTGAATATTCAGCATGCACACCAGAGTTGGAAGCGCGGATTCACACCTCATTGGCTATCGGGCGGACGTCGACGGCCTGCGCGCAATTGCTGTCACTTCGGTGATAGCATTCCACCTGTCGAGATCATGGTTGCCGGGAGGATATCTGGGCGTCGATATCTTTTTCGTGCTCTCGGGATATCTGATCACCCTGATATTATGGCGTGAGGCGCTCAAGGGGCAGTTCTCGATCTTACGGTTCTATGAACGGCGGATCCGCAGGATAATGCCGGCTCTTCTCCTCCTGCTGTTTTTCACCACCATGGCCGCGATCATCTTGCTGCTGCCTGCCGACTTGATCGGATATGGAAAGAGCATGCTCGCCACGCTCGGCTTCGTGGCAAATATCTATTTCTGGAGAGATACGAACTATTTTTCGAGAGCCGCTGAGGACAAACCGCTCCTGCATGTCTGGTCATTGGGTGTCGAAGAACAGTTCTACATCATTTTTCCGCTGCTCATTGCGGTATTTGCCCGCTTTTGGCCCCGCGCGACTTTCCCCGCAATCGCACTGCTCACTCTTGTGTCTCTGGCAGCCAACTGCTTGGCGCTCAGGATAGGTGGCGCATCGCCGGCATTTTTCCTGCTGCCTACCCGGGCGTGGGAGCTTGGAGCTGGTGCTATGGTTGCTCTTCTGCCGCCCAGCCTGACGCCGCGAGGAACCGTCGCCAGCCTTCTCGGGGCAATCGGTGCGATTGCAGTCCTCATTGGCATCATCACCCCCCTTCAGACGTATGGCTCCGTACCTGCCGCGCTACCCGTGGTCATCGGCACGATGTTTTTGATCGCCGCTGGTCAGGTTCAGCAACCGTCCATCAACCGAATAATAGCGGCCAGCCCGCTCGCCTTTGTCGGATTGATCTCCTATTCGCTTTATCTCTGGCATTGGCCCTTCATCGTCCTGTCGCAATATTATCTCGTCCGCGACCTCAACATCGGCGAGATGACGATTGCCGTGGCCGGCATGGCTATCTGCGCCATTGTCTCATGGCGATACGTTGAGCGCCCTTTTCGTAGCCGAGCCATGGCGGCACGAACCGTGTGTCTCGCTGCTGGCGCCGGCGCCGGTGCCCTCGTGGTGATTGCGTCGGTGCTGATCTGGTCGAATGGGCTGCCCGGCCGGATGAGCGGTGAAGCCGCGGCCATCAATGCGGCTGTCGGAACCAACTATCGTTGCCCGGTCCCAAATTTTCTGCGGGTGGGCCAGTCGCGCGCCTGTGTGCTGAACCTTCCCACTCGCAACCCTTCTGACGCAAAGGTTGTTCTGTTGGGGAATTCGCATGCGCAAATGTATGCGCCTGTCTGGGAGTCCATATTTGTCGAGGAAGGGTTGCCCGGCCTCCTGGTTCCGGCCAACGGCTGCCTGCCGACTGTGTCCGTCAATATCTCGCGTGAATGTATCGATGTGGCCGCCGCCAATCTCAGTGAGCTTGGCAAACTTTCAAACGTGAGGACCGTTATTCTTGGCTTGAACTGGGCAAATGCAGAGAACGGACTGGTCGATGCGGACGGAAAGACGGTCGACACTAGGAATGACGCAGAACTCGTTCGCGGGCTGGACGATCTGATCGGTCGCCTGCAGGGGTTTGGCAAGAAAGTCGTTCTGATCGGCCCGATAGCTTACCCCGGATGGGATCTTCCTTCCGAATTGAGCCGTGATCTCGCCTTCGGCCGGCCACTTGGAAAACCGACCTATCTGCCGGCAGATGCGTTCCAGCGGCAGCATGAGGAGACCATCCAACATTTCGGAGCGCGCCGCGATATCGGCTTCGCCCGTCCGGACACGGTGTTGTGCGATGCAAGTCGATGCAATTATGTTCTGGATGGACGATCCGTGTTTGCGGACGCCAGCCATATTGCGCAAGCAGAATTGTTCCGCTTTCGCTCCATCTTCTCTGAAGCGTTGGCCATGCAACGCTCGAAAAGCGAGTAAGCGAAATGCTCGTATCCATTCAAAAGCGGTTGGTGGAAATCGTGCTCCTATGGGCGCTGGTAGGCTATCCTTTACTGGGAATGTATACCACCGTTGCCGGCTTAAATAATCATATAGTCTCCATTGCTGCAAGAATGATTATCGCCATAATGTCGCTATTTTTGATACTTGCTGCAGTCTCGGATAAAAAATTCAAAATTAACAAAATGTTGCTTGCGTTCTTCATATTATATTTTGCCAGGCTTGTATACGATTACGCATATCAATACAACGAATATGCGCTAGTGGCTATTCAATTTTACCTATCGTCCGTCGTCATCCCAGCTTTTGCTCTTGGATCATACTCTGAGTACATACTCTCTATTCAAAAAAGAATCGTTCTCATGATCTCTTTTTCCGGCGTATTGTTCCTTCCGGCATTCTTCTATGCGTATAGCAATGGACTCTTGAACGCCCAAGGCACGGACGCCTCTAACGTCAGGTATGCTTCTGAATTCGTCAATGCGGTTTTGCTCGGGCATTTTACCTGCACTGTCGCAATCGCAGCATTTTTCTTCGTAATCGAATATAAGCCACGCCTTATCGAATACGTGGTGCACTTGGCGATCATCGTCGGTTCGATAGCCGCCTTGTTCCTGTCGGGATCCCGCGCCGCCTTCGTTGGAGTGATAGTCGCTTCGGCTGTCTATGCAGTTTCCCGCCCATCCCGCCTTTGGATTTTGGTACCATTCTTGCTTGGCGGCTTGATGTACCTGCCGCAGGACAACTACCTGGTTCGGCGCATGAGTGACCTTGTCATCGCGCAATGGGACACCGCAGCTTTGGAGCGCTTTAATGTGCAAAGCACGGCGATTTCCGACTTCCTCGACAGCCCTATCATCGGCAAGCACTTTATCGACATGAACTGGGGGCCGGGCCTGTACCCTCACAACATCATCATTGAAATACTCATGGCGCTGGGCCTGGTGGGGGCCATTCCGCTTTTCATCGTGATAGGCATGTCGATGTACAGGGCGATGAAATTTAGGGCCCACCTCACCTTCTATACGATTATGTACATCGTTTCTTTCGCATTCTTGCAGACTTCAGGTGCGATATGGGCGGCAGACAGCCTGTTTGTGCTGACCTCGATTCTGTTGACCGCCAGCAAGAGCTTCGAGCCCCGCCCGCTGACAGCGCTTCCGCGCTCGAACAGAACCGTTCAACGCTCGTTTCACGCCCGCGTGTGACGGGCTCTAGGGAATCTTGCCCAACTCGCGAAGGAACCTCAATGTGGCCTGCCACCACTCCGCCTTTTCGTCCCATTCCTCGGGCGAATAACCTGCCTCTCCAGTTATCGTGCCCCAGATCACGATCCCGTCGGCGAATGTTCTGCAAGTGTCCAGTTGGGCATACCAGTAATCCCCAGGCAGAAAGGCAAAAGTCTTGTGAAACTGCGGCCAGAGGAAGCAATAGACCGGCTTTCCCTGCGAGATTCTTCGCGCTTCCTCGATGTTGGCTCGCGCGAAGACCACCCAGGCATCCTTGTCGCCATAGGCCGTGTAAAGAGAAGGAAAAAGCACATCGACATGGGGGATGAGAGCGGACGCGATCTGATCGTTGCGTGATTTCCAGTCCCTGAATGCATCGTTGCCTTCGGAGCCATTTGCTCGCCAGTAGTCTGCGATCGGCAGAACGCTGTAGAGCCCGAGCTTGAGGCTCGGATCAGCCTGTTTTATGGCGCTGAGCGTCGCTCTGTATTTGGCAATGGATGACGCACGATCCACGGCGGTGCCACTCATCGGCCAGTGCTCGATGTCGATCGCCATGAATTTGTTGGTCCGCGGCAGCGCCAAGGCTTTCTGCACCTGGTCGGCCCGGGGAACATCGAATCCCAGCACATGAGGGGTGGCGAGCGTGAGATGGTCGAACCCGAACAAACGGAAATCGGGGGGCTCGCCGGTGAAAAGCAAACTCTCGAACAGCTTGAATGGAGCGTGCGTCTGCGCCGTCGCGGGCCAAGAACTGGCAAGAATGCATATTACACAGACTATTATCTTTTGAAACATGACGGTTGATATCCGGTATCGCGCATTCGTGGACTTTGCGCAGCCGACTCTCGCATATTCCAGACTTGTCGGTAACGGGCCGGGCGGAACTCGATGCCGAGCGCGGGAAGCGATACAGGGCGAATTTCAAAGAGCAATCAGACGACGCCGTACCACGAGGATCAGATCGCGGCCCTTGTCAATAACCGCCCTCTCGTCGCGTACCGTGATGGCAAGTACGACTCGCGCCAATCCGGCGCGTAGGTCGTTATACGTCGGCGCTATGGGTGAACGCAAAAAGCGCAATGTCGCCACCAGACGTAAAAACACGATCGAATCATCCGCTATACCAGTTCGACAAACCGCTCAAATTGTTGTTTCTTACTGTATTCTTCACGAATCGCGCGGTGCCCGGTCCAACCGATTCTGTCCCAGCTTCCCTCGTCCAGTTGCCGCTCGATTTTTTCCACTGCGTCCTGCGGCTGTTCATAGACGACCATGGTTTCCCCGTCGCGCATCGACGCGGGATAGTTGCCAGAGTCAGAAACCAGCAGGGCTCCGGCGCTAATCGTTTCGAAGCAACGCATGTTGCCACGGTCCGGGCCGGCCATGTCGATCGAGGCATTGACCACGATCTTGGCTCTTCCAAGCTGTTCATACATGGCACGCCCGAACACAGGGGGCGCGCTGACGTTGCGGATCGCACGTGGGCGGCGTACCGCTTTCAGAGGACCGAACCAGCCAAGCGGCGTCTCGGCGAGTGGCGTGTAGCGTGACAGGTCCAAATGGAAAACAACACGGTGGCGGCTGGAAAGACCTGCGACAGCTTCCAAGATCTGCCGCCGACGTTGGTGATGACGGCTGTAGCCACCGAAGAAAAGGACATCGATGTCCCTGTTCCGATTTGCAGCGACGGCATCGAGTTCCGGATCGTGAGCGGGAAAGAAGTGGGCCGTCCTGGCGCCCTGCCCCTCCCAAAGCCTTCGCATCGACGGAAAATTGCAAAGCACAAGATCATAGCCGGAAAAGTCAATCTTGCCTGGCGCGGCGCGCCACGCAATCTTTCGTCTCACGTGCCCAGGTAAGCGGCTCACAAAAGCGGCGTCGTAGCGAAATGGGTCGAGATTGTAGAAGACATCCGTCTTGTGATGCTCGATCTGGGCAAGAAGGATATCGGCCAGCGGCGTGTCTGGACCAAGCCCGTTTTCGCGTGCCCACGCCCGCTGCAGCGATTCGTCATCGCCGTTCGTAAAGAACGCCTCCGGACGACGGCCGAGTACCGGCAAAAGAATATGTGCTGCGCCGTAACGATCATTCAAGAACACGTCCTTTTGCTGTTCGAACCCGACGATCTCCGCGACGAGACCGGCAAGTCGGGGTCGATAGCTTGAGGCGATCCCGGAGTTTTGAAAGATTTGCATGGCGCCGTTCTTGTTGCTCTGGTGTTAGCTAGCGTGCGGGTTTTGTCGCGCTGATGACAAAGCCGGAACAGAAGATGCGCCAGTTCAGGGCCGCGCAAAGATTCTCGAACAGAGCGACGGAAATGTAGGCCGGCAGGAAGAAAGCAAAATAATCGCTGGCACGGTAAAACGGCTTGGCGTCGACCTGGATGAAACCTTGGCTGCGAAGTACCTTCGCCATGTCCGAGGGGGAGCAGTGATCAAAGAAGGCCGGGTATCCCGTAACACCGACTGCAGCCGGTCTAAGATACGGAATAAGCCATTTTTGCATAACGGGTCCGACGAGCCGCAACGCTACCGAATAGGGGTGCCACTTCGACGGGATATAGTGGTGCATCACGCCATCCGGCCTTAACACCAAAAACATCGAACGCGCCGCCGCCCTGTTGTCCGGCACGTGCTCCATCAATGTGATCGAAATGAGCATGTCTGCTTGAATGTCGACGGGCTGCTCGATGGACTGGACAACAAACCGATCGTAGATCCGATAGCAGTCTGGCTTTTCCTCGATGTCGAGGCCGATATAAGTGAAGCCATTACCCCGCTCCAGAAGCGGCCGGTCGATCCCGCCGACCTCAAGGATCGCCGATGGCGTCAGGCGCGCAATGTCGTCTGCGATACGTCGTTCGAGTTCCGCTTTGTAGGACGGCGCGCCGAAAATCCCGGGAAAGCGGCGTTCGAGCCAGGCGGCGGCGCTCCTGTTCCAACCAATAAACGACCTGAGAATCACCGCACCCCTTGTCCTGCAAACCGGTAGAGACCGGAACATCGAAAATAGATCAAGATCATAGTGCTGCTACGGCTTGCACTGGCAACCTCTAGGTTAGTTCGCCCTGTTTTTCTCGCCGCATGAACTGGTACTTCACGTGATTTACGAAGGCGTCAGGAAGGGACGCATCATCGCGGAAACTCGTCTCGCGGGTTGGATCGTCATTTACCACGACGATCGCCTGGTTTGGGTAGGTGATCCGCGGAACCTGCCCAAAAAAGGCAGCCCACAGATTGAAGTTCGAGCCTGCTCCGATGATCGCATTCGCCTGAGCCATTTCCAGCATGTGCGTGACCGATTCCGCGTCATTGGCCCGGCGCACATCCGGCAGACGGAGCAGTGGAACAAGGTCGGCATCATCTCCATCGGAAAACACACGGGCCGGCATGTTCGTACCCAGTCCCTTACGAAGGGCGACAAGGCTGTCGCAATACCATTCGATCGGAAGCCGCTGGTTGTGCGTCTTCGCCTCCACCTGGCTCACGTCGAAACGGGAGAAGTCGCCAAGGCGGACATGGACAGCCAGGAAAGGCGTGGCAGGCGCTTGTGGCAGGTACTTTTTGCGGGTGATCCGGCGAAACGCGTCATACAGCACCGGACCGTGACCGCGGACTTCATGGAAATGTCTTTCGAAGTTTGATGCCACGGTGTTCTTGAAAACAACGACCGTATTCCCACCGTCATATGGAGCGGATGCAGCCGCTTCTGCCGGAACCTTTCGCGCAGTTGCAAGCAGTGCAGTTCGCCACGGTTCGCCGACATAGCCCTTATTGTTGAAGAGCCTGAAATACTCGCGCTTGTCCCGTTCGCGGCGCAAGTAGGGACCGATACGTGGGCGGAACCAACGCGGCCCGAGCATCTGCGCATCGTTGTTTCGACACCATATCTCACAGCGTGCCCAAGCAAGCATGCTGTGACCAAGACCAAAGCGGCCGATATCGGGATAACCGTAAAGATGGGTCATGAGCGCCTGCCCTATCGAAAACGCCGAAAGTCAGTCAATGTTCGGCAGGTAGATCGCATCAGCCCAGGCCAGCCGGCCAAACTGGTTATGGTGCTGATTGTAAATCGCGTGGAGCCGGTAGTTGAATTGCTCAAGGTAGGCTGTCACCTCGTGAAAGAGACAGGACCCTTCGTTCATTCTCATAAAATTTACCTCTGTATAAATTACACCGATGCCTTTATTTTTGAGAATATTGTCCGCCCCCCTCAAAACATCTAGCTCCCCACCCTGCGCGTCCATTTTAAGGAGGTCCACCTTTGTTATTCCTCGATCGTCACAATAACTATTCAATGTAATCAGGTTAACGTCAATCACATCGACTTCAGATGTGTACTTGTCAAAGGTCGATCCAGTACTGCGCGGCCTGAACAGGGAACTGGCGTCGGAAAGCGCCGCGACATGAAACGAAGAGGTCCCTACATTCGAAGAAACAGCCATATTGACGGGAATAATTCGCGGCTCGCTTTCGGCGATGTTGCGCAGCTTGGCAAAATTTTCCGGCAGAGGCTCGAACGCGTGAACAACCGCCTTCGAGCACCTCTCCGCATATGTGCGAGTATCCCGCCCGTCGGCAGCTCCCACTTCGAAGATCGTAGCGACAGGATCACCAACGAGACGCAGTTGCTCCTCGAACGAGTCATCGATCCGAACACCACGATCGAGCTTTCTCAAATGGTAGCCGAACATACCGAAGATTCGCTGCACGGCGAACGCCAAGCTCACCCTCATGAAATGCTCCCTTCGCTTTCCCTTGCCTGCAGGTTGACTATCTTCGTTGCATGGTCAGCCAATGCAAGTTGGAGAGCATAGGTGACACCAGTCGCCAATCCGTACCAGACCATAACGGTGGCTGGATTATCGACACCTACCCAACCGAGCCAACCGAAGACGCACAAAGTGAAAAGGAACCGGCCTATTTCCCAGGTAAACTGAAGCGACTGGCGATCGATAATGATAAGAGTCATCGTCAACGCCGTGGCGACAAATCGCACATACGCGATTGGAAACGCGATGGCACAGAGCCTGCCTGCCATGGTCCAATCGGCGCCAAAGAGGAGGGGAACGACGCTTGGCGAAAGTACCATTCCAAGCATTGTCGGCAACAGACCGATGGCAAGCAGCTGCAAGAGCGAACGCCGAAATGCCGCGTTCAACTCATTTTTTTCCGTGCGATAAAGTTTCGAAAACTCACCGGTGAAGACCTGTGAAACAGCAACCGCGACGATGCCAACAGGCATTAAGACAAACCGTTCGATCAGGGCGTACTGTCCTGCGACTTCCAGGTCGAACAGTGCAAGAAAGGCGAATGGCGCGACCGCAGCGCTAAGAGCTGACAGGAGGGTCCCCGGGAAAGTGAAGAACCCAAATTTCTGAAAGCGAATTGCCGTAAATCTCATCTCGGAAAACGAAATAGGAGAGATCAGCGTTCGCCAGAGCTTTCCACTCTCAAAGAAGACGTTGATGCTCCCAACGAGCCGGCCGAAGACGTCAGCGAGAACGAGACCAACCCCGATCAAAGGGAGAAAGGCACACCCAAGGGCGCCAATTGAGAATCCTACCGATTGCAAAATCTTGGACCGTGCACTGAGACCGTAGTTGCGTTCGCGGATCGGCAAGTAGCTAAGCATCTGGTAGATGCCCGCGACAAACATCGCGACGGGTAGAAGAAAAATAATTCCTTGTAGTGATGACAGGTCACCCGGCATCCACAAGCTGATGGCACCGGCAACAGGGAAGGCTATCATGCTAGTCACGATACAAAGCCGAAATGTCAGTTTTAATAGATTTTCAAAAATCCTTCCTGGTCGTGCACTCAGGATTGCGACCTCGTAGCGAAATGCGACAAACATGACCGCCACGTTCAGTATCGAGACATAAATCTGATACCGGCCGAACGCTTCAGCATCATAGAGCCGCGTCAGGGCAGGAAGAACAGCAACTGCAATGGCTTGCGCAATCACCGACCCCGACAGAACGGTCAGGATGCTGCGAAACATTCCAAATCGCCAGATATGAAAATAAGGGCAATTTTCGCCTGCAATCTGTGACGCACGCGGTGTTCGTTCATTTTGCCGTTCTTTTCCGAACCGCAATGAACTGATCGTTGAGAACGCCATGGACCCATTCGGGCGCAGGCAAAACGTCTTCCAATTTCTCCATCACCTCGGCCTTCCGCGGCCATCCCGGCTCGACGCCAAACAGGCGAAAGTCATCTACGATGACCGCGCAGAAGTGGTCCAGGTTCGCTTGGATAAGATCAAGCTCCTTCAACACCGGTTCCGGTTCGTCACCTTGACCGGTGATACCTCCGCTGAAATGGCCGTCCAGAAAGATAAGCGCCTTGCTCACCCGCGCAGCTATTTCGGGCAGCAGCTTGGAACCGTCACCGAGCAGCAATTCCACATTTTTCCGCCCTGCGCACCGCTTGCTGGCCTGATGATACAGTGCTTCGTCAATTTCGACTGAGATCACCTTCTCAAACAGGTGAGACATTCGTTTTGTCGTGACACCCTTATAGGAACCAATTTCCACTGCCGTCGTGGCGCCAGTCATGTCCCTGCAGGTTTTCATATTGTGCAACTTCGTTAGCGAATGCGGGACAAATTGTCGGTTTCGCAGCTTCGCAACGAGATCGAGGACATAACCTCCGATCGGTTCTAAAATGCTCTTGGGGTCGTTCATCAGATAGGTTTCTTTATGTTTGGATTATCGCCTTGCTTCAACAAGAACTGACCTATTTTCCGCGCCGGCTTCGCGACCAGCGCGTAGTCGAGGGCCCCGGACCCAAGCCAACGGCGTCGAGACCGTAGCGCTTCCAGGTTGTGCCCGATGTGCGAACGCAAGCTCCTTGTGCTGGCCCCGCCAACCATCATGTCCACCAACACGTGGCTGGTTGCAGCGGTCTCGAATCCGTGGAGTTCAACAGCTCTCAACATCCAATCGTAATCCGATGCCACTTTGAGGCTGAGATCGAATGCACCGACCGCGTCCGCAACCTTCCGCTTGACGTAGAATGTTGGATGGGCCGGCATCCATCCGGTCCGAAAGCCCTTGGCGGGTCGGGCCGCAGCACGCCAACGGCGTACGACCCGCTTGCCCAGATGGTCTTCGACAAAATCCAGGTCACCATGCACGATGTCGGCTGTCTCGAGCCCTGCCGATATCCGTCCCAGCACTGTGCGATCGTGAAAGCAATCGTCTGAATTCAGCACGCCTACCGCGTCTCCGGTAAAGAGACGCAGCCCCTTGTTGAGTGCGTCATACATTCCGCTGTCGGGTTCGCTGATCAGCCGGATCTGGTCCGTTGGATGAGACCGGACAATTGACAACGTCTCGTCCGACGATCCGCCATCGACAATCACCAGCTCTTTGTCCTGATGATCCTGGGCAAAAAAGCTATCGATCGTATGCCTGATTGTCGCCGCAGAGTTCCAACAGACGGTCAAGACCGAGATTTTCATGTAGACTCGGCTTACTGTGCCGCAACGCGGATTCGATCCTCGTCCAGGCGCCGGTGCTCGGATTCCCGTCTTACCGTTTCGAGGTCGGACTGAACCATTTCCTGGACCATCACATCGAGCGAGGTTGTTGCCTTCCACCCGAGAACGCGCTCCGCTTTCGAAGGGTCGCCGATCAGCAGCTCAACTTCGGTCGGCCTGAAATAGCGCGGGTCGAGCTCGATCAGGACAGCGCCTGATTTTGCATCGACGCCTTTTTCGTCGATACCGGACCCAACCCAATCGACCTCGATCCCGACCTCGCTGAATGCAAGCTCGACAAAGTGGCGGACCGAATGCTTTACGCCGGTTGCAAGGACGTAGTCGTCCGGCACTTCATGCTGAAGGATTCTCCACATGCCTTCGACGTAATCGCGGGCGTGGCCCCAATCCCGTTCAGCCGACAGATTGCCGAGGTAGAGCTTGTCCTGAAGGCCAAGGCTGATCGCGGCAGCAGCGCGAGTGATCTTGCGGGTGACGAACGTCTCGCCGCGCATCGGGCTTTCGTGATTGAACAGGATGCCGTTGGAAGCATGGATATCGTAGGCTTCGCGGTAATTCACGGTGATCCAGTAGGCATAAATCTTTGCCGCCGCATAGGGCGACCGAGGATAGAAAGGCGTCGTCTCCCGTTGCGGGATCTCCTGCACCTTGCCGTAGAGCTCGGAAGTCGACGCCTGATAAAAACGCGTCTTTTTTGTCAGGCCAAGCAGCCGGATGGCTTCGAGGAGACGCAATGTGCCGATCGCGTCGGCATTCGCGGTATATTCCGCGGTTTCGAAGCTCACCTGGACGTGCGATTGCGCGGCGAGATTGTAGATCTCGTCTGGCTGCACTTCCTGGACGATGCGGATGAGGTTGGTGGCGTCAGTCATGTCGCCATAATGCAGCGACAGCCTTACGTCCTTCTCATGCGGATCCTGATAGAGATTGTCGATGCGACCGGTGTTGAACGACGAGGAACGCCGTTTGACGCCATGGACGTCATAGCCCTTTGCCAAGAGAAGTTCCGCCAGATAGGCGCCATCCTGGCCGGTGATGCCGGTAATGAGGGCGGTTTTTCTGGTCATTGTGCTTCTCCGAGGTCGATACGACGATATTTCTCAACGCTAGTCAGCGTGGCTTTAATGCCCATTTCAAAAGCTGGTGGCTATCCCAACGTTGTGAGATTCGAGCGCGGCGGCTTGGCTACACCGGCTACCGATCTTTGCCGTATTGTCAACGCGCGCCAAATCCTGTCAGCATGGTTCGGATCGTACGAAACACAATCAGCACGTCGAGCCAAGGCGAAAAATTCTTGATGTAGTAGAAGTCGTAGTGGAGTTTTTCCAGAACGTCGCCCACGGCGGCAACGTGGCCCTGGTTGACTTGAGCCCATCCGGTAATGCCAGGCCGAACGATGTGGCGGTACCGATAGAATGGCAGCTCCGCCTCGTACCACTTGGAGAGTACGAGTGCTTCCGGGCGCGGTCCGATCCAGCTCATCTCGCCGCGCAGGATGTTGAAGGCCTGCGGCAATTCATCGATCCTGGATTTTCTCAAGAACTGCCCAAGGCGCGTAATGCGCGCATCGCCGGCCTTTGTGATGGCCTCTTCCTTTTCATCGCCAACGGGGGCGCCGAGTTTCATCGTCCGAAATTTGTAAACTTCGTAGATCTTTCCTCTGTACCCCATTCTTTTTTGCTTGAATAAGGCCGGACCAGCTGAGTCAAATTTTATCGCTGCCGCTACGAACAAGAGCAATGGCGAAAAACCCACCAGAATAACTAGTGCCGCAATCCAGTCAGCCGCCTGTTTGATCTTTAAATATGCCTGGTTAGGGTTCAGAGATCCCAAGGTATTTTCGGAAAGGTGTTGTATTTCCACTCGGCCTGTAAGCGATTCGCTGATTTGTTTGACATGGTAGACCGGCGTTCCCGAGAGCGCGCGATCGGCAATATACCGCTCCCATTCATCCGAAAGATCGGCTCGAAGATCGGCCACCACACCGCTGGCATGTTTGACAATCGTCTCGGGCGACGGAATCCGGTGCCAACTAACGCCTGGTATGCTTTGCAGCCTATCGACATCTCCACCGGGGATTACTGCCAGCCGGTATGGGTCGAGCCGTCGCGTGGCCAAGCTCAGACCAAAATACCACAATGTCGACTGAAAGAGACTCGCCGCGGCCTGGAAGCGGCTATAGTCGAACCTGAAAAAGAAGATGGCCATGAATACGAGGCCATAAGTCAGGGCGAAGGTGGGCAGGATGTAACCAGCTGCCGCCACACCCGGAAAATTGCCGATGCGCTTGTAAAGCAGGTAACCCGACGTGTGAGCCATGAAGGCAGCAAGAATCGTAGCTTGCATGTTCGTCGACCAGATTACTTGTTGATCGAACGACATGCGGACCATGGCGGGGACCAGGATCGCGAACGTCAATCCGCCAAGCAGCTGAAAGCGCATCCGAAGCAGAAGATGCCTCTGCCTGGGCAGGTTGATAGTGGAGGTGTTCAAATTGCCACTCGCAAACCGGGTCCCACGAGAACCTTACGTTCACTTAACAAGATGTCGCTCTCGGCCAACGCTCGAATAGGCTATGCCTTCCTTCACGACATCCTCACCTCGGTAAACGTTTCGAAGGTCAACCATCACTGGCATCGCCATGAGTGCACGGAGCCGCTTGAGATCCAATGACCGAAAGGCATTCCACTCGGTGACGATCACTATCGCATGGGAGCCGTTGGCTACCGCGTAGGCGCTGTCCCCGAATTCAATGCCTTCGATCAACTTGCGCGCCTGCTCCATGCCGACCGGATCATATGCCTTGATCGAAGCGCCCGCGTCCTTCAGCGCCTGAATAATGGCTAATGAGGGGGCGTCGCGCATATCGTCGGTGTTTGGCTTGAACGTAAGGCCGAGGACACCAATGGTCTTGCCGCGAACCGAGCCCCCGCAGGCATCGACCACTTTGAGCGCCATCGCCCGTTTACGCTGGTCGTTTATCGAGACCGTCGTTTCAATAAGCCGGATGGGACTTGCCGCGTCCTGCGCTGTCTTGACCAGCGCCAGCGTATCTTTCGGGAAACAGGAGCCGCCGTAGCCCGGCCCCGCGTGAAGAAACTTTGCGCCGATGCGATTGTCCATGCCGATGCCCCGCGCGACGTCCTGCACATCGGCTCCCAACCGCTCGCAGAGATCGGCAATTTCGTTGATGAAGGTGATCTTCATCGCCAGAAATGCATTCCCTGCATATTTGGTAAGCTCCGCCGTACGTCGGCTCGTATAGAAAATCGGCGCGGCATTCAGCGAGAGCGGACGGTAGACCTCGCCCATCACTGCCTTGGCCCTTGTGGCGTCGGTCCCGACAATGATGCGATCAGGTCGCTTGAAATCGTCGATCGCCGATCCCTCGCGAAGAAATTCCGGATTGGAGACCACCGCAAAATCGGCCGTTGGATTCTGCTCGCGGATAATTCGCTCGACCTCGTCACCAGTACCAACAGGCACCGTCGATTTCGTCACAACGACCGTAAATCCCTTCAGCGCCCGGCCTACTTCGGCCGCCGCGTCATAAACATAGGACAGATCGGCAAAACCGTCGCCATGTCGCGACGGCGTGCCCACGGCAATGAAGACGACATCCGATTGAGAAACCGCGTCCGCCAGATTGTCGTCGAAACGCAAGCGACCTTGCAAAGTGTTGGTCGTGACGAGCTCTTCGAGCCCTGGCTCATAGATTGGTATCTTGCCGCCTTTGAGCATGGCAAGCTTTTCTGGATCGCGATCAATGCAGCAGACCTGATGGCCAAAGTCGGCGAAACAGGCGCCCGAGACAAGCCCAACATAGCCGGCACCAATCATTGTTATTCGCATGCCACATACTCCCAATCGGCGCGGATGAGGCGATCTCGCAGAGGCGCAAGTCTTACCAACCGACGGCTACCGCACTCCAGGGTGAATCCCGAGAGCGGATACCACAACAATTTACATCACGGCGCCGCCTTGATGGGCGCGGCTACGCGATCGCGACGAGTTCCCTTGAATCCATGTCAACAGGGATCTCGCCATTCATGATGGCAACCAGAACCCGAGCCCTTCCGGCCGGATCGAGCCGGTCAAGGCGGCCGATCATCTCGGCGAAAGGACCCGAGAGAATCCGAACCGAGGCGCCTGCAGTAAGGCCTCCGCTGAAATCAAGCAGGCCGTCCTTGCCGGTCAGGGCAATGAACCGCTCCACCAGCCCCGAGGGGACCGGCAATGGCCGCTCGCCCTGCATGATGAGGGAGCGCACACCGAACGTTCCGTTGACCGAGCGCCACCGCTGCAGCGCGACATCGAGGGCGATGAACATGTAACCTGGAAAATAGGCCGCCGGTCGCGTCTCGATGCGCCGAGCATGACGTGTGGTCTTCTCGCAGCGAGGCGTAAACGGGTGAAACCCCTGTATCCGGAGATGCCGTTCGGCGACGTCTTCTTTTCCCGGAAATACGCTGGCGGCATACCAGCGTGCTGCGGTGCCGGTTGCGGGCCGTTGCAACGATAAAGTCCCCTTCCCTGTTGTTTTTTCCGGGCTGGTCACGCGACTCGCTCTCGGCGGTTTTCGGCATGGTTGACGGCAAGGGTTACGACAGCGCGAAGATACCAGCAAGCAACCATCTCGCGAGAATCAAGCTTGGTCGAAAAAATCCTGTTAATTGTCCACTACTTTAGCTGCAGCTAAAGTCATCGCGCCGCTTTCTTTTTCAGCTATCCAGCAGCGGTATCGAGCAATTGTGTCGATATGTAGCTGCCTGGTTACGCTGACTCGCGACGACCGCAGGCTCTTCTGGTCCTTAATCGGTCGATTTGAACATTGTGTGACGATTATCGTTATCAAAGCGTTACCGACCGCTTGGCGGTGGCCTGCTTCGACGACAACTCGCGGCAGGCCGTCGCTGAAACGGGACCACGATCACGTTCCTGTGGTGCTGCGCCCGATCGGCCGGAGTTCAGGGGCGCTTGCGCAGCGACCAGACGGCGGGCACAAGGCTCGCCGCCAGGGCGACCTTGATCAGGTCGCCGACGATGAACGGCACGACGCCGAACTGCCACGACTTTTCCGGGCCGATGAGCAGCGCCAGCCAGGCAAAGCCCATCGCCATCATGACGATTTCGGCAACCAGCATCGCGTTGAAGAGCTTGACCGGATGGCGATCCCAGCCGCGATCGGCGGCCCAGCCGACGATCGCCGCCATGACGACGAAGCCGGCAAGATAGCCGCCGGTCGAGCCGAGCATGTAGGCAATGCCGATGCCCTTTTCCGGCGTGCCCTGGAACACCGGCAAGCCCATGGCGCCCTCCGCCATGTAGAGAAGCAGCGTGGCGACGCCGAGGCGCATGCCGAATGCAGCTGATATCAGAAACACGGCCAAGGTCTGCATCGAGATGTCGACCGGTCCGAGCAAAACTCTGGTCTTGGCCGACAAGGTCAGCAGCAGCGTTCCACCGACCGCCAGCAAAAGCTGCGTCGCCAGGCGGGCTGCGCCCTTTTCAGGCAGAGCGAGAGAAACAAGCGGCGTCGTTGCAATTGCCATGGTCTTCCTCATTGCGGACTGCCGCAGATCGCGGCGTTGCGTTTTCCTATATTGGCTTCCGTGCTATGCGGCAATCGGTTTTGCCGTCTCCCAACAGCTCGACGATATTGGCCATGGCGCTGAAATTCGACACTGACTTCGACCCGGCCTACGGCCAGGGCGTGACCGTTGCGCCCGACGTGCTGCGGATCACCGCGGAAAATCCCGGCCCGTTCACATTCTACGGCACCAACAGCTACATCGTCGGGCGCGAGACGCTGGCGGTGATCGATCCTGGACCGGATGACGATGCGCATCTCAAGACACTGATCGAGGTGATCGCAGACAGGCCGGTCAGCCACATTTTCGTCAGCCACACGCATCGCGACCATTCTCCGCTGGCAGCGCGGCTGAAGCAGCACACCGGTGCGATTGTCCTGGCCGAGGGTCCGCATCGGCCGGCGAGGCCGCTGCGCATAGGCGAAATCAATCCGCTCGACGCCAGCGCCGACACCGCCTTCAATCCGGATATCGCGCTTGCCGACGATATGGTGGTCGACGGCGACGGCTGGGCGATCAGAACGGTGCTGACGCCGGGCCATGCCGCCAATCATGCAGCCTTTGCGCTAGAAGGAACCGGCCTCCTGTTCTCGGCCGACCATGTCATGGCTTGGGCGACCTCCATCGTTGCGCCGCCGGACGGCGCCATGGCCGACTATATGGCCTCGCTGGATCGGCTGATCGAGCGCGACGACCGCCTGCTGCTGCCCGGCCATGGCGGGCCGGTGACAGCGCCGCGCAGCTTCATGCGCGAGTTGAAGACGCATCGCAGGATGCGCGAGCAAGCGATCCTGGAGCGGATCAGAAGCGGCGACCGGACGATCAAGGAGGTGGTCGCGGCGATCTATCACGATACCGATCCGCGCCTGCACGGCGCGGCCGGCCTGTCGGTGCTTGCCCATCTCGAGGACCTGGTGGCGCGCGGTCTGGTGAGCACCGACGGCGACCCGGCGATCGACGGCATATTCAGGCCGCTTGGTTAAGCCCCCGCCAGAGCGCACACTACGCTCCTGAAAGCTCAGAACCGGCTGGAACGCTCTTCTGGTTGAGGCGACTTCAGAGCCTGGCAAGAGCATTGCGGATTGGCCGGAAGTCGCGCGGCGGTCTCCAGCGCGACAAGCGAGGCTGTCATGGAGAGGTTGGGCAGCACGTCCTCCTGCAGCAATTTCTGGCGGTTGCGATCCATGTAGTCGTTAAAACCCGCCGTGACGAAGGCACAGGGCACGAAGCAGGCGCCGATCTCGCGCGCCAAGGTCGCCTCAGGGGCGATGGAATGGTTGAGCACGTCCGCCCCCATGCCGCGATAGGCCAAGGCTTCGGCTGGGGTTGTCAGCCGCGGCCCATAACAATGGGCAGCCACCAGCTGCTGTTCGATGCCATGAATACGGCCTTCGGCTGGCCAATGGCGACGGGCCGTCTCGACCAGAACCGCCGCACATCTTGGACATACGATCTGCTTGCCCGAACAGTCAAAACTCTGGCGATCCGGAAGCAGTGAAAACGGGGTCTGCGTCAGTTCGATGATATCGGCGTTCACCACCAAGTCGCCGGGCTGGATCGCCTTGTTGACGGCGCCAACGGTCGAGCAGGCGAGGATTTGCCGCACCCCCGCTTGCATCAACACCCAGAACGCGCGGCGATGGCAGGAATGGTCGATATGGTCGCGGGGATTGCCGTGCGAATACATGCACAACGCTCGCTTTGCTCTGCCTTCAGCTGAAATCGAGGCATCGAACTCGAGCAACTTCCAGTTGTCGGAACGACCGAAAGGCGTTTCAAAACTGATGTCGCGACGCAGCGTGCGCACGCCGTCGAATCCGACATCTTCCGGGAAGGCAAGCCCCCAGTTTGCCGACCCGGTGATGATGGCCAACCCAACCTGAGGTATGTCAGTCGATTGATCCGCCGGAGCGCCAGCTGCGTGATGATTTTTGGGCATGCTTCCAGTCCCGGTAAGGATTTTTGGCTCGGTCAGGATTTTTGGCGAAGGGCGACGATCAGGACGACGACAACAACAATAGCGGTCCACAATGTCGAGATCGCCGCAATGGTCGGATCGATCTGATCGCGCAGCGACAGGAACATGAGCTTCGGCATCGTGCTGTTGCGACCACTTGCGATAAAAATCGAAATCACCGACTCGTCGAGCGACGTCAGGAAGGCCATCAATGTCGCCGACAACAGGCTGAGCCGAAGTTGCGGAACGATTATGCCGCCAATAGCCCTGGCCCAGTCCGCGCCGAGGCTGCGCGCCGCCTGAACCTGGTTCCAGTCGAAGCGAGCCAGGGCTGGCAACAACACGATGCACGCCACCGGAACGGCCAGCACCACATGTCCGACCAGCACACCGAACAGCGTTCCGACCAGACGTTGTGCCGCCAGCACAAAAAACAGGCCGATCGCCAGCAGGATCCCCGGGGTGACCGAGGGGGTGAGCAGGACGCCCTGGATGCTCGCCGCGGTCTTCCCGCCCAGCCGATTCATTGAAATGCAGGCGAGCAGCGCAAACGGCACCGCGATCAGCGCCGTCAATGTCCCAAGGATCAGGCTCGTCCTGAGCGCAGCCATCCACGTCGCCGAGCCGAAGAAGTTCTGGTACCAGCGCAACGAGTAGGCCTGCGGCGGAAACTCGAGGAGGCTCGACGCCGAAAACGAAAGCGGCACCACGACGAGCGTCGGCAACATCAGAAATGCCATGACCAGAGCAGCAAAGCTCCACAGGACAATGCGGGCGAGCCGGTTGTGCGGATAGGCTTCAAGCATGGGAGGTTGCCACGGCGTTGTGGGCCAGCAGGCGGCGTGCCGCCAGCAGCATCACACCGATCAGCGCCATCAGAACGAGGAGCAGAATGCCCAGGACGCTTGCCGACCCCCAATCCTGAAAGGTCGATAGCGCACGCTCGATCCGGGTAGAGAGAGGATTTACCTTGCCGCCGCCAAGCACCGCCGGCGTGATGAAAAAACCGATGGAATAGATGAGGACGATGACCGAACCCGAGAAAATGCCGCCGGCCGAAAGCGGCATGATGACGGTGCGGATGACCTGCCCGAGCGTGGCTCCCATGCTCGCTGAAGCGCGAATGAGGTTTGGGTCGATATCGCGCATCGCGGCATAAACCGGCAGCAGAAACAGCGGCAGCATGTAGTGAACCATGCCGATCAGCGTCCCGGTAAAATTATAGACCAGCGGCAAAGGCTCGGCCGTCAGGCCAGAACCAGTCAAAGCCGCGTTGATCAGGCCATCACGCCGCAAGAGCACGAGCCAGCCATAGGTGCGCACCAGGATGGCGGTCCACAATGGCAGCATGACGAAGGCCATCAGCACGTTGGCTACCCTTGGCCTGGCGCTGGCCAAGGCGAGTGCCAGCGGGATGCCCAGAAGAATGCAGATCGCCAGCGTGCCGAGGGACAGTTCAAGGGTGGTGACGAGCGCCGACCATGTCAGTCCGCTCGAAAGCACTTTCGCGTAGTTGCCGACAGTGTACTCACCGCCTGTGGTCAGGAAAGATTGCCGGATGATCCAAAGGATCGGCAATATCGCCGCCAGTCCAACGATGAACAGCGCCGGCAGCGAAAGCGAAAGAAAAAACCGCCGCTCGCGTCGCGCATCCGCCAGCAGTGCTGGATCCACAGTGACGGTCACGCCATCGCTCCCGGTATCGCGTGAACCTTCGCTGCCGGTGCATAGGCGGTTATCCGCTGACCGACGGCAAGCTCCGCGCAGCCGCCAGCCAGCGCTGCCGGAATGCAGACAAGAACCTCCTGGCCACCGTCAAGCGCAAGCGTCAAAAGCCAGTTTTCGCCGCGGAACGCCTTGGCGCGCAGTATGCCTTCGAGAGCCACTGCGTCTGCCCCGACGAGCTTCGCATCAAGATGGAAGCTTTCGGCGCGAATCATCAGAGTTTCGCCTGACGCTGCGGCACCATCGATCCTGCGCACCGAGCCCGGCGCCACAATGTTGGCCTCGCCCATGAACTCGGCGACGAAGCGGGTCGATGGACGATCATAGATCCGCTGCGGCGTATCGATCTGCTGGATGCGGCCGGAGTTCATCACCGCAATCCGGTCAGACATGATCAGCGCTTCGCGCTGGTCGTGGGTCACATAGATTGTGGTGATCCCCAGATCATCGTGCAGACGCCGGATCTCGTACTGCATGGTTTCGCGCAGATTCTTGTCGAGCGCCGACAGCGGCTCGTCCATCAACATGACGCGCGGCTCGAAGACGATAGCCCGCGCCAACGCCACCCGTTGGCGCTGGCCGCCAGACAGCGCGGCAATATTGCGCTCCGCCAGGCCATCCAGCTTGACGCGGGCCAGGGTGGCAAGCGCCCGCTGACGCGCCTCGGCTCTCGGCGTCTTGCGCAGCGCCAGCGGATACGCGACATTCGCCAGGACGTTCATGTGCGGAAACAAGGCGTAATTCTGGAATACGATGCCGATCTCGCGTTTGTTGGGCGCCAGGCGGGTGATGTCGCGATCGCCCAACAACAGCTTGCCGGAATCCGGCCGGACAAATCCGGCCAGAGCCATGAGCAGCGTGGTCTTGCCCGATCCCGAGGGCCCCAGCAGCGTGAGAAACTCGCCAGCTTGAATATCGAGCGAAACATCATCCAGTGCGACGTAGGACCCGTAAGCCTTGCTGACGCTGTCGATGGTGATCGGGAGCGACTTCATCATCTGCTCCAGCCTTATCAGCCGAGACTCAGCGGGCCATCATCTCATCGAAAGCCTGTTGGGCAGCCTCGCCGTTCTTGACCCACCATTCTGAATTCGAAAACACCGAAGTGCCGGCATTTTCAGGCGCGGTCGCAAGCGTCTTCAGACGGTCCGCGGGAATCAGGCCACCCTCATATGCCGCAGGATTGACCGGGCCATAGGCGATGAAATCGGTCAGCTTCGCTACACGCGCTGGTTGCGTCATCGCTGCGATGAGCTTCATCGCGGCTTCCTTGTTCGGCGCTCCCTTCGGCACCCCAAGGCAGTCCGTGCCGATGACCGAACCCTTGAACGTGTAGTCAGCCGCGCCGCCATCTTTTTTCACGGTCTCTGCCCGTCCGTTCCAGGTAACGACCAGATCCGCCTCACCATCCTTCAGCAGCTGCGCGGACTGGGCTCCCGAGGTCCACCACACGGCGACATCTGGTTTGATCGCTTCAAGCCGGTTGATGGCGCGCTCCAGCCCTTCCGGCGTGCTGAGCACGGCATAGACGTCCGCCGGCGCCACGCCATCGGAGAGAAGCGCGATCTCGATCGAGTCCTGCGCATTGGCGCGCAACGCGCGGCGGCCCGGGAATTTGGCCACGTCCCAGAACTCAGCCCAGGTCTTCGGCGGGTTCTCGCCATAGGCCTTGGTGTTCCACGACATGACGGTGCCATAGGAATCGAACGGATAGCAGTAGTCGGACTTGGCACCCTCCGGCACGGATTTGGGATCGATGATCTTGTAGTCGAGCGGCTCCAGCAGCGATTGAGCGGCGGCCTGCGCGCCTTCCGGCGAGCCGAGGTGGATAATGTCGGTCGCAATTGCCCCCGAGGTGACCTGCATCTTCAAGGCGGCCAGGCCGTCGCTCAGGGTCTCCTCGCGGACATCATAGCCAAGCTCTTTTGCAGCAGGCCCCCACATGGCCCCTTTCATGGCGTTGCCATAATCGCCGCCTGCGGTCGTGATGGTGAGTGTTTGCGCATGGACGGGCAAGGCACCCAAGATGGCGAATGCTGTTAAGGAAATGCGCAGCCAGGACATAGGTTCTCCTCCCAACTTTCATCAAATATTGCGTGAAATGGCTATTTATTTGTAATCGTAACGTTACGATTGCATCTGAATACGCAGGAGTCAAGCTGCTTGCCACGGGCGTTTGGATTGACCGGGAGGTCGAATCCGGTAACGTAATGGCGGTCAGCAAGTCAGCCGGCGCTTTCGCAAAGGAAGTCGGGCGAACAATGGCCAATCTAAAGCAGATCGCGGCGGAACTTTCCCTCTCGGTGACCACGGTGTCCCGCGCTCTGAAGGATGGGCCGGAAGTGCAGCCCTCGACCATAGCCCGCGTCAAGGAGGCGGCCAAGCGGGTCGGCTATCTGCCAAATCATCATGGTCGTGCGCTCAAGACCGGTCGAACGCTGACGCTGACGGCCGTACTCCCGATGGAGACCCGAGATCATCTGTCCGATCTGTTGAAGCTGCCTTTGATCGAAGGCATGACGCTGGCGGCGCGAAAAGCCGGTTATAGTCTGTCCATCTATTCCACCACGCCCGACGACGATCCGGTCGAGAGTGTGCAGCGGCAGCTTCAGGCGCGCAGCACAGACGGACTGATCATCACGCGCCTGGTGTCGGGTGATCCGCGCGTCAAGCTGCTGCTGGATCAACGCATGCCATTCGTCGCGTTTGGAAGAACCGACCTGGATACCGCGTATCCTTATGTCGATGTCGACAATGAACAGATTGCCTACGAGGCAACCCGACGGCTCATGGATAAGGGCTGTCGACGCATTGCACTGCAACTTCTGGTTCCGGAGGATCAGGCAAGTGCCATGCGTCTTTCCGGGTATGGGAGGGCAATGGCCGAGGCCGGCATTCCGATCGACCAATCGCTGATCGGTCATGGCATGTTCACCATGGAATCGAGCGCAGCCTGGTTCGATCGCTTGCTGGCTTGTTCAGATCCGCCGACAGGCTTGGCATGCGCCAACGAACTGGGCCTTCTAGGGGCGCTGCACGCGCTTGGCAAAAGAGGTCTTGCGCCGGGGAGCGACGTCCACATTGTAACGCGTGACAGCACGCGGCTGGCGCGCTTCCTGCCGGCAAAGATCGAAGTTCATTCCGTTGATATGGCGGCTGTCGGACGCAAGCTTGTCGAAGTCCTGGAGAGCCGGATCATCAATCCGCTTGGGCCGGTGGAGACAATCCTGCTAAAAGGTGAATTCGACCCTGGCGAATAGCCTGGACATCACTCGGCCGGGGCCGTGCCGACCTGGCCGGCGACTTCCTGATCGAGCTCGGCCAGGAAATCCACGATGCGGGCCGCATTGTCGCCAAGGTCGTAGCGGCCGTAACGCGAGGCCGAACGCATGTCGACGATGACCGCTTCGCCATCGTCGGTCACACGGATGGCGACGTCGGCGGGAAGGCTGAGGATGAAGCTCCTGGCCAGGGCGTTGATCGTCGCCTCGCTTTGCCCGATCGCACGGGGAAACGGCGCCGCAAGCTGCCAGTTGCGACGACCGAGTACGGTTGCGACCGCTTCCAGGACCCGATCGAAAGGCAGGTTGTAGCTGCGTCCGGTGACTAGCGGATAGGTCTCGCTCTGCAGGCGCCGCTCGCCCGGGCTCGGTGGCGAAAGCGTGTTCATGTCCGCGGTCCGGGTGCTGGTGTCGAGCACCGGCGGATCGTCGAAATCCGTCGAGATGTCCCTGAGCGGTGGAGAGGTCGCTGCCCAGTAGGCGGCAATGCCAAAAGGGACAAGCACCAACAGTGCCAGCACCGCGCCGAGGGTGAGATCGCGACCGCCACGGTCGCCGAAATTCCACAATCTCGAAAAGGCAAGGCCGGCGAACAACAGCGCAAAGGCGGCAAGCAGCGCGGCAATGCCGAGCACCCAAAGGAAAGCCGGCGTTTCAACAAGCTGATAGCGGTGGCCGACGAGAACGGTCAGCAGCAGAACCGCCGAAAAAGCGCCTGTCCGCCGCGACCAGCCGGCCGCCCTCGACGTCTGCCGCTCGGGATTTTTCATTGTTTTCAGCACTGCTTCACCCCGAACCGGCGCTTAAAGCCGTTTAGCGGCGGCTTGAAGGCAAACGACGTCATGTCAGTCAATCCGTCGGCAGACGATAGTCCCTGAATTGCTCGCGCAAGGTGGTCTTCTGGATCTTGCCGGTAGCGGTGTGGGGAATTTCGCCGACGAAGGCGACGTCATCCGGCATCCACCACTTAACCACCTTGCCGTCCATGAAGGCGAGAATATCGGTCCTGGTCGGCTCGCGGCCCGGCTTGCGGACGACGACAAGCAACGGCCGTTCGCCCCATTTCGAATGCTGGATGCCGATGGCGGCCGCCTCCGCCACATCCGGATGACCGACCGCGAGGTTCTCGAGCTCGATGGTCGAGATCCATTCGCCGCCCGACTTGATGACGTCCTTGGCGCGATCGGTGATCTGCATATAGCCGCCTGGGTCGATATGGGCGACGTCACCGGTATCGAACCAGCCTTCTTCATCGAACTGTTCGGAGCCGATGCCGCCATAATAGGCACGCGCGACGGCCGGCCCGCGGACCTTCAGGCGCCCGAACGTCCTGCCGTCCCAAGGCAGTTCCTTGTCATCGTCGTCGGTGACCTTCATTTCGACGCCGAAAGGCGGATAACCCTGCTTGCTCTGGACGTCGAGCCGGGCTTCGCCCTCAAGCCCGGCATAGTCCGGCTTCATGGTGCACAGCGTGCCGAGCGGCGACATTTCGGTCATGCCCCATGCGTGGATGACCTCGACATCGTAATTGCCCTGGAATTTTGCCGTGATCGCACGCGGACAGGATGAGCCGCCGATAACGACCCTGTTCAGATAGGGAAGTTTCTTGCCGGTCTCCTCCAGGTACTGCAGCAGCATCAGCCACACTGTCGGCACGGCGGCGCTGAACGTCACCTTTTCGGTGTCGAGCAATTCATAGATCGAGGCGCCGTCCATCTTGCAGCCAGGCATGACCAGCCTGGCGCCGATCATCGGCCCGCTCTGGCCAAGGCCCCAGGCGTTGGCGTGGAACATCGGCACAACCGGCAGTATGGTGTCGCGCGACGACAGGCCCATCGCATCGGGCATCGCTGCAATCATTGCGTGCAGCACGTTCGAGCGATGGCTGTAGAGGACGCCTTTCGGATCGCCTGTCGTGCCCGAGGTGTAGCACATGCCGGCGGCGGTGTTTTCATCGAACGTCTTCCAGGTGAAGGCGCCGTCGGCTTCGTCAAGCCATTCCTCATAGGCGACCGCATTCGGCAGCGCCGTCTGCGGCATGTGCGCCCTGTCGGTCAGCACGATCACCTTTCTGAGCGTTTTGACCGCGCCGGCGATCTTTTCAAGCAGCGGCATGAATGTCAGGTCGACGAAGATCGCCTTGTCCTCGGCATTGTTCATGATCCAGGCGATCTGCTCGGGAAACAGGCGTGGATTGAGCGTGTGATAGATCGCGCCGACACCCATGATGCCGTACCAGGCTTCGAGATGGCGCGCCGTGTTCCAGGCCAATGTGGCGATGCGGTCGCCAAGCCCAAAACCGTCACGCTCGAGCCGCTCAGCGACCCGCAAGGCGCGGCGATGAATTTCGGCGTAAGTGGTGCGGACGATCGGGCCCTCGATCGAACGCGACACGATCTCGCGTTCGCCGTGCTGCCTGGCTGCGTTGTCGATGAGCTTGTGGCAAAGCAGCGGCCAATCCTGCATCAGTCCGAGCATTTTTTCCTCCCATCGGTTTTCGTTCCATTGTGGGACGAACAAGGGGATTGTCCAGCCATGACCGGGCAGAAGCAGCGCATCGTCCGAAAAGGCAGGGAAAACCGCCACAATCCGGCCATTGTCGACATTAACTTTGATTAATGGTAGGGATGTGATTGGCGAATGAAAGAGGTTCGCATGGACGCGCAGCTCGACGACAAAGCTCTCGAAGATTCGCTTGCCGAAAGCCTGGCCGATCTGGCGCCGGACGCCAACACCGTTTCCGAGGACGAGTTCGTCGAACTTGTCGGCGGCGCGCTTGAGGCGGTCGGCGGCACGCTGCTGTTCAAGATGTGCGTTCAGAACGAAGGCGAAAGCCAGCATGTCGCCGCGGCTTGCGTCGGCGATGGCGGCAACCGCCAGTTCCTGCTTCTTACCTTGCCGACCGGTGGTGGTGCGCTCAAGGTCGAAACCGCGTCGCGAAGCGCCAATCCTGTCGCCGGTATCGCCGCTGCCTATGCCGGGCTGATGGACGCGTTTCAGGCTGCCGCCTGATCGGTCGGCGGCCTTGCATAGCGCGCGCGCCCGACACACCTTAGGTCGATGACACACCTTAGGTCGATGCAAGGAGAACCGTCTTGGACCAGATCGCCAATCCGTCACCCGGCTTTCAGCGCAACCCGGATAAGGTGATTACGATCGAGCCCTACAGCGGAACTGTGACCGTACGCGCCGGCGACGCGATCATTGCCTCATCCACGAGGGCCAAGGTTTTGACCGAATCCCCCTACCCCGGGGTCCTCTACATCCCGTTCGAAGACATCGATTTCGACCAGCTTCGCAAGACGGAGTTGTCGACTCATTGCCCATACAAGGGTGATGCGAGCTATTGGAGCGTGCTGCCAGCTGCTGAAGCAGGCAAGGATGCGATGTGGGCCTATGAGCAGCCTTTCGACGAGATGATCGAAATCCGCGATCACGGCGCGTTCTATCCCAACAAGGTGACGGTCGAAGCCAAACCAGCCTGAGAAGGGCCAGCTTGAGCAGGGTCAGCTTGAGCAGGGACGGCTCGTGACCTGTCCTGCCGACCAGTCGGTGGCACGGTCATGGTTGACGTCTGCCGCTTACCCGCGACCGTTCTTGGCAGCCTGTACTGCCGCCTGCGCGGCAGCCAGCCTGGCGATCGGCACGCGGTAGGGCGAGCACGACACGTAGTCGAGGCCGACTTCCTCGCAGAAATGGATCGACGCCGGATCGCCGCCATGCTCGCCGCAGATGCCGAGCTTGATCTCCGGCCGCGTCGCCCTGCCCTTTTCGGCCGCCATCCGCACCAGTTCGCCGACGCCCTCGATGTCGAGCGACACGAACGGATCCTGCTCGATGATGCCCTTCTGGCGATAGGTCTCCAGGAACGAGGCCGCATCGTCGCGTGAGATGCCGAAGGTGGTCTGGGTCAGATCGTTGGTGCCGAAAGAGAAGAATTCGGCCGCCTCGGCGATGATTTGGGCGCGGATCGCGGCGCGCGGCAGCTCGATCATCGTGCCGGTAAGATAGGTGATTTTTACGCCGGTTTCCTCCATCACGCTCGTGGCGACGGCATCGATCCGCGCCTTGACGTAGTCGAGCTCCTTCACCAGACCGACCAGCGGCACCATGATTTCCGGGACCACCAGCGCGCCGGCCTTCCTGCCGGCTTCGACGGCCGCCTCGAAAATGGCGCGCGCCTGCATCTCGGCGATTTCGGGATAGGAAACCGCAAGCCGGCAGCCGCGATGGCCAAGCATCGGGTTGAATTCGTGCAGCGCCTCGGTGCGCTGCCTGAGCTTGTCGGGCGACACGTTCATGGCGGCGGCGACTTCGGCCACCTCTTCCTCGGTCTTGGGCAGGAATTCGTGCAGCGGCGGATCGAGCAAGCGGATCGTCACCGGCAGGCCGGCCATGATCTCGAACAGTTCGAGGAAATCCGAGCGCTGCATGGGCAGGAGTTTTGCGAGCGCCGTTCGCCGGTCCTTTTCCGTGTCGGCCAGGATCATCTCGCGCATGGCAACGATGCGGTCGCCCTCGAAGAACATGTGCTCGGTGCGGCAAAGCCCGATGCCTTCGGCGCCGAAGGAACGCGCCATGCGCGCGTCGAGCGGCGTTTCGGCGTTGGTGCGCACCTTCATGCGGCGCACGGCATCGGCCCATTCCATGATGGCGGCGAAATCGCCCGACAGCTCCGGCTGCAGCATCGGCACGGCGCCTTTCAGCACCTGGCCGTTGCCGCCGTCGATGGTGATGATATCGCCCTTGCGGAACGTCGATCCCATCGCCATCAGCGTGCCGGCTCTGTAGTCGACGCGCAGCGAGCCGGCGCCCGACACACAAGGCTTGCCCATGCCGCGCGCCACCACCGCGGCGTGGCTGGTCATGCCGCCACGCGTGGTCAGGATGCCTTCCGCCGCATGCATGCCGTGGATGTCCTCGGGACTGGTCTCGATGCGCACGAGGATCGCCTTGCGGCCTTGCGTCTTGAGTTCCTCGGCATCGTTGGAGGAAAACACGATCTCACCGGTGGCAGCACCCGGGGATGCGGGCAGACCGATGCCGATGACATCGCGTTCCGCCTTCGGATCGATGGTCGGATGCAGCAACTGGTCGAGCGAGGCCGGATCGATGCGGGCGACGGCCTCCTCCTTTGAAATGAGCTTGTCGCGCGCCATTTCGACGGCGATTTTGAGCGCCGCCTTGGCGGTGCGCTTGCCGGACCTCGTCTGCAGCATCCACAATTTGCCGCGCTCGATGGTGAATTCGAGATCCTGCATGTCGCGGTAGTGCTTTTCCAGACGGTCGGAGATGGTGACGAAAGACTGGAAGGCTTCCGGCATCAGCTTCTGCAGTGAAGGCTTGTCGGAGCCGGCGGCAATGCGCGCCGCCTCGGTGATGTTTTGCGGCGTGCGGATGCCGGCGACGACGTCCTCGCCCTGCGCATTGACCAGGAACTCGCCATAGAGCATCTTTTCGCCGGTCGACGGATTGCGGGTGAAGGCGACGCCGGTTGCCGAGGTCTCGCCCATATTGCCGAAGACCATGGCCTGGACGTTCACCGCGGTGCCCCAGCTTTCGGGAATGTCGTGCAGGCGCCGATAGGTGATGGCGCGGTTGTTCATCCAACTCGAGAACACGGCACCGATCGCGCCCCAGAGCTGCTCACTCGGATCCTGCGGAAACGGCTTGCCGAGTTCCTCCTCGACCTTGGCCTTGTAGAGCGCGATCACGCCCTGCCATTCGATGGCGGTCAGTTCGGTATCGAGTTCATGGCCGAGCCCGCCCTTCTGGTCTTCGAGGATTTCCTCGAACACCTCATGGTCGAGGCCCATGACGACATCGGAATACATCTGGATGAAACGCCGGTAGCTGTCATAGGCAAAGCGGGCGTCGCCTGAATCGGCGGCCAGCGCCTCGACCGTCTCGTCGTTCAGGCCGAGATTGAGCACGGTGTCCATCATGCCGGGCATCGAGGCGCGGGCACCGGAACGCACCGACACCAAAAGCAGTTTTGAGGGATCGCCGAAACGGCGCCCGGTCAACCGGCCGATATGATCCAGTGCGACCGCGACATCCGCCTCCAGCGAGGCCGGGTAGGTGCGGCCGTTGGCGTAATAGGCGTTGCAGACCTCGGTGGTGATGGTGAACCCCGGCGGCACCGGCAGACCGAGGCTGCACATTTCGGCCAGATTGGCGCCCTTGCCGCCCAGCAGGTTCCTGTCGCCGGCACGGCCTTCCGCGGCGCCGTCGCCAAAGGTGTAGACCCATTTGGTCATGCTTGCTCTCCGGTTGCAGGAGATTGAAAAGATTGGACGAAGCCGAAGTTCCGCCGTGTCCCTACACGAGCGATATGATGCTGCAGTGCGAAAGGCAAGCCGTCGGCAAGCCAGCCGGCTTCTACAATCGATTAAGAAAAAAGCGATGGCAAAAAGACTTGCGGCTCGGCGGCCAGTTGAAGAGGACAAAACAGGAATTATGGGTAACGCCATGAGACTGACCGGCGGCACGATCGTCAAGCCGGTCTTCTCATTCCCCGGCAGGCGGTTCCATTTCGTCGATCCGGCCGGCAATGAAATCGCCGTTTGGGGTGAATAGACGCCATCGCCCGACAGCTGACGATGGTATGCGATGCCAATCTGCGGGAACCGGTGGATCAGTTCCGCGCATTCTCGGCATTGAGCTTTCCGTCGGCTCGTCCTATAAGGCCGCGCGCAGCGGGCATGTTGCGACTGTTGGGGCGTAGCCAAGTGGTAAGGCATCGGTTTTTGGTACCGACAATCCCAGGTTCGAATCCTGGCGCCCCAGCCAGTCGCCTGAGGGTCACCTTTAGTACAAACCGTCTAAAGCGCGTCGCGTTTGACCGGCCTCATACGACGCGCTTTAGGTTGTTGTTTCTGTGCGGCTGCACACTTTTGCGCGACATGCATTAGTGCGGTTGTCGAGGTCAACAGCATTCCCATTATTTCGACAGCGTCTGTAGCTGCCAAAAATACGAATCTCCGTTGCGCCGCTCCCTGCGGTGATTCCAGCAGGTTCGATTCCCGCTCTCTCCGCCAGCGCATCCGCAACGGCCCATTCAACTCAGGTCGACTATTTATATCGCCTGATCATCACAACTGACTTGGTGTCACTGATCCATCCGCCGCTCGCGGCTGGCCTACCTGGGCCGAGCACGGTTCATCCTCAGCCAGGAGCGTGGTCGGCCGCGGTCCAGCTGGTGCATGATGGGCGTCACCAAAACGCCATGCATAACAATTGAACTCAGAACGGCGAAACAGACGGTCACCCAAAGAATTGTCGCACCCTCGAATTCGGCATGCCCGAGCGCAAATGCGAGGTAGTAGAACGAGCCAAGGCCGCGTATTCCAAAAAAAGCAATCACGGCCTTTTCGCGTGACGATGTCTGAAATCCAATCAGCCCAACCCACGCCGCGAGCGGGCGCACAACGAATAGGACCAGGGCGGCCGTGACGATCACCTGCCAGCTCAAGGCGCCAAAAATCGACCCTTCTGCGATGGCTGCCCCAAAGCAGACCAGCAGAACCATCATCAGCAATCGCTCAATCTGCTCCGCGAAATCGTGCAAGCTCTCATGGTACTGGTGCTGCCGCTCGACGGACCGTAGGGCAACGGCCGCGACGAATACTGCGAGGAAGCCGTAGCCGTGAAGCATTTCGGTCGAGCCGTACGCAAGGCAGGTGATACCGAGCGCAACAAAGCCGTCCCTCGTCTCTGACAAGCCCGACCGTTTGGGCAGATGAAATGTCAGGTAGCCCATGACTTTTCCGCCCAGCCATCCAATGCCAACGCCTGCGGCGATCTTCCAGAGAACGTCAACGGCGAGCCAGCGTGTGAAGAAAGGCTCGCCGGACGCACCGGACAGCGCAATGGCGATGGCGAGATAGACGAATGGAAACGCCGCTCCATCATTGAGCCCGGCCTCGGAGGTGAGAGCAAAACGCACGTCATCCTCCTTGCCGGATTGAGGTGGACCAACCTGTATGTCGCTTGCCAGAACAGGATCAGTTGGCGCGAGAGCAGCCCCCAGCAGCAGTGCGGCGGCAAACCCAAGCCCGAGAATTGACCAGCCGAGAAATGCAATTCCTGCGATCGTCAGAGGCATGGCAATGCCGAGAAGGCGCCATGACGACTCCCAACCCCGCCAACTCACAGGCCGGTCCAGCTTCAGGCCTGCCCCCATAAGGGCGACGATGACAACCAACTCTGTGAGGCGCTCGGTTAGTACCCGGTTCTCGAGTGGGTTCACCCCTACGAGCGGAGAGAATGGCGACCAAACCAAAAGCACCCCGATCCCGATGCAAACCATTGGCAGCGAAAGCGGAAGCTTCCTGAGAAGCATGGGTAGCCAGGCCGTGAGGAGCACGATCGCCCCAAATACCGCCAAGAGGAGGGCATCGGACTGCATGTGGGCTTAGGCCGTCGAACGCATGTTCGCGCCAACCTGCTTCCAACCCGAGCACAAACAGGCACCCCTCCAATATTCGCCCGCCATATGCTTCCCCAACGCGTCGTTCGACCGACGCTATCGTAACACGGACATGGAGCCGCTGTCCGCGCCTAACGCGAGACCACCGTTAGTGGCGACGGGCGCCTGCATGCGGAGGCGCTTCGCGGCTTGTGCGTTCTCGAACTCGGTAGCTAAAGTTTGGGCAGGATCGCTCCGTCCGCCGCATATCAGTTCATTGCCCAAACGATCATAAGCACCGGCACGGCAACAATGACGACGAGGAACGATAGCGGCAGACTCAGGCGTGGATAGTCGCTGAAACGGTAGCCGCCCGGTCCCACGACGAGCATGTTGCACTGGTGGCCGATCGGGGCGAGAAAATCGCGGCCGGCGCCTCCCGCGCCGCGATGCAACGAGAAGACGAAGTGGAATTTCGCATCCATCGGCGGACGCGCCGCCGGCCTCATTTGGTCAAATCGCCCCACTTGAGGCATGAGGAATGCAACATTTTGTCTAAATTTATCAGGATAATTCAAACCAGAACCTAAAGTCCTGTGGGTATAACGCACTCCAGAACAATAACATTGGAGGCTAGCACATGACGTTTTCTACTGCGCATCGGAACCGTTTTAGAAGAGTGGCGATTGCAGCGATCGGGCTTGCCGTGGCTCTCGGCGCAAACGCGCAAGCAGGCGAAATGCGTAAGCCAGAGGGAGAGACACGGTCCGTCTACCTTGTCAAATATCGGGTTAACAACGATGTTCGCTACAACAAGAAACCCATCGGCAAGGTCGTTAAAATATCAGCATCCCGGTACTTGAACAGCAACCCCTATGTCTGCACTCCGAGCGGCTTTGGTCAGAAAGCGCGTTGCTACACTCGGAGGGTCTCGAATCAGCCAGGCGTTTGATGTTGGACCTAGCTTTGACAGAAGCCGCCGCGCCTGAAGCCGCGGCGGCTCCGTTTTTGCGCGGTTATCAAGAATTCGCCTTAAGATGCGAAACTTCCTTGCTTACCCGATTACCTTTGACCAGTTTGCGCGCCTCATCGTCCCGGCGAGCGGGATTGTGACGAAAAATATACCATTTCCCACCGGTGGAAGGCTTCTGATAAACAACGCCATGTTTTTCACGGTGCAGGAAACATGTGATTGCACCGCTTCTTGCCAGACTCCCTTTCGCTACTTTGCTGGTCCAGAGAGCGCGCATGCAGAGCTTGCCCCCATTGGTCGCATACCAGGTTCCCTCCGCATAGGACCATGCTGCCCGTTTGCGCGACCAAGCGGCGAAGGGCTTCCTATTTGCAGAGAACAGCCCGCGAGCAGTTGTCTCCGCAGAATAGAACCCACCGCCGTTTTGCCATTTCCAAGTGCGGCCGGCATAGAGCTTTTCAACCGCTGAGGCCTTCATCGGCGTCGCGGCAGCGGCGCGTTTTTCTGTAGCGTCGCCCGCCGGTTGTTTGGGAGCGGCGTAGGCATTGCCTGCAAGCAAGAACACAAACAGCACCGCACTTGAGATAATCGAACGGATCGAAATCATTTTACTTCCTCTCCAACAAGGCAATTCCAGTAAGACTGCGTAAGAGTCCTGCGTTGGAACCGCATAGAAATAAAGGGATGGAGCGGTTCGGCCATCTGGTGAAGCCGAACCACTCTGTCGAACGGCTTGGATCAGTCCAGCGGATGGTTGGCCACGCGCCAATCGGGCCGGCCGACATCTCTCGGCCATGGATAGACTTCACGATCGTTGAAGTAGACAACGGCTGTCATGTCCGGGAACTCGGCATGCGGCTTGTTTGCTTCCGCGGCCCAGTCACGAGCATATTCGTCGTTACCTTCGTAGCCAAGCTCCGCAATGGCGATTGGTTTGCCGAAGCCCGTCACACGGTCATAACCCGGCTTTGTGCGCTCCACAAAAGTCGTATCACGACCGACTTCCAGCTTGTCATAGGGCTGATAGCCAAAGACGGACAGACCGATAATGTCGACATACTTGTCGCCAGGATAGAAGGCTTCCAGTCCTTCTTCTCCTTTCGGTGACCACATGTATTGGGCCGACGGAAGATGCTTGCGGCATACGTCGATGACATGCCTGTAGGCGTTCACATAACCTTCAGCATTCCAGAAAGCCCAGGTGAATTGCCCGTCATTATCTTCCATTTCCTGCGCCCAGCGGATAGTGACGGGGCTTTTCAGCTGCGCCGCCGCAGAGCAGACCGCTGACATATTGGCATCGTAGCGCCCGCCCAAAATCCCGGCGAGCAAATCCTCTGGACCTACACGCCAGTCCCGCGCCCAGGACCACGGCTCGACCGTGATCAACAGGGAACGTCCACGCTCACGCGCATAGGCGTCTGCGGCGCTGAGCGTTGCCAGATCCACATCTTCCCAGGGAAGAAAAAGGTGTTCGATTTTTGAGTTGGAATCGTTGGTATAATCCGCGTGCGGATCGTAGGCGCCGGGGGTTACGGAGTCAGCCGTGATGATGGGACGCTTGTCCCGAAACTGATTGCGGCTGTCGACACTCGCTCCCGACACGCCGCTGGCTGCATAGACACCACCGGAAATGCATGCGCTGCAAAACAAGGCTGCTGATAGTTTAAAGAGACTTTTCAAGGCCCCCTCCCTTTCTTACTGTTCAGATTGCTGTGCCGCACCAAGCGCGGCTTTGATGGCATCGAGTTGACGGGAAACCAGATCGGTGGACACTAGCTTGCTGGCCTCGTCGTCTTGGTGGACCTCGGCATTACGGAACGCATACCACTCACCACCGGGCTCGCGCTTCTGATAGATCGTTCCATTATCGATGCGATGCGAAAAGCAGGTCTTGGCGGGAAATACACCCTGTTCGGAATGCCATGTCGCGTTGAGACACATCCAACCTGTCTCGGTGATGATCCAGCGGCCTTCCGCCCAGGATTTGCCCGTCTCACCGTCGGTCCATGCCGAAAATTGTCGGTCCGCGCCCACCATTCGTCCGGCTCCGCTGTCCCACTGCCAGCTCTTGTCTCTATAGAGAACGTAGATTTCGCCTGCTGTCATGCGACGTGCCCCTTCCGGCAGAACGGAAACCTGTGAGGAAGAGGCAAAGGCCGGTGCAGCAATGCAGGACACTGCCCAAGCGACTGCTGTCAGCATCCGGAAACCTGACAGCAATAGAGCCCTTTCAGATTTAGAAAGTGCCACCGGAACCTCCTGCCATCTCGAGATGAGCGGCGCCCGCCGTTTGTCCTCGATGGGCGTGTCCGGTCGCATGAGGCAGCGCGGCCGGGATATTGTCATGCTGGGTCGCAGCTGAAGCGACCGATGGCCGAAACACGGAAGCCAATCTTTTCCGCAACGCCTCGTAAATCGGTACGATGCCGCGTACGAGGCCATCTATTTTCTGAGCGTTCTTGTCCACGCATGCAACTTGGTGGCCCCAGGCCGCGAAGCATGTGCCGCTGACCAAACCGACATAGCCTGTTCCAATGATCGCGATCTTCATGTGTTGATTGCCTTCTATCGCTGATTTGAATTGCTGGGAGCATTGCTGCGCCAACGTGGATTGAAGATGGTTTTGTGAACAGCGCGACCACCGACGCCTGCCCCGGCAATTGAGAAGCTGTCGTCGAACAGGGAAAAGCTTTTGGTTCCCCAGGCGAGCGCCTCGATGCCGTCGCGCCCACGCTCGACCGTGGCGAAGCTGGTAACCATCAAAAGGGCCATGAAACTGCTTGCCAGCGCGGGGCGATAGGCGCGGCTTTTCATCCGCACGTCATTCTCCCTGCCATGCTGCAGCAATATCATGAAAATCAGCAGCAAGTAAAAGCAAGCATTGATGATGGCGAAGACGAAAAAGCCGCGCGTTTGATACGCATCCTGCACGAACACGACCGGCAGAATGGAGATCAGGACGACGAAGGCATACGGCGCCAGCACGCGAAACGGTAGCGGATCGACTTCGGACGTGCCTTTTGGCGTGACGCGAAAATCAACAAAGGATCCGGTCATCCAGTCACGGAACGCGGCAAAGGTTCCAGCCAGAACCCACGGCCAGCGCGCCAGCAAAAACAGCATCGCTTCCCAACTAAAAATCTTGCCGTCGACAGGCCGAAATGTGCGGCTCGACCGCCACCAGAATGCCAAAAGCAGGATCACAAGCGACTGCGGCATGAAATGGAGCAGAAACTCTGGGTAAGTGACGTTGATGAAATTGTCGCCCTGGACCAGCACGATCACGGGCAACAGGAATGTCAGAGCAAGAAAGAAGGCGTAAAGCGGGTACCAGAACTGCGAAAATAGGAATTGAACCTTCAAACGCAGCGGCAAGTGTCCGATCAGGTTTGGTGAGTATTGCAACAGGATCGTCACCAGGCTCCGCGACCACTGGAACTCCTGCGTTACAAGATCGGCAAACGTCCGTGGGCCGTCGCCATGGGCGATGGCATCAAGCGCGTGAGCCCCTCGCCAGCCATAGGCATTCATGAAGAGCGTTGTGGAATGATCCTCGGCGAGTTCTGGCCCCAGCCCACCGATTTCCTTCAATGCCGCAGTGCGCACCGCATAGTGCGATCCGATACATACGGGCGCGAAGCCATTGTTGTATCCGGCTTGCAGTGACCCATGCATGCTCGCTTCGATGTAGAGGCGGCCACGCGCGGACCAGCTTTCATGTGCATTGCGATCGCAAATGCTGGGCGCGGAAACATAACCGATTGTCGGGTCGGCAAAAGGCCGCAACATGTTATATAGGTAGTCCGGTTCGGGAACATGATCGGCATCGAGCTGCGACACAAAATCATATTGGTCGTAGCCATAATGATCGTAGAAGAAAGCCAGGTTGCCTTCCTTGCAGCGTGTGCGGCGAGGCCAGGACTGGCGATGGTAATCGGCGCGACTTTTGCGGGTGGAAACGAATACGCCATGTTCGCGACACCATGCGAGCGTTGCGGGCGATGGATCCTCATCGGCCAGCCACGTGTCGTGAGGCACGTTCTGGGCTAACATGGCCCGCAAGGTTTCGGCCACCACCTCAAAAGGTTCTGATGGAGCCTTGGTGACCACCATGGCAACGCGACTTCCTGCGGGAATACGCAGGCGTCCGTGCGGCCGGCGTGCATTGAAGAAAATGGTGATGAAGTAGATTGGCAAAAGCGTTATCCACGCCAGAAGCGCCGTCACCAGAATTGAGCCGACCATGTTGGTGTGGGTGGCTCCGAAAACCCACCATTGCCAGAAGAATGCGACGGCCATCGCCCACAAAACCGCACCCAAAATGTACTCGACGCGCTTTCGGCCGGTGAAGACCGGCATCATCAGGGGTTCTTCCCTGTCAGCAGACAGCGCGATGCGCGGCGTGCTCATGAGCGCACCTCGAGCCCGAAGAAGGGAGCCGCTGTGCGAATTATCGTATCGAGATCGGAATAGAGCGCCTGAAAGCCAAGTTTTTCGGCAGCGAGCGCCGGATCGGCATAAAGCACCGGAGGATCGCCGGCACGACGAGCGCGCATCTCGACCGGCACGTTACGACCTGTCAGCCGGCTGATCGCTTCGAGAATTTCCTTGATGGATGTACCACGCCCACTGCCAAGATTGACGGCCAGATTGCCACCGCAGTTGATCAGATGTTCGAGCGCCAGCACATGCGCGCGCGCGAGATCCGCGACATGGATATAGTCGCGAATGCAGGTGCCGTCGGGCGTATCGTAATCCTGGCCATAGACTTCGAGAAAATCGATCCTGCCTGCAGCGGCCATCATGGCTCGCGGAATGAGATGTGTTTCTGGATCGTGGGTTTCGCCGATTTCCCCGTCGATATCCGCGCCGGACGCATTGAAATAACGCAGCGCCACGTAGCGCAGCGCATAGGCAGCCGAATAATCGGCAAGCATTTGCTCCGCGATGAGCTTCGTGCGTCCATAAGGATTGATCGGGCGCTGGCTCTCGCCTTCGCGGATCGGCAAGCGATCCGGAATGCCATAGGTGGCGCAGCTTGACGAGAAGATGATATTGCGCGTTCCGCTTCTCTGGCAGGCGTCCAGCAGCGATTGGGTCCCGTTGACGTTGTTCTGATAATATTTTGCCGGTTGCTCTACGGATTCGCCGACATAGGCCGATGCAGCAAAATGGATCACCCCGATAGGGCGATACTCATCCATGACGTGGGTCAACCGCTCCGAGTCAAGGATGTTGCCTTCAACGAAGGCGCCCCATCGGACGGCTGACCGGTGACCCGTGGATAGATTGTCGTAGACAATCGGATCATAACTCTGCCTGGCCAAAAGCTTGGCTGTATGGCTGCCGATAAAGCCGGCGCCACCAACGACAAGTACGTTCTTGCCGGACATCAGGCGGCCTCCGCCAGCTTTCCGGAGGGCTTCCTCAACTGCCGTTCGAAATAAGCGATCGTCGACTTCAGCCCATCGGCCAACGCCACGGTCGGCTCCCATCCAAGTTCTCTCTGGGCCACTGTGATGTCGGGCCGACGCTGGCGCGGATCGTCCACGGGCAACGGGTGATAGACGACTTTGGAGCTCGAGCCGGTCATTCCCACGATCTGCTCGGCCAACTCACCGACTGTAAATTCGCCGGGATTGCCGATGTTGACAGGCGTGTGGATCGCCTGAGGGCTGTACATGAGCCGGTAGAAGCCTTCGATCAGATCGTCCACGTAACAGAAGGAACGGGTCTGCGACCCGTCGCCGTAAACGGTGATGTCCTCGCCCTTGAGCGCCTGCACGATGAAGTTGGAAACGACCCGGCCGTCATCCGGGCGCATGCGCGGACCATAGGTGTTGAAGATGCGCACGATACGGATGTCGACGCCGTACTGCTGATGAAAATCGTAGAACAGCGTTTCGGCAGAGCGCTTTCCTTCGTCATAACAAGAGCGCGGACCGAAGGAATTGACATTGCCCCAATAGCTTTCGGGCTGCGGATGCACATGGGGATCGCCGTAGACTTCCGAGGTGGAAGCCTGGAAAATCCGCGCCTGGTAATGTGCTGCCAGTTCCAGAAGATTGAGCGACCCGATCACGCTCGTCTTCATCGTATGGACCGGGTCGGCCTGATAGTGCGGCGGTGAAGCCGGGCAGGCGAGATTGTAGATCTCGTTGACCGGCAGATCGAGCCGTTCCACGATATCGTGGCGCACAAAGCTGAACGTGTCGTAGTTCAGGAGGTGGCGCAAATTCTCGAGCCGCCCCGTGGAAAAATTGTCTACGCAGATAACAGAATGACCGTCTTGCAAAAGACGTTCGCACAGATGTGATCCGAGAAAGCCGGCCCCGCCTGCGACAAGTACCCTCCGTTGCGAGGAAAGATCAGATTTAAACTTTGCAGGCTGAAATGCTATACTCACTGGAACACCTCATTCGTTAACCATCAGCGCCAAAATGAAGACATGTAGGTGTCTAGAACGCACTGAGACTTCAGGTTTTTCTTTCTGAAGTGAATTTGATGATGTCCAATACCTCCGCGGTTCCTACGTTGCGATATCAGGGAATCCGGAAACTTTTCACAGCGTCCATTTTTGCAGCTGACCCGCCGCGGACATTGTTTTTTTGATGGCGACGGTGGGCTTCAAGCGCTTCGATTGCCTGTGCCGAGATCGATGCTGCCAAAGGCCTTTATCTCGAAGCGAACCAAGAAACCCATTTCATGGTCGGTTCAGGATCGAGCCGCTAAGGCCAAGCTTTGTTAACTTGGTGCGCGATATAATTAACTACTCTTCAAACAGTGATGCTTAAATATATCTAACGATTTTGTTTATCTTATAAACAATACACTTCGGAGGTGACGTGAGGTTGGCATGCTGCAGATGGGTCGTGGCTGGAGGCAGTGATGTCGGATAAGACGGCCCCACCTAACGACAGGGAGCCGACATCTGTCGAACGGCGCCGCTGGCCGCGTATGTCGCAGGATCCACTCGGTGAGAATGAGGTGGAGAAGGCCGTCCTGACGTCGTTGCGCTTTGAGACGGAAATCCTTCCACCAATCCAGCAGTTTGCTGGCTGGCGGGAGCATATGGCGATATTGATGGATTCGCGTCTGCCGAACAATGTGAATCCCGAGGATGGATTTGTCGTCCAGCAGGCGGTGTGGAATCTGGGCGGCATGCTTTTGTTGCAACAAACCGTTCCGGCCTTCAGTTACGAGCGCTCGCCAGACGCGGTGCGGTTCAGTCCAATTGACCATTGGCAGATCACCGTTCTCCGCGCCGGTCGCACCTGGACCGGAGTCGACGGACGTGTCGCGCAAAATGAACCGGGCATGATTGAAATCCGCTCGCTCGGGCATCCGTTTAGCGGGCGGGCGCTGGCGACGGAGTCGATCAGCCTGATCGTTCCCGTCGATCTGTTTGCCGATGGAGGTAGCTTGCCGGCGGCGAGCAACAACGTCGTTTTGGGTGGACACCGGGCCAAACTGCTGATCGATCTTATGTCAAGCGTTGAAGCCAATCTCGATCGCTTCACGCAAGACGACCTTCCTAGAATCAAGGACCGTTTGCGGAAAATGGTGTTCGATGCGGTTACACCCTTGGTGGATCGTCATGACGGCAACGATCAGATCTCACAAATCGGATTGATGACGCGGGCGAGACGCTTCATTTCGAGCAATCTTGCCTCGCCCGACCTGACACCGGATGCTCTCGCCCGGGAACTGGCGACCTCAAGGACACGGCTCTATGAGCTTTTCGAAACGTCCGGCGGCGTTGCGAATTACATTCGTCGACGACGTCTATCCGCAGCTCATGCAATGTTAGCGGATCCTTCCGACACCCGAAAGGTCGCCGAAGTTGGTCTAGCAATCGGCTTTGATTCAGCGGCGAATTTCAGTCGAGCTTTCACGCAGCAGTTCGGGTATAGCCCGAGCAACATCCGCAAGCAGCCGTCCGAAGACTACATGTACACGGATAGGCAAACAGGTAAGAAACCAAAGGTCACATTCGAAAGCCTGCTGCAAACGCTCGGCCTCTTTTGATGATGGCGAGGAGCATTTACAAGATGTACATTAAGGATGCTCGATGACGACTTCTGGCATCTAAGCAATAGACCAACAATCTATCCTACAATTGGAAATTTTCGAATAAACCGCACGTCGCCGATAGTAGAAGAACGCCTCTTCCATAGCAGGCATCGCGATGTAGCGGTCTTCCGGCTCGAACCCCGAGAGCTGGCAAACGCGACAGCCCAAGTGGACCTCTCTGTCGTGAACCGCTGAGGAATCTAGAGAGCTAATGCGTCAATCAACCTTGTGCCATAGCGTGTTCAGGTATCCTGATCTCTTTCACAAACGCTCGCAATTCGGCTGGAGGTGCGAGACAAAAAGTTCGAAAAGCATCCGGGAACCCCAGCCATCGCTCACAGGGTCCGTTCCGGCACCTGTGTAGCAGCCGTTTAATAATGCGACAGTTGAGCACGTTAGTGATGCGACAGTTTTCGCCGGCCGGCGAAAGTTCGATCCGGATTGATCCGTCTATCGATATTAGTTCATCGGCCATACGACTATAAGCATCGGCACAGCCACAACGACGACGAGGAACGATAGCGGCAGTCCCAGACGTGGATAATCGCTGAAACGGTAGCCGCCCGGTCCCATGACGAGCGTGTTGCACTGGTGGCCGATCGGGGTGAGAAAATCGCAGCCGGCGCCAATGGCGACTGCCATCAGAAATGCTTCCGGCCTGTAGCCGAGATCGCCGGCAAACGCGGCGGCGATAGGCGCCATGACCAGAACGGTGGCGGCATTGTTGAGGAATGGCGTAACGGCCATCGCGGCGACAAGGATGAGCATCAATGCGCCGGGCGCCGGAAGAACGGTCCCCAGTTTGGCAAGTTCGCCGGCAATGACCCCTGTCGCCCCGGTGCTGCGTAGCGAATCGCTGACTGGAATGAGAACGGCGAGCATGACGAGGATTGGACCATCCAGCGATTGGTAGACGTCTCGAACCGGGATGACCCTGAAAAGCACCATCCCGACCGCGGCCGCAAAGAACGCGACAGAGACCGGGAGCAGCCCGAACGCAGTCGCCAGCATGGCGAGAGCAAGGATGATTACCGGCACGATACCCTTACGGACGCTGCCAAGCAGGATAGCCCTTTCTGCCAGCGGCAGGCAGCCGAGTTCGCGCAGTACATCGGGTATCGTCGCTGCATTGCCCTGCAGCACGACGACGTCGCCGAGCCTCAGCTGGACTTCGGCCAGCCTGCGGTCGAGGCGCTCGCCGTGTCGGCTGACAGCCAGCAGGTTGACATTGAAGCGGTGATAAAGGGCAAGGCGCTGGGCAGTCCAGCCGATCAAAGGCGAGCTTTCACCGATGACGGCTTCGATGGCGACCATCTCGCTGGCCATGTCGTCACCGCCGACCCTGTTGCCCGTAACGCTGAGCTTGCCCTGGGAGACAAGGCGATGCAGCGCCCCCGGGTCGCCCTCGAGCAGCAGAATGTCGTTCAGTTTGAGGACGACGTCGGGCAGCGGCGTCATCCGCATGGTCCGGTTGCGCAGGATCGACGTCACGACAGCATCGCCGCCGGAGAGCTTCATGAGGTCTGCGACGGTTTTGCCGAGCACAGTGGAATCGCGGACAATTTTGGCCTCTGTCAGGTAATTCTTGATGTCGATGGCTTCATGCACCGACCCGCCCAGCTTTTCGCGCACCGGCAGCAACCAATAGAAAAGCACCAGGAAGATCGTTCCGGCGGCGGCCAGGGCGGCTCCAACAGGTGTGAAGTCGAACATTGTGAAGGCGGCGCCGGTCAGTTCCTCCCGCACACGCGACACGACGACATTGGGAGATGTTCCCACCTGCGTCATGAGTCCACCGAGCAGTGACCCGAACGCCATAGGCATCAGGAATATCGACGGTGAAACGCTCGACCGGCGCGCGAACTGGAAGGCTATCGGGATCATGATCGCGAGCGCACCGATATTCTTTACAAAGGCAGACAGGATCGTGACCACGATGACCAGCAGCGCCAGTTGCGAGCGAACGCCCGACAGTTTCGGAGCGAAACGCCTGATGGCGACTTCCATGATGCCCGAGCGTGCGATGCCTGCGCTCACCAGCAGGGCACTGCCGACAATGACCACGATATCGTCGCTGAACCCGCTGAAGGCTTCGTCAAAAGGCACGATGCCGATCGCGAGTGCCAGCAACAGTGCCGCGGCTGCAACCAGATCATATCGATACCGACCCCATACGAGCGCCGCCATCATTATGAAGATAACGGCGAATGACAGGATTTGCGGCATGGTCATGTTGCGGATGTCCCCGGCCACTCATGCAACTGATCAGAACGGCCAACCCGCCCCTTGGTTGCTTTCGCTGATCGCGGCTTTGCCAGCACGCTTGTGAATGCTGAGACTTCCATGCTTGCCGACAAGCCCGTGTGGGAGCGATGTTCCTGGCTCTCGCAGCCATGGCCCTGGCTGGCGCTTTTCGACCCGGCCGGCGCTGGCCGTTCCGACCTTATATCGATAGCCGTCATTCTCGCTAGTGGCCCGGCTCGCTAGTGGTCCGGGAGCGGGCCGTGTCAGGCCTTCTGCTTTGCTGCCGCCTTCCTGGCCGGGGCCTTTTTGGCCGGCATTTTTGCGCCTGCCTTGCGGCCCAGGCCGATTGATTTCGCCAGCTCCGAACGCTGGGCAGCGTAGTTTGGTGCCACCATGGGGTAATCAAACGCCAGCCCCCATTTGGCTCGATATTCATCGGGTGTCATGCCAAGCAGCCCCAAATGGCGTTTCATCGACTTGAACTTGCGGCCGTCTTCCAGGGAAATGATGTGGTCGGCAAACACCGACTTCTTCGGATTGACCGCCGGGGCCCGCGCGGGCTGCTCGACTGCGGGCGGCGCGCCCAGGGAAGCGAGAGCGGCGTTTACAGTGGCTATGAGATCCGGCAGGCCGGCGACTGGCACCGCATTATTTTGGACAAAAGCCGCGACAATATCAGCGGTCAAGCCCACCAGATCCAGATTTCGGCGGTCTGTTTCGTCAGTCAAATCGTCAACTCCTTTTGAGGTCCCCAGAAGGTCCTATTGTGGAAACCCGGATTGTGCAACGGGTCGGCCGAAAGGGCTGACGCCGGCAAACGCAATAGCGTTATCGAACAGCAAAAAATTCCCGCTCACGCACCACGCGGCGCCTCAAGAGCTGCAAACGACCGGGCGTATTGCCATCTTCTCCACCGAGAACCGGCGGGATCGTCAGTGTGCTGCTTCCAGCACCATCTCAACGCCTCATGAGCCGTCGAAGATCCGGCCGCGGTTCAGGATGCCCTTTGGATCGAGCGCGGCCTTCAGCCGGCGCATCGTCCCAATCTCGGCCGCACTTCGCGACAGATGCAGCCAAGGCTTCTTGTCGATGCCGATGCCATGTTCGGCCGCGATCGACCCGCCGCTCTCCGCAACCATGCGATACACCGTCTCCATGGCGTCGCGAGCTTTCGGCGTCGCGATCACATAGTGCAGATTGCCGTCGCCCAGATGGCCGAAGACGAGGAACTCCGTCTCGGGATCGATGCGCCGGACGGCCGCCTGACTGGCGCTCAGGAAGTCTTCGATGCGGTGGAGCGGCACGCTGACGTCGCCGCCAATGATGTGATCGCGCGTGCGCACATAGTCGGCGCAGGCGTCCCGCATGGTCCACAGCGATTGGAACTCGCGCGGCGACTGCGAGACCACCGCATCCTCGGCGACGCCCTCTTCCAGCCCTGCCATGAGGCTCGCCGAAAAGCGATCGATGGCCTAAAGCTGGTCGCATTGACGGCCGTGCAAGGGAGAAAACACAGATGACCGCGCCCGCCATAAGCCGCTTCCCCGTTCCCGAGATCGCCGGCCTTCCCGACGACATCCGCGAACGGATACTCGCCGTGCAGGAGAAGTCGGGCTTCGTGCCCAACGTCTTCCTCGTGCTTGCGCATCGGCCGGACGAGTTCCGCGCCTTCTTCGCCTATCACGACGCGCTGATGGACAAACCCGGCCCGATCACCAAGGCCGAGCGGGAGATGATCGTCGTGGCCACGAGCAATGCCAATCAGTGCCAGTACTGCGTGGTGGCCCATGGCGCGATCCTACGCGTTCGCGCGAAGAACCCGCTGATCGCCGATCAGGTGGCCACCAACTACCGCAAGGCCGACATCAGCCCGCGCCAGATGGCGATGCTCGATTTCGCCATGAAGGTTTCCGCGCGCGCCTACGAGGTCGGCGACGCGGACATCGTGGAACTCAAGATCCATAGCTTCACCGACGAGGACGCCTGGGACATCGCGGCCATCGCCGCCTTCTTCGCCATGTCAAACCGGCTGGCCAACGTCACCAGCATGAGGCCGAACGACGAGTTCTACGCGATGGGGCGCTGACCATGCCGAAGGGATACAAGGACCTGCTGGCCGACGCCGATGCGGTCGTCCGCTCGGTCGAGGCAGCGGACATGGCGGCCATTCCCGACGGCGTTGTCATGGTCGACATCCGGGATCCGCGGGAACTGGAGCGCGAGGGCATGATCCCCGGCGCGTTCCATGCGCCGCGCGGCATGCTCGAATTCTGGATCGACCCCGAAAGCCCCTACCACAAGCCGAAATTCGCCGAGCCCAGGACCTTTGTGTTTTACTGCGCGTCCGGCTGGCGCTCGCTGCTCGCCGCCAAGATCGCGCAGGAGATGGGACTTGACGCGCGCAGCCTGCGCGGCGGCTTCTCTGAGTGGAAGAAGCGCGGCAATATCGTCGCCGAGAGACCGAGGAAGGACAGCTAGGCTCGACGACCGGCACCGTCGCTTGCTTGCCGCTCCGTAATCTCGTTTCCTGCCGAGGGAAGCGGTGGGTGCGTGCGCCATGTGCGGGACTCGACACTGGGCATGCGGGCGATCAAGGCGCGCGATCGGTCAGCGCGCTTGCACCTTCCTCCGCGGCGCAATGTGCGCAGCAGTAGATGATGTCATCTTGTTCGACACCATGTCCGATGATCCGGCACCCGCAATGCGGGCAGAGCGGCGCAAGTTTCTGGATCGCGCATTCGAAGCTGTCGAACGTATAGCTTTCCTCAGCTAGCGTCACTTCGAAAGCCTTGTCGTAGTCATTCCCGCATTGATCGCATCTGGCCATAGTCCTTTTCCTTCTTCTTCATTGGTTCAAACTCGACCAACCCGCCGCATGGCGATAGGTTCCCATCAGGATCGTAGAGTCCTGCTAAGCAGGAGCGGGCCCGAGCAGCCTCACGCGCGCCGTTCGATCAAGCGGATCACCTCCTCGATGTCGCGCGGCGCGATGTCGAGTTCCTTCAGGCCCGGCGCGCCGATTGCGGCCACATTGTCGTGCCGCATAAGATCGACCTGGTTGCGCGTTATCGGCGCTCCCGGAAGGAGTTCCGCGACGCCGGCCAAGGCGTCCCACGCCGCAAACGGCACCGGCATCAGCCTGATGTGGGTATCGAGCTGTCGGGCGATCTCCCGCAGCAGTTCCTTATAGGTGTAGATGCGCGGGCCGCCGAATTCGAATATCGATGAGCCCTTGTGGTTTCGCCCGCCGATCAGCCGGCTGACTGCGTCTGCGACGTCTTCCACATAGACCGGCTGAAGCCGTGTGCCGCCATCGCCGAACAGCGGATAAACCGGCAGCAGACGTATCAGCCTGACAATCGTCGTGAGGAAAACGTCGTCAGGTCCCGTCATGACGGCGGGACGCACAATGATGGCGCCGGGAAATGCGCTGGCCACCGCCTCTTCTCCGCGCCCACGTGCCCTAATATAATTCGAATCCGATTGAGGATCGGAGCCGATCCCCGAAATCTGAACGAACCGGTCGACCCCGCCAGCGCGCGACGCGGCGGCAAGTTCAGCTGCGGCTTCCACATGCACGCTTTCAAACGTCTGGGCGCCCTGCTCGACGTAGAGACTGACGGCATTCACGATCGCCTGTGATCCGGCAATGGCCGAGCCGATCGAGGACGCATCCAATATGTCCGCCTCGACGGCTTCGGGCATTCTTGGAGTCGAAGAGAAGACCGGGCCAACCCGAGCCGGGTGGCGGGATGCGGCGCGGACCGTGAAACCCCTTTCAAGAAGTCGTTGCACGATCCTGCGCCCGAGAAAGCCTGTTCCGCCGAACACGGTGACGATCCGTTCCGTGTTGAGATCGTCAGGATCCATTTGCCTCGCCATCCCTTGCTTCGCGTGCCCGCCGAGCACCTGCCGCGAGGATTGTCCCCGGCCGGCGTATAAACCAGCCCCTTCGAACATCGGAACGGAACAACGCAGGAACGCTTTTTGTTCCAGTCGGCGCCGGGTTCGATCGAGGGACGGCCGATGTCGCTGTCGAGTGTTTGACGCTGGGTTGCTTTGTCCGTGCTATCAAAAAAACCGGCTAGGTCGAAATTGACAGATCACCACTTGCAAATCGGTCGCGGCTGTCTTTTGCTCGCGCGACAGTTGTCCCGTTGAATGGTTGGCGAACGGATGAACAAAATCGATCGGCGACGGCCGGAGTCCGAAACGGACGCCACCGTAAATGCCGCGCGGCTTGGAACGCGGTTGCGCCTCGCCCGCCAGACACGGGGCATGACGCTGAAGGCGCTGGCGACAGCTGCGCACTGCTCTGAAAGCCTTTTGTCCAAGATCGAGAACGGCAAGGCTTCGCCATCCCTGCCCATGCTTCACCGCCTGGTCGAAGTTCTGGAGACCAATATCGGCTGGATGTTCGAACAGGTCGACGACGACGAGGCGATCGTGTTCCGCGCAGGCGCGCGGCCATTGATCTCGCTCGACGCGCTGAGGCGCGGCGAGGGCATCTCGCTCGAACGCATCATTCCATATTCGCCCGGACACCTGTTGCAGTGCAACATCCATCATATCGAGGCAGACGGCGAGAGCGAAGGTCCCATCCAGCATGTCGGCGAGGAAGTCGGCTACGTGCTTGCCGGCCGGATCAAGCTGATCGTCGATGGCAAGAGCCATGATCTCGCCACCGGCGATGCGTTCGTATTCAGGTCGGAGCTGCCGCACCATTACCGCAACATCGGCAGGGAGAGAGCCAGCATCTTTTGGGTCAACACACCAGCGACCTTCTGACGGTTGCTGTGAGATCAAATCCGTTGACAAATATTCAAGTCTCTTGAATGTTTGCCTTGTGCCTGTAGCACCAATGGCCCAGCCGAACAGGCTTGGCCCGCAAGCAAGGGGAACCGTAAATGCGTCCGTTCAAACTTCTCTTCCGTTGCGCCGCCATCATCGCCATCTGGTCGACAGCGATGGGATCGGCGTTCGCCGATACGTTCGCTCTCGTCAACATCAACCAGCAGGCCCTGTTCTTCAACCAGATCAACGAGGGCGCGCAGAAGGCGGCCGACGCCGCCGGCGCCAAGCTTGTCATCTTCAATGCCAACAACGTGCCGAGCGCGCAAAATGACGCGATCGAGAACTACATCACACAAAAAGTCGACGGCATCATTCTGGTCGCCATCGACGTCAACGGCGTCAAACCTGCAATCACCGCCGCGAAGGCGGCCGGCATCCCGGTGATCGCCATCGACGCGCAGATCCCCGACGGCGACAACGTTGCGTTCATCGGCGTCGACAACGCCAAGGCCGGCGAGGATATCGGCAAATTCTATGCCGATTATGTGAAGTCGGAGATGGGCGGCACCGCCAAGATCGGCATTGTCGGCGCGCTCAATTCGTTCATCCAGAACCAGCGACTCGACGGCTTCAAGAAGGCGGTCACCGACAGCGGCCTGGCGATCACCTTCCTCGACACGGTCGACGGCCAGAATGTCCAGGAGACGGCGATGAGCGCTTCGGAGAATTTGATGACCGCCAATCCGGACATGACGACCTTGTACGCGACCGGCGAGCCGGCGTTACTCGGCGCTGTTTCGGCCGTGACCAGCCAGGGCCGCACCGGCGACGTCAAGGTGTTTGGCTGGGACCTGACCAAGCAGGCCGTTCAGGGCATTGACGATGGTTGGGTGGTGGCGGTCGTCCAGCAGGACCCGGCCGGCGAAGGCAAGGCCGCTGTCGAAGCATTGGTCAAGCTCAAGAAGGGCGAAACGGTCGAGCCGATCATCAATATTCCGGTGACGATCGTGACCAAGGACAATGTCGAACAATACCGCGCTATGTTCCAGTAGACTGCATCGGTGACCCGTCCGCGGCGCGAAGGGCTACGCCGCGGGCGCTTTGCAATCCCGTGGGATCCAAGATGAGCAGTGGCGAGACCTATCGGGTGCGGATGAGCGGCATCTCAAAGCGCTACAACGCCATTCAGACGCTCGATGACGTGTCGCTGGTGCTGAGGCCGGGCGAGGTCCTCGGGTTGGTCGGCGACAATGGCGCGGGGAAGTCGACATTGAGCAAGGTGCTGTCGGGGGCGGTGGTTCCCGATGCCGGCACGATCGAGATCGATGGAACGCCGGTGACCTTCAACTCGCCGGCGGACGCGCGTGCAGCGCGCGTCGAGATGGTCTATCAGGATCTGTCGCTCTGCGACACGGTCGATGTCGCCGGCAATCTCTTTCTCGGCCGCGAGCCGCGCCGCCGCATCGCCGGCATTTCCTTTCTCGACAAGAAGCGCATGCATGAGCAAACGCGCCAGATGCTCGACCGTCTCGGCATCGTTATATCAGACACGCGGCTCAAGGTCGAAAACCTGTCCGGCGGACAGCGACAGTCGATCGCGATCGGCCGCGCCGCTTCCTTCGAGCCGTCCGTGCTGATCATGGATGAGCCGACGGCAGCGCTTGCCGTCGCCGAGGTCGAGGCGGTGCTGGACCTGATCCGCACCGTCAGCGCCCGCGGCGTCAGTGTCATCCTGATCACCCACCGGCTTCAGGATCTGTTCCTCGTATGCGACCGCATTCAGGTCATGTACGAAGGACGCAACGTCGCCGAGCGGCTGATCGGCGAAACCAATATCGAGGATGTCGTCAATCTGATCGTGGGCCGCAAGTTCAACGCTCGTTCGGCCGCCAACGCCTCTCGCGATGGAGCGCCGGCATGAGCGACGTGACTTCGACCCGCTCCGCGCAGTCTCGAAGGGTCCGCGAATCCACATGGCGAGATGCGGTGCTCGCCAACGGCAGCGTCGTGTCGATCGCGCTGTTCTTTCTGGCCGTTTGCGTCATCTTCTCGGTGGCGACGGACGCCTTTCTGACGTCGCCCAACCTGCTGAACATCCTGCGGCAGTCGGCACCGCTGCTGATCGTCGCCGCGGCTATGACCTTCGTCATCACCACCGGCGGCATCGATCTTTCGGTCGGCTCCGTGCTGGCGCTGGTGGCAACGCTGTCGGCGACGCTGCTGCAACTGGGTTTGCCATGGCCGGTGGTCATCCTCGCCATGCTTGCGCTGGGCGCCTTGCTTGGCGCGGTGCAGGGTTACTTCGTCGCTTATGAGGGCATCCCGGCCTTCATCGTCACGCTTGCCGGGCTTTCGGTGATCCGTGGCGTGGCACTGCTGATCACCGGCGGCTATTCCATCCCTATCGAGCCGGGAAGCCCTTTCACGGTGCTGGGCCGCGCCTGGTTGCTTGGCGTGCCGGCGCCGGCGCTGATCGCGCTGGCGATCCTGGCGATCGCCTATATCGCCTTCAACGAGACGCCGTTCGGCCGCTACGTGACCGGCATCGGCGCCAACGCCGAAGCGGTCAGGCGCGCTGGCGTCAACACGCGGCTGACGACGCTTTTCGTCTACGTGATTTCCGCCGCCGCGGCAGCACTTGCGGGGATCATTATTGCTGCCCGGCTCGGATCCGGATCGTCGAATGCCGGGCAAGGATTTGAGCTCGAAGTCATCGCTGCCGTCGTGCTTGGCGGCACCAGTCTGTTCGGCGGCCGCGGAACGATCGTCGGCACGGTGCTCGGCGCGCTTACCGTGGCCGTCATCGGCAATGGTCTGATCCTGGCGCATCTGTCGCCTTTCCTGACGCCGATCGTGACCGGAACGATCATCCTGATCGCCATCTGGCTGAACTTCCGGCTGTTCCGCGGCGCCGTGCGGAGCCGTTGAGAGAATGAGCAGCCTCTTCGATGACGCCGCTCCCAGGCAGCGGCTGGCGATCGGGGTCGAAACCGGTCATGTGATGACCGTGCTCGGCCCCGTTCCGGTCGAAGAAATGGGCGTCACGCTGATGCATGAGCACATCTTGCTCGACGGCGCGCGCAGCTGGAAATGTCCCTGTCATCCCGACGACATGGCGCTCGCCAAGCGGCCGGTGAACATCGAGATCATCGGCGAATTGCGCATGAACCCTTACGTCAACCGCGACAATGTTTCGCTCGACGACAGCGACCTGGCGCTGTCTGAGCTGCAACGCTATCGCGCACTCGGCGGCCACACCGTCGTCGACGCGACCAATATCGGCATCGGCCGCGAGCCGGAAAAGCTCGCCCGCATCAGCCGCATGTCCGGCCTGAAGATCGTCATGGGCACCGGCTTTTATCTGGAACACACCCATCCCGAATGGCTGAAAGCGATGGATGTCGAAGCAGTGACCGAGTTCATCGTCAACGACGTCGGCGGCGGCGAGACGCAGCCGCCGATCCTGGCCGGCCTGATCGGCGAGATCGGCGTCAGCAAGGATTTTACTTCAGAGGAACGAAAGTCACTGAGAGCTTCGGCGCGGGCCTCCCACATCACCGGCGTGCCGCTGTCGATCCACCTGCCCGGCTGGGAGCGGCTGGCGCACGAGGTGCTCGATGTCGTGGAGGCCGAGGGCACCGATCTTCGCCACACTGTGCTCTGCCACATGAACCCCAGCCACAATGATTTCGACTATCAGACAAGCCTCGCCCGGCGCGGCGCTTTCCTGGAATACGACATGATCGGCATGGACTATTATTATGCCGATCAGGACGCGCAATCGCCCTCCGACGAAGAGAATGCGCGGGCAATTGCGGCACTTATCGAGGCCGGCTTCGGCGATCGCCTGCTCTTGTCGCAGGATGTGTTCCTCAAGATCATGCTGACCCGCTTCGGCGGTTTCGGCTACGGCTACATCCTCAAGCATTTCATACCGCGCCTGAAACGGCATGGCGTCGAGCAGCCAGCCATCGACCGCATGCTGATCGCCAATCCGAAAGCCGTGTTCTCGCGGCAGAATTAAGCCCGGACTTACGGGTGAGACTTACGACGGAGTTCAAATGTCCAAGAAAAAAATCCTGCTTGCCGGTGAATCCTGGGTGTCGACCGCCACCCATATCAAGGGCTTCGACCAGTTTCCGACGGTCACCTACCACACCGGCGCCGACGAATTGCTGACAGCGCTAAAGGCGACCGACTTCGACGTGACCTTCATGCCGGCGCATGAGGCGCAACGCAGCTTTCCGCAAACTATGGATACGCTTTCGGCCTATGACGCGGTGGTGCTCTCCGACATCGGCGCCAACACGCTGCTTCTGCATCCTGACACCTGGGTTCACTCCAAGCCGACGCCGAACCGCCTGCGGCTGCTGCGCGATTATGTGCGCGACGGCGGCGGGCTTTTGATGTTCGGCGGCTACTATAGCTTCCAGGGCATCAATGGCGGCGCGCGCTACCGCAAGACGCCGGTCGAGGAGGTGCTGCCGGTGGACTGCCTCGCCTTCGACGACCGTGTCGAGGTGCCGGAAGGGTTTTCGCCTGTCCTGAAAGGCTCCTCGGACCATCCGATCGTCAGGGGTCTCGGGTCGGATTGGCCAGTCCTGCTCGGCTTCAACGAGGTGACGCCGAAAGACGGGGCGGAAGTCCTGGCAACCGTGTCGTCGGATTATGGCTCGCTGCCGCTGCTCGTCACCGGCCACTACGGCAAGGGCCGCACTGTGGCCTGGACGTCCGATGTCGGGCCGCATTGGCTGCCACCGGAGTTCATCGCTTGGAAAGGCTACAAAACCCTGTTCGAGCAGATGCTGAGCTGGGCGACCGGTGAGAGCTGAGCGATGCATGTCCATGTCGTCGGCAACGCCTGCGTCGACACGATTTTTCGCGTCGGCCGCTTCCCTGCTGCCGGCGAGACTTTGAACGCCTCCAGCTGCGCCGATGGCCTCGGCGGGAAGGGAGCAAACCAGGCTGTTGCGGCCGCGCGCACGGGTGCTGCGGTGACGTTCTGGACGGCGCTCGGCAAGGACCGCGCAGGCGCGTGGATCAGGAGCCGCCTCGACAGGGAGTTGTCTGACCTCGAGGCGATTGAATTCGACCTGCCAAGCGACCGCTCGACCATCGTCATTGAGGCCGGCGGCGAGAACTTCGTCGTCAGCGGCGTCGCCTGCAGCCAAGTGTTCGATCCGATCGCGCAGACCGCACTTGCGCGCCGCATCGCTTCAGGCGACATCGTTGTCTGCCAAGGAAATTTGCGGGGCGCCGCTATAGATGCCTGCCTGCGGGCGGCACGGGAAAATGGCGCGCGCACCGTCCTCAACGTCAGCCCTATCGATGCGGCGGCTCTGCCTGATTTCGGCCTGGCAGAGGTGTTGGTGGTGAATCAATCCGAGGCGAAAGCGCTGACCGGCCAAGATGACATGTCAGCCGCTGCCGACGCGCTGGCGGCCAAAGGCGCCGGGACAGTCGTGATCACCCTTGGCGCGGAAGGTTGTCTCGTCCTTGACCCTGACCGGAGGGGATCGCTTCGTTTGCCGGCGCCACGCGTCGAGGCGCTCGACACCAGCGGCGCCGGCGATGTATTTTGCGGGTGTCTGGCCGGCGGGTTTGCCAAGGGCATGTCGGTTACCTCAGGACTGAAATTCGCGCTCGCGGCTGCCGCAATTGCGGTGACTCGCCCGGGCACATTGATATCCTGTCCTTCCGCGTCTGAAATGGCGGCGCTCATCGATCAAACGGAGCTCTCATGACCCAACTCGGTCAATCAGGCGGCGACGCGCTCGTAGAACTTTTCGGCCGCACCAAGGTGGTGATCGGCGTCGTTCACCTGTCGCCGCTTCCCGGCGCCCCACGCTATGACGGCGAGGCGGTCGAGGCGATCTATCAGCGCGGTCTGGACGATGCGAGATCCTATCTCGATGGCGGATGCGACGGCGTGATCGTCGAGAATCATGGCGACATCCCGTTTGCCAAACCTGACGATATCGGACCCGAGACAGCGGCCTATATGGCTGTTATCTCCGACCGTATTCGCCGCGAGCTCGGCAAGCCGGTCGGTATCAATGTGCTCGCTAACGCTGCGATCCCTGCCCTTGCGATCGCCAGCGCCGCTGGCGCGGGCTTTATCCGCGTCAATCAATGGGCGAATGCCTATGTCGCCAATGAGGGTTTTGTCGAGGGGGAGTCGGGTCGCGCAGCACGCTACCGCGCCAAGCTGCGCGCCAACGGCATCCGCGTTTTCGCCGATGCTCATGTCAAGCACGGCGCGCACGCGATCGTTGCCGACCGCCCGGTGGAGGAACTGGTCAAGGATCTGGTCTTTTTCGACGCCGACGCCATCGTTGCGACCGGTCAACGCACCGGGCACGCTGCGGATCTGAGCTATATCAGCATGATCAAAGAGGCAGCCGGCCTGCCGACTCTGGTCGGCAGCGGCGTAACGCCCGACAATGCCAACGATATCCTTAGCATCGTCGACGGCGTCATCATCGCCAGCGCACTGAAGCATGACGGCGTCTGGTGGAACCAGGTCGACCCTGCCCGCGTAAAGACGTTCATGGCCGGGCTGAGGCGATGATCGAGCGGCGACTGGAGCGAAGCCGCGGCCTTGGGCCGCAAACGCGAAGACCCGCAGGCGACGACCCGCAGGCCGCAGTCACGTTGTCGGCGATCTCTTAGCCCATTCGGACCGATACCAGTCGACGAATTTTTTCAGCCCGTCTTCTGTCGAAACGCTCGGCCTGAAACCGAAATCGCGCTCCAGCGCTGTCATGTCGGCATAGGTCTGCTCGACATCGCCGCTTTGCATCGGCTCGCTGTGGCGGATCGCTTTTACGCCGAGCAGTTTTTCCAGAGTGTCGATGAAATCGCCGAGCCGCACCGGCCGGTTGTTGCCGACATTGTAGAGCCTGATCGGCGGAACTTCAGCCGATGGCGGCTTGTCGAGCACGGCAACGACAGCTCTCACCACATCGTCGACATAAGTGAAATCCCGCCACATCTCGCCATTGTTGAACACCCGGATCGGCTTGCCTTCGAGCATCGCCTTGGTGAAAATCCAATAGGCCATGTCGGGCCGGCCCCAGGGACCGTAGACGGTGAAAAATCGCAAGCCGGTCTGCGGCACCCCGAAGAGATGGGCGTAGGTATGGCTCATCAATTCATCTGTTTTCTTGGTGGCGGCGTAGAGCGAGACGGGCTTGTCGACCTGATCGGTCTCGCTGAACGGCACCTTTCGGTTGCCGCCATAGACCGAGCTCGACGAGGCATAGACCAGATGCTCGAACGCGGGCTGCGCGCGACAGAATTCGAGCACTTCGAGATGGCCGACGACATTGGAACGGACATAGAGCCTCGGATTGTCGAGTGAATGGCGCACACCCGCCTGAGCGGCGAGATGGACGATCCTGACTATGCCTTGCCCGGCCAAAGCGTCGGCAAGAGCGCCCTGCTCGGCGATGTCGATCTGGTGAAATGAAAAGTCCTTGTGAGGCTGCAAGCGGGCGAGGCGCCTCTTTTTGAGCGCCAGGTCGTAATAGTCGTTCATATTGTCGACGCCGACGACCGCTTCCCCCCTGCTCAGGAGATGATGGCAAACATGGCTGCCGATGAATCCCGCGGCTCCGGTGACAAGTATGGGCAACAAGGTTCTCCGTGCATATGCTGGCACATGATCGCGAAGTCGAGATCGATTTCGGAAAGGATTATGCGCAACATCAAAATGCTAGATCCGAATGAGGGACCGTCTCAGTTCGTGCTACAGCCAATAGGCGCTACCGACAAGCTGTGCGGTCGACGCGTCAGCTCGCTTCGCGCAGAGCCTCGGCCGCCTGCAGGTCGACCGACACGAGCTGGCTGACGCCCTGCTCGGCCATGGTCACCCCGAACAGCCGGTTCATGCGGGCCATGGTGATCGGGTTGTGCGTGATGATGACGAAGCGCGTCTCGGTGGTGGCCGCCATTTCGTCCATCAGATTGCAGAAACGCTCGACATTGTGATCGTCGAGCGGTGCGTCGACTTCGTCGAGCACGCAGATCGGCGCGGGATTGGTCAGGAACACGGCAAAAATCAGCGACATCGCCGTCAACGCCTGCTCGCCGCCGGAAAGCAGCGTCATCGTCTGCGGCTTCTTGCCGGGTGGCCGCGCAAGGATTTCGAGACCGGCCTCGAGCGGATCGTCGGACTCGATCAGTTGCAGTTCCGCCGTGCCGCCGCCGAACAGATGCGAAAACAGCCGCTGGAAATGGCCATTGACCACGTCGAAGGCAGCCAGCAGCCGTTCGCGGCCTTCGCGGTTCAGGCTCTGGATCGCCTGTCGCAGTTTGCGGATGGCCTCGATGATGTCCTCGCGTTCGGAAACGATGGTCTCCAGCCGATCCGACAGTTCCTTCTGCTCTTCCTCGGCGCGTAGATTGACGGCGCCTAGCCGCTCGCGCTCGATCTTCAGCCGGTCGAGCTGACGCTCGATCTCAGTCATCTCCGGCATCGGGCTGTCGGCCTCCAGGCCGGTGTGACGGATGACCAGATGCGGCGGCGTGTTCAGTGTTTCCTGGACGCGCGCCTCGACCTCGAGCCGTCTTTCGTCGGCAGCGGTCAGCCGCTCTTCGGCGCGGACGCGGGTTTCGCGCGCCTCGGCCAGCGACTGGATCGCTGACGTCGCGGCCTTGTCCAGTTCGGACTGCTTGTTTTCCGCTTCCTGCAACCTGTCGCCGGCGGCCTGGCGCAGGCTTTCGGCTTCGGCAAGCTGCGACAGCAAGGCGCGCCGCTTGGCGTCGATCTCGTCGGGTGCGTCGGCCAGCCTTTCGCGTTCGGCTTCGGCCTCGGCCTTGCGTTCGCCGAGTGCGGCGATCTGCGTCGAGGCGTTTTCGGCGCGCTCCAGCCAGTTGCGGCGTTCCGCGCCGATGGCGTCGAGGCGGCGCGTGCGCGCCTCGGCTTCCCGCCTCAAGCCTTCATGGACGGCGCGGGCATCGGCAAGGGTGGCGCGGTCGCGAGCGACGTTGGCGGCCGACTGATCGAGCTGCAACTGCAGATCACCGAGATCGGGAGCGCTTTGCAGCAGCATCTCGGCCTCGACGAAAGCCGCCGCCGTCTCTTCATGGCTGTCGACGATGCGCGCGCGCGCCTCGTCAAGTGCGGCGCGCCGGCTCGACAGCTCGCCGCCGGCCTTCTCGGCCTCGGCCAGCGCGTTGCGGGCGGCGTCCAGCCCATGCTGGGCATCACGCCCGGCCTGACGGGCCTTGCGCTCGGCCTCGCTCGCCTGGGCAAGCGCCTGCTCGGCATGGGCAAGGGCCTCTTCGGCCTGGCGCAGCATGCGGTTCGCGTGGACCGCCTCGGCGTCGAGCTCGGCCAGCCGGTTTTTCTGCGCCAGCCGCTGCGCGGCGGCGGTCGGCGCGTCGGCGCTGGCGGTGAAACCATCCCAACGCCAGAGCGCCCCTTCGCGGCTGACCAGCCGCTGCCCGGGAGCAAGCTGCGCCTGCAACCGTCTTCCCTCAGCAGCGTCGACGATGCCGATCTGCACCAATCGGCGGGCCAGTTGCGCCGGCGCGCGCACGACGCTGGCAAGGCTCCTGATGCCTTCGGGCAGAGCGGCGTCGCCGGGCTGAACCTCGCTTTGGCCCCAATGCACCGGCGCGCTGCGGTCGAGCGGCACATCGAGATCTTCGCCAAGGGCGGCGCCCAGCGCCGTCTCGTAGCCGCGCTCGACGCTGATCTGCTCCAGCACGGACGGGAAGAGGTCGCCGCTTGCGGCATTCAGGATCTTGGCCAGCGTGCGGGCCTCGGTTTCGATGCGCGCCAGCTCGGCCTTTGCATCCTGAACCGGCGGGGGGGGGGGCCCCGCCCCCCCCCCCCCCCCCCCCCCCCGCGGGGGGGGGGGCGGGGCGGCCGCGGGGGGGGGGGGGGGGCCGCGCCCCCCCCGGGGGGGCACAAAGT